>DJGG01000159.1:3647-33695 GCA_002432195.1 Desulfobacteraceae bacterium UBA5852
CTGGAGGCCTTTACGGTGGACCTGGTGCAGCAGGCGGCCGAGGGGAAACTCGACCCCCTCATCGGCCGCGAACCGGAACTGGAGCGCACCCTCCAGGTCCTCTGCCGCCGCCGCAAGAACAACCCCGTCTTCGTGGGGGATCCGGGCGTGGGCAAGACCGCCATCGCCGAGGGCCTGGCCCAGCGCATCCATCACGGCGATGTTCCGGAACCCTTGCGGGAAATTCGCATCTATGCCTTGGATCTGGGCGGGCTGCTGGCCGGCACCAAGTACCGGGGGGACTTCGAAAAGCGGCTCAAGGGCGTCATCGCCGAATTGCGCAAGCGGCCCAACGCGGTGCTATTCATCGACGAGATCCACACCATCGTGGGGGCCGGCGCCACCAGCGGCGGGTCCCTCGACGCATCGAACATTCTCAAGCCCGTGCTGACGTCCGGAGAGCTGCGCTGCATCGGCTCCAGCACTTACGAGGAATACAAGAACCACTTCGAAAAGGACCGGGCGCTGTCGCGCCGCTTCGAGAAGATCGAAATCTCCGAGCCCAGTGTCGGTGAAACCGTGCAGATCCTCAAGGGCCTGCGGACACGCTACGAGGACCATCATGGAATCGTCTACACCGATACGGCGCTCAAGGCGGCGGCGGAATTGTCGGCGAAGTACGTCAACGACCGCTACCTCCCCGACAAGGCCATCGACGTGATCGACGAGGCCGGAGCCTACGTGCGCCTCACCGGTTCGAGCCGCCGGAGCAAGATCAACCCCGCGGACATCGAGAAGATCGTGGCCAAGATGGCCAAGATCCCGACCCAGAGCGTGTCCCTCTCCGACAAGGCCAAGCTGGAGACCCTCGATGGGCGCTTGAAGGAGGTGGTATTCGGCCAGGACAACGCCATCGGCTCCCTGGTGACGGCCATCAAGCGCTCCCGGGCCGGTCTCGGGCACCCCGGCAAGCCCGTGGGTTCCTTTCTCTTCACCGGTCCCACGGGGGTCGGCAAGACCGAGGTGGCGCTGCAGATCGCCCGGGCGCTGGACGTCGAGTTCATGCGCTTCGACATGAGCGAGTACATGGAGAAGCACGCCGTGGCGCGCCTGATCGGGGCTCCGCCGGGCTACATCGGCTTCGACCAGGGAGGCCTGCTCACGGACGGCATCCGCAAGCATCCCCACAGCGTGCTGCTGCTGGACGAGATCGAGAAAGCCCACCCGGACATTTACAACATCCTGCTGCAGGTCATGGACCACGCCACCCTGACGGACAACAACGGCAAGAAGGCCGATTTCCGCAACGTGATTCTCATCATGACCTCCAACGCCGGCACTCGCGAAATGGCCACGACGTCCATCGGTTTCGGTGACAAACGGACGGACACGGCCGGCAAGGGACGCGAGGCCATCGAGCGTTATTTCAGCCCGGAGTTCCGCAACCGCCTGGACGCCACGATCCAGTTCCACCCCTTGACGGTGGAGATCATGGAAATGATCGTGGAAAAATTCGTCAAGGAATTGAACGCGCAGCTGGCCGGTAAAAAGGTGTATCTCAACGTCTCCGACAAGGCGCGCAACTGGCTGGCCCGCCAAGGGCACGATCCCCAGTACGGCGCGCGCCCCTTGCAGCGGCTGATGCAGGTGCAGATCAAGGACAAGCTCTCCGACGAAATCCTGTTCGGCAAGCTGGTCAAAGGGGGAGTCGTATTCGTGGATCTGGCGCAGGACCAGATTACGTTCAATATGGAATAGCCGACACCTCCCCGCAACCCCGGGAAGCGGCCGTCCCCGGGAGGCCGGTGGGCAGGGGCGCGGTGTCCCGCCAGCGCAGGCGCTCTCGGGCGCAAGGCCGCCCGCAGGCCTATCGATCCATGCCGGTTTTCAGGCTTTCCCAGGAAATCAGCTTCCCACCGCCGCACCTGGCCGTCCCCGAGGGCTTGCTGGCTGTGGGCGGCGATTTGAGCCTCCCCCGCCTCACCCTGGCTTACCGTATGGGCATTTTCCCCTGGTACGCGCCGGGCGATCCCATTCTGTGGTGGTCCCCCGATCCCCGGCTGGTGATCTACCCTCACGAAGTCCACGTGCCCCGTCGCCTGGCACGCACCATGCGTCAGGGGCGCTTTCAGGTGACCTATGACCAGGCCTTCCAACAGGTCATGGAAGCCTGCGCGGGCCACCGGCGGGGGGAGGCCGGCACCTGGATTGTACCGGAAATGATCGTCGCCTACGGCCGTCTGCATGCCGCGGGCATCGCCCACTCCGTGGAGGTCTGGCGGGATGGGGTTCTGGCCGGCGGGCTATATGGGGTTGCGCTGGGGGGGGTGTTTTTCGGCGAGTCCATGTTCAGCCGCGTGCGCGACAGCTCGAAGGTCGCCCTGCTGGATCTTCTCGGCCGGCTGCAGCGGTCCGGTTTCCAGCTGGTCGACTGCCAGGTGACCACGGAACACCTGAAGCGCTTCGGCGCCCGGGAGATCCGGCGCCGGCGTTTCCTCCGGGAGCTCCGGCAGGTATTGGAGCGGCCCGCGCTCATCGGCCGCTGGAGAGTGGAGGGGGAGCGCCTCGGGACCGCCGGGCGCGCGGCGCGCCTTGCGCCGCGGGGATCCCTTGGGGGGGCAAGCCCCGCGGAGGCCGATCGGCCCTCGGGCGCCGGAAGGCCCGGAGCGCTCTGAGGGGCCGGTGATCCAATGGTTACGGGGAGGCGGTCCCGCCCGGTGGTTGTTCGTGGACAAACACCGGCCGCAAGGGGCGGGGCGCGCTGATCCCCTGCACCTGCGCCATGAAGGCGGCCACCCGGGCAAGGCTTTTCCGGCCGGGGCGCGTCTCCACCCCGGAGCTGACGTCCAGCGCATCGGCGCCGGAGGCCGCGGCGGCCCGCACGACGTTGGCGGGCGTCAGCCCGCCGGCCACGATCAGAGGTGCCTGAGCGGCAACGGTCGCCGCCTGTTCCCAGTGCCATTGCCGGGCATTGCCCCCCGGCAGGCGCCCCCCGGCGCACTCCACCAGGAAGGCCGATGCGGGGAAGTCCGCCGCCTCCTCCAGCGCGGGCCGGCCGCCGGCAAACAAGGCCTTGATCACCAGCAGGCCGCTGGCGCGCAAGGCCGCCACCATGGCCGGGGATTCCTGGCCGTGGAGTTGGACGGCTCCCAGGCGGCAGGCCGCCACGGCGGATTGGACCTCCTGTACGTCTGCGTTCACGAAAACTCCCACGGAGATTACGCCCGGAGGCAACCGTCGGCTGATCGCCAGGGCCTGGGCGGAGGTCACGCATCGCGGACTGGGGGGGTAGAACACCAGTCCGATGGCCTTCGCCCCCAGGCGCGCGCAATGGTACGCCTCATCCGGGAGGGTCAGGCCGCAGACCTTCACCTGGGGCACCTGTCGGGTCTCGGTATTCAGCGCATTCAGCACGGTTGGCCTTCCCCCCCGGTGTTCTGCGGGACCGCCCCTCGAGCGGCCGCCAGAAAAGCCCGCACGGCGGCCTGGGGGTCCTCGGCCCGCATGAGGCTCTCGCCGATGAGAAAATTGAAGACTCCCCGGTCCAGGTTGCGACGGATGTCGGCGGGCGTTTGGATGCCGCTGGCGGCCACCGGCACCTGCCCGGGTGCCAGTGCTGTGCTGAGATCCATGGCCGTGCGGAGATCGGTGGCAAACGTGGCCAGGTCCCGGTTGTTGATACCGATCAGCCCGGCGCCGGCTCCGGCGGCCAGGGCCAGGTCGGCGGCATCGTGGACTTCCACCAGGACATCCAGCCCCAGCTCCCGGCTGAGGGCCATGAGGCGCGCCAGGCTCCCCGCCTCCAGGATGCGGCAGATGAGCAGCAGGGCATCGGCCCCCATGGCCTTGGTCTCGTAGACCTGGTAGTCGCTGATGATGAAATCCTTGCGCAGCACGGGGAGGTCGGTGGCCGCGCGGGCGGCGGCGAGGTCGCCCGGGGCGCCATGGAAGAAGGCCCCGTCCGTGAGCACCGAAAGGGCCGTCGCACCCCCGGCGGCATACGCCCGGGCCTGGGCGGCGGCATCGGCCGACGGGCGGATGGGGCCCTTGGAGGGGGAGGCACGCTTGAACTCCGCAATGATGTTGATACCCCGGGGACCGGGGGTGCGGAGGGCCTCGAAGAACGGCCGTCCGGGGGACGGGTCGATCCGTTCGGCCAGTTGCGCCTGGGGGCACCGTTGGGCGGCCCGGGCAACCTCCATTTTTTTCTGGGACACGATCCGATCCAGGATGCTCATGACCGTTCACCCCTGGCCGGTGCCGGACAGGCGCCGCGCCTTGCCTTCCGGCCGGATGCTGGTATGCCCACCGCCTGTCAGGCTTCGGCCGACCTGCCGGCCGCACGCGTAAATTCCACGAGCTGTTCCATCTTGGCCAGCGCCCGTCCATCGTCGATGGCCGCGGCGGCCAAGACCAGGCCTTCCTTGAGATCCTGCGCCTGACCGGCGGCCATCAGGGCCGCGGCGGCGTTGATGAGCACCACATGGCGACGGGCCCCCGTCTGGCCCTGAAGCACTTGCCGGGTGATGGCCGCGTTGGCGGCCGGTTCCCCGCCCCGCATGTCCGCGGGGTCGGCCAGAGTTCCGAAGTAGTCGGCCGGATCGATGTTGTAGGTGCGCACCTGGCCGTCGGCGAGCTCGGCCACCCGGGTGGGGGCGCAGACCGAGATCTCGTCCAGGCCGTCGTGCCCGTGGACCACCAGGGCGCGGCGAGAACCCAGAAGCCGCAGGGTTTCGGCGAACATCTCGGTGAGCTCGGGGGCGTAGACCCCGATCAGCTGGCAGTTGGCGCCCGCGGGGTTGGTGAGGGGGCCGAGCATGTTGAAGATGCTCCGCAGGGCCACTTCCTTGCGGGCCCGGGCCGCGAAGCGCATGGCCCCGTGGAAGCGGGGAGCGAAGAGAAACCCGATGCCGATGGATTCCACGGCCTCCTCCACAACCTCCGGCTCAACGTCGATGCGCACCCCCAGAGCCTCGAGCATGTCGGCGCTGCCGCATTGACTGGTGATGGAGCGGTTGCCGTGCTTGGCCACGGTGACTCCGCAGCCGGCCACCACGAAGGCCGCCGTGGTGGAGATGTTGAAGGTCCGCAGGCCGTCCCCCCCGGTACCGCAGGTGTCCACCACCGTAGCGGCGGAGGTCTGGATGCGGTGGGCCTTGCGGCGCATGGCCCGGGCGGCGCCGGCCAATTCCTCGAAGGTTTCCCCCTTGGTGGCCAGGGCGGCCATGAAGGCCCCGATCTGGGCGTCCGTTATGTCGCCGGAGAAGATCGCGCTGATCATCTCCGACATGCTCTTTTCATCCAGGTCGACGCGCCGGACGATCCGCTGCAGGTTCTCGCGAAACATGGTGTTGAGCTCCTTCCTTTCAGGTGCGACGGGCGGCCGCGTTGAGAAAATTGCGCAGGAGGCGCTTGCCGACGGTGGTCATGATGGATTCGGGGTGGAATTGCAGCCCCTCGACGGGCAGGCTGCGGTGGCGCAGACCCATGATCTCGCCGTCGTCGGCCTCGGCGCTCACCTCCAGGCAGTCCGGCAGGCTGCTGCGCTCGACGGCCAGGGAGTGATAGCGCATGGCCTTGAAGGTTTCGAGCCCCCGGAAAATGGTGCGCCCGTCGCTGGTGACGTTGGACGTCTTGCCGTGCATCAGGTGGCGGGCGGCGACGATGCGGCCGCCGAAGGTCGCGCCGATGGCCTGGTGGCCCAGGCAGATGCCGAGGATAGGGACCCGGCCCGCCAGGGTGCGGATGGCTTCCATGGAAATGCCGGCATCCTCCGGGCGCCCCGGTCCCGGGGAAATGACAACGGCCTCGGGCGTCAGGGCCTCGAGGTCGGCGACGCCCATGGCATCGTTGCGCGTGACCTGGACCTCGGCCCCCAGTTGCCGCAGGTACTGCACGAGGTTGTAGGTGAAGGAATCGTAGTTGTCCACCATGACGATCATGCCAGACCTCCCCGGGCATCGCGGCGGCTGAGGATCTCCAGCGCGCGCTCGATGGCCCTGGCCTTGTTGACGGTTTCCAGCCGTTCGCGCTCGGGGTCCGAATCGGCCACGATGCCCGCCCCGGCGCGCACCACCAAATGCGCGTCCTGGATAACGGCCGTGCGGATGGTGATGGCCAGGTCCATGTTGCCGTTGAAGGCGAAGTAGCCCACGGCGCCACCGTACGGCCCCCGCGGCTCGCGCTCCACCGCATGGATGATTTCCATGGCCCTGATCTTGGGCGCCCCGCTCAAGGTTCCGGCCGGGAAGGTGGCGGCCAGCAGGTCCCAGGCATCCAGGTCCGGGCGCAGGTCGCAGGTGATGTTGGAGACCAGATGCATGACATGGGAGTAGCGTTCCACCACCATCAGGTCGCTCACCTGCACGGATCCGGTTTCGGCCACACGGCCCAGGTCGTTGCGCCCCAGGTCCACCAGCATGAGATGCTCGGCCCGCTCCTTCTCGTCCTCCAGCAGTTCGCTGGCCAGGCGGCGGTCCTCCGCCTCGCCGCGGCCGCGCGGGCGCGTACCGGCGATGGGTCGCAGGGTGGCCACGCCGTTTTCCAGGCGCACCATGGTTTCCGGCGACGACCCCACCAGGGTCAGGTCGTCGAGGTCCAGGAAGAAGAGATAGGGCGACGGGTTGACGTAGCGTTGGGCCCGGTAAAGGGACCAGGGGTCCGGGGCGCAGGGGCACACAAAGGATTGGGAAATGACCGCCTGGATGATGTCGCCGGCGCGGATGTGCGTTTTCACGTGCGTCACCGCCTGGCGGAAATCCTCGGCCTCCAGGGTGGCTTGCAGGCGGTAGGCGGTCTCGGCGGGAGCGGCGGCGGGGGGCGGAGCGGGGCCTGCGGCCAGGCGTGCCAGAAGGTCGGCGCAACGCCTTTGCGCCTGGGCATACGCCGCGGCCGCTCCTCCGGGACAGTCGTCGCTGAAGGCCAGGACCAGGCCGGTCAGGGTATGGCGGATGTTGTCGAAGATCAGGATTTCATCCGGGATCACGAACGTCGCCAGGGGCCGGCTCTCCGGCCAGTTATGGGGAATGGACTCCAGGAAGGCGACGAACTCGTAAGTCAGGTAGCCCACCATGCCGCCCCAGAAACGGGGCAGGCCGGGGCAGACCGCCGGCCGGAAGGCGGCCATGTAGGCCCGCAAGGCGACCAGGGGGCGTCCGTCGTGGGGAATGGTTCGCGCGGCGCCGTTTTCGGTCACCGCCAGGTGCCGGGGGAAGACCTGGAGGCGGCTGCGCGCGGCAGTGCCCAGGAAGCTGTAGCGCCCCCAGCGTTCGCCGCCCTCCACGCTTTCCAGCAGAAACAGCGGGCGCGGACTCCCGTGGAAACCGGCCAGCAACGACACCGGGGTCAGTGTGTCGGCCAGGTACTCGAATCCCACGGGAATCACATTGGCGGTGTCGGCCAGGTGGGTGAATTCGGCCTGGTCGGGAAAGCGGTTCAGCAACATACGGGCTCCTTTCCATGTCCCGGGGACCCACGGCGCCGCCCGGGACTTTCCAATCGATGGACGCCAAGGGCCGTGGCAGACGCCCACGGCCCTTGAAAACAAAGACCGTGGCCCCTGTAAGGCTGCCACGGTCGGTTTGGTTGCGGAAAGTTACGTCAACCGGATCAGTGCCGTCGGCAGACCCCAAGGCGGATCTGCCACCACCAGTGTCGCGCGCGGGGCGCTGATTGCAGAAGGATGCCCATGATCGTTGCTCCGGTTGATGCTGCTTTCTACCAACCATGGCGGGAATGGATTGTCAAGGGGGGATTTGGCCCCCCGGGCGGAGGTCGCCCCGCCGGTCAACCCGGCGATGGGCGGGCCTTCCGGGCATGATCCCGGACCGGGGCTCACTGCCCGGTGAACTCGAAGCTCATTTTGGTCTGGAAGTTTTCGATGCGCTTGAAGATCTCCTTGAGCATGGTCTGCTCGATGCGGGTCAGCTTCTTGGGGTTGATATAGTTGTCCGGGGGTGCGCCCTCCTGGATGATGGCCGTGATCTGCCGCAGGAAGCGCAGTTGCATCAGATAGCTGTAGGCATTCTCGATCTCCCCGTATTCCTCGGCGGCCAGGACTCCCGCGGCCTGCAACTGCCTCAGGCGGCTGAAGGTGTTGGTGTCGGCGACGCCGTGTTTGAGGGCATGGATACGGGCGAAGTCCACGATGGGCAGCATGGCGCGCTTGATGTCGAACTTGTTGCGGTGCTCACCCTTGGACTCCACCACGAAGTTGCGCAGAAACCCCAGGGGGGGTTTGAAGTGCAGGGCGTTTTCGGTGAGGTGACGGAAAAACCCGGCCCAGCCCTCCAGGGAGGTAAAGAGGTGCCGGCGCAGGCGATCGATGAGCGACAGGTCGCCGAAAGCCCCCCGGAAGTCGAAAAAAATGCTGGAATACAGAAGATCTTCACCCTGGGCGGCGTGAATCCATTCCGTGAATTTCTCCTGCCAGACGCTCAGGGGCTGGCACCAGGCCGGGTTGCGGGCCATGACGCCCCCCTGGCAGAAGGCATACCCGGCCTCGTCGAGCCACGTGCAGACCTTCTCCCCCAGGCGTAGAAAGTAATCCTGGGCGGCGGGGCGATCGCCTGGGGCCGGGTCCTCGAAAACGATGGCGTTGTCCTGATCGGTCTTGAGGGTCTGCTCGTGGCGCCCTTCGCTGCCCATGACCATGAAGACGAAGGGCACCGGTGCCGGGCCCAGTTCCGCCAGGGCGAATTCCAGCAGGCGGGTGAGGACGGCATCGGAGACCGTGGAGATCAGCCGGGTGACGTTTTCGGCCTTGGCGCCGTTGTTGATCAGGCTCTGGACCAGGCCGGGCAGTTGCAGGGGCTTTTCCTGGACGTCGCGGAGGCTGCCCGCGGAGTGGATCTCACGCACGATGAACAGGGGGCTCTGGCCCTGGGCCGTCAGGAGGTCGCGGTTGGTGACGGTGCCCACCACCTGGCCCTCTNNCCTCCGGCCCGGTGATCGCCAGGTGCTTGAGATTGCCCCGCATCATCACGATCATGGCCTCGAAAACCGTGGTCTGGGAGGCCACGCTCGTCAGGGGAGTGGACATGATGCCTCCCACCGGCTGGCTGGCGGGCAACCCGGCGGCCAGGACCCGGTCGCGCAAATCCGTGTCCGTAACGATCCCCACGAATTGCCCCCCGGGCCCCTGGACCAGGATGGAGCTGCAACGGCTGCGGCTCATCAGGGCGGCGGCCTCCTGGACGGAAACTTCAGCGGGGCAGGACAGCACGTCCCGGGTCATGAGGCGTTCCACGGAGAGGTTGAAGATGTGCAGGGTCTCGTCCTTGGGCAGGATACGCCGGGCAAAGATTTCGGCATACGACCGATCGAGCATGCGCTTGCCGAACGTGTCGGTGAAGAATTCCGAAAACGCCCGGCAGCGGGCGCACAACTCCGTGAAGACGGGCTGCGGCAGGGTGAAGACGTAGGCCTCCTCTTCGATGCGCAGGGTACGGATGGAAACTCCCTTGTTGAGGAGCATGGAGATGCCGCCGTAGGTGTCCCCCTCGCTCAGGTATCCCTTGAGGTTCTTTTGCCCGCCCTGCTCGAAATAGATCTCGGCCGCCCCCTTCTGGAAGATGTATAGGTGCTCGATGCGGGATTGGCCTTGAACGAACAGCACCGTGCCGGCGGCGAAGCGGCTCAGGGAGAGGGCCGCGACGGCCAGCTCCAGGTCCGCCTCGGCCAGGAAGGTGAAGGGGATCGTGGCCGCGAGAAAATCCCGCGCCTGGCTGGCGATGACGATGGCGGCATAGGATTGGTCCTCCATGCGCTGGCGGAATACCTCGGTGAAATGGGCCTTGAACCCCGGGTAGCGCGCGGCCAGATCGTGGAATACCTCCGCCGGCAGGGCATAAAACTCCGCATCGCTCACCGTGCGGGCCGTGCGCACGGCCATGCCGGCGTTCATGAGCACGGAAATGCCGCCGAAAATTTCACCCACCCCCAGGCGTCCCCCCAGGGTTTTTTCGCCGTCCCGGGCATAGAACAACTCCACGGCCCCCGCGCGGATGACCAGAATGCGGTCGATGCGGGTGCGGGATTGGTCGGCCAGGAGGGTGTCCTTCGGGTGGCGCACCAGGGTCACCCGCCCGGCGAAGGCCTCCTGCTCGGCCTCCGGCAGGCCGGCGAAGGGGGCCAGGGTCGAAAAAAAGCGGCGGGCTTCCGCGGCCATTTCGCCGGTAACGGGGGGCATGGCGGGCTGGGCTCCTTTCAGCGTGGATCGGTCGATGGTACGCCCGCGGCCGCGGTTCGTTGCAGGGGGCCGGGGACGCTTCAGTACTTCAGGCGCGCGTGGTAGGTTCCCTGGGACGCCAGGCGCGCTTCCTTCAAGGTGCGGATACCTTTTTTGGCCAACAGGGGCAACAGCTTCAGAAACATGTCGCCGGTGGCCAGGGCATCGCCGATGGCCGTGTGACGCCCCTGGATCTCGATGCCCAGGCGGCGGGCGATGGTGGTGAGGTTGTGCTGCTTGTGGGCCGGGTGCACCACCGCCGACAGCAGCAAGGTGTCCAGGACCGGGTTGATGAAGCGCAAGCCCGTGGCGGCTTCCTTCATCTGCAGCATGCGCATGTCGAAGGCGGCGTTGTGGGCCACCAGGATCGTGTTCGCGGCGAAGCGATGGAAGCGCGGGAGGACTTCCTCGATGCTGGGCTGGTTGCGCAACATCTCCTCGCGGATCCCGTGGATCTGGATGGAGGCCCGGCTCAGGGGGCGGCGCGGGTTGACATACTGCTCGAAGCGATCGCTCGGCAGCAGGCGGCCGTTGACGATCCGCACGGCGCCGATGGAGATGATTTCGTCGCCGCCCCGGGGGTCCAGCCCGGTGGTTTCGGTATCGAAGACCGTAAAGGTCAACTCGGTGAGGGGGCGATCGTCCAACTCGGGGGATTGGCCGGGCTGGTTGAACAGGTCGAAGTCGTAGAACTCCGGGCGGCTGGCCGGCAGAATGGCGAAACCGCGATCGGCGGCGGCCGGCCCCGCCACCGCCGGCAGCGTCAGGCGGATGCCGGAGAGGGCGTCGGTCCGGCTGACGGGCCGCGGCCAGATCTCGGCTTCGTGATAGCGCAGCACCTCCCCCAGGGTCAGGGGCAGGCCTTCGTCAGCCAGGCTCAGCACCTTCTCCTCCCACCGGCGCAGGCCTTCCAGCTTGATCGGCGCTCCGGGCCAGGTCAGGTCCAAATTGACATACCCGTCCGTGCGGTGCAGCCGGCAGTGGATCTCCTCGAGACCGACGGATTCCCGCGCCATGCGCATGAGAAAGAGCACCGCCAGGCTGAAGGCGTAGCTGTCGATATTCAACCGCAACTCGGTGTCATAGGCTTCCGGGACCAGGCGCAGGCCGAGGAGGTGGCGGGCCTTGACGGTGATTTTGTCCAGCAGGCTGCCGGCCCGGGTGTCGATGCGCGGCCACTGGGAGCGTGGGCGTTCCAGGCGATCCGGGGAATGCTGGTGCAGGGTGCGTCCGATGGCCAGGGCCTCGCGGTGGATCAGGCGCACGAAGTCCCGCAACTGGTCCGCTGCCATGTCGGGGAACTCCAGGATGGTTTCCGATGCCGCCCGCACCCCGGCCAGCGACGTGCGGACCCCGCCGGTGAGGGATTGCAGCAGCAGGTCGGCGCGCCAGTCGGTTTCCAGCTGGGTGGTGATGTCGGAAAAAATGAGGATGTACCCGGTGAACTGCCGATCGGGGTTGAGCACGGGCACCATTTCGGTGCGCAGGTGGCGCCCGTCCCGGGCCACCACCACGAAGTAGGAGGCCACGCCGGCGGCCTGGTGGTCGAGCTTCTCGGCCAGCTCCTCCAGGGCATAGGAGATCAGGTGGCGGTCCACGAACTCGAACACCGAACGCCCCAGGCCGATGAAGGCGGACGGGTCCGGGTTGCCGGCGTCGGAGGCAGGCGCCTGGGCCTCCGCCGATTCCGAAAGAAAGCGTCGGGCCTGGCGGTTGTAGAAGAGGATCTGGCCCTCGGTGTTGCAGATCAGCACCCCTTCCGGCAGCTCCGACATGATCACGGCCAGGATGTTTTTCTCCACCTCCAGTTTGTCCATGGCCTCCCGGATGAGGGACTGCACCCGGGCGCCGGTGTCATGGTAGCGCTCGGCGCCGTCGTTGATGGCGTCGATCAGGAGGTTGATCAGTTTGCTGCCCTCCCGGCGGATCCGGTGGGCGGGATTGACCGTGTAGATGAGCTCGACCTCCTCGTGGAGGCGGTCCAGGGGCAGGATATAGGTGTGGAAGATGCCGTCCAGGGCAAAGCCCACCATGGCCAGCATGAGCACGATGACGATGAAGAGGTAGATGAAGTGCTTCTTGAGGATCGCCAGCAGCAGGACGTGCTCCCCGGGGGTCAACTGCTGCCAGAAGAATACGGCGATCCCCGAGACGATGGCGACGGTCAGGAGGATGGAGAGGCCGGCAAACCACCAGAATTTATTCGTCGGGTCCATCGGTGACGTCCAGGAGCTTCCTGACGTGGTCCATGATTTCGGAATTGGAAAACGGCTTGGTGATGTAGCCGTCGGCCCCCAGGGCCAGGCCCTTGGCGATGTCCACCTCCCGGGCCATGGCGGAGACGAAGACCACCCGGGTGTCGCGCAGGTCGGGATTGCTGCGCACGAGCTGGCAGATCTCGAAGCCGTCGGGATTGGCGATCATGGCCTCCAGCAGCACCAGGTCCGGTTTGTGGGCGGCAATCGCGCGCAGGGCTTCTTCCCCGCTGGCCGCCGTGTGGACCGTGTAGCCGCTCTGCTCCATGAGGTACCTCAGGGGGATGCTGGTGCCGGACTCGTGGTCGGCGATCAGCACGCTGCGGGGTTGCCGCGTAACGCCGTCCGGTTCCCGGTCCATGCGGGATCCTTTTCGTGGGAGGTTCCGCCGGGCGATCGCTCGGGTTCGCCCTGGGGATCCACTGTGATGGAGGGCGGTTGGCCCTCCGGAAACGTCCCGCCCGATTCCGGCGGGGCGGCCCAGGCCAAACGGACGACAGGCCCGACGGGCTGAGGCATGTCCCCGCCCATCGGGCCCGATTCAATGCCGGGTATCGAGCGCGGTATCCGCCGCCCCGCATCGTCCCAAGTGTAGGGTGCGGAGCGGCGGGATTTTTACCGCGCGAAACGCTCGGTGAGGGGGGCGATCAGCCGAAGAAACCCATGCCGAACGCCGACACCCAGACGATGACGAAACCCACCAGAACAACCATCCACACGTCTTCCTTTTTCATGGGGTCTTGCTCCTTTCGCGCTGTCGGTGAGCATCAGGCTTCCCTGATCACCGTCATGGTTTCCTTTTCGGCCCGTTCGATCTGGACCTCGTTGGTGGTGGCCATTTCAGCCTTGAAGCACAGGGCCCACATCATCACGATGCCCAGGGTCCACCAGACGATCTGCCAGGACCAGAGGGGCGGATAGCCGCCCACCCGGAAGGCCGTGTTGCCCAGGATGCAGGCCGGGCCGATGGCAAAGAAGTACCACAGCGGCACCACCACCTTCATGACCTTGCGCCAGGCAACCCCGGATTCGCTGGGGGCGTCGATGCTGTTCAGGAAGCTGCGCACTTCCTGCTGGCGTTTGACGGTCTCCTCGTCGTCCTGGAGGCCGATGCCGCGGCAGATGTAGGCGATGACGAAGGCCGTGAAGACGCCCCAGAAGGCGCAGTGCATGGACAGAGGGTTGGGCCAGATCTTGTAGGTCACGGAGACGGCGACCATGCCGGCGAAGATGCCGATCACCGCTCCCACCCGCGGGAACTTGAAGCCCCAGAGGACCCCGGCAAGCAGCACGTACATGAGGAAGCCGAAGGCCGTGGCCAGGGCCCCCAGGATCACCAGGGCCGCCGTGGAGTTCAGACCCACCACGAGGGCCGCGATGGTCAGCACGCTGGCCATGATGCGGTTGACCCAGATCTGCTCGGCGTGGGAGGCTTCCTGCTTCTTGATGTAGCGCCAGTAGACGTCCCGCAGCAGGATGGAGCCGCCCGTGCCGATATAGGGGGCGGCCGTGGAGTGGATGGCCGCGATGGCGCCCATGAAGACCAGCCCCAGGGCCACGGGGGGCAGGAAGTTCATCATCTGGGTCGGGACCACGGTGCTGTCCTTGAGCCCTTGGAACAAGGGGTTGCCGGCCACTTCCATGACCTTGGCGCCCATGCCCTGGAAAGCGGTGAAGAAGAACAGGGCGAAGCCCACCACGAAGGTGGACATGTAGGCCTGCTGCCAGGCCAGGGGCTTGGGGGACTTGATGCCGAAGGTCCACATGGTGAAGGCCGGGGAGGACTGGATGCCCATCAGCGAAAACATGTAGGTGAGGATCATCACCCCGGTCCAGCCGCCGCCCAGGCCGAAGTTGATGACCTTCGGGACCGTGAGGAACTTGGCGTCCAGGGCCATGACCTGATCCATGAACTTGTGGAAACCGCCGAACTGGATCAGGACGTAGGCCCCCAGGATGATGATGCCGCCCACGAGCAACACGAACTGGATGACGCCCACCCAGGTGGAGGCCTTGAGGCCGCCGGTGCAGACGTAGAACCAGACGATGAAGGCCAGGAAGACGGCCCCGTAGGCCACGGGCACGCCGGTGACCACGTGGAAGAGCGCGCCGGCGGCCATGAGCTGGACGGCGGAGTAGAAGACGGAATAGAGCACGGCGGTGAGCACCACCAGCCAGCGCAGGGTCTCGCTGTTGTAATAGTAGGCGTACATGTCGCCGGGGGTGATGAAGCCGTAACGTTTGCCCATCAGCCAGGTCCGCTTGGAAAAGAAGGTGCCCGTGATGGGGATCGTGAGCACGTAGAAGGAGGCGAAGGCGTAGGCCAAGCCGTCGCGCCAGATCAGCCCCGGGTGCCCGATGAAGGTCCAGCCGCTGAACGAGGCGGCCGTGGCGGCGAGCAGAAAGGCGAAAAAGGGGATGGAACGCCCCGCAATGGCGTATCCTGAGGAGGTCTTCTCCGTGAAGTAGCCTTTGAGCCCCCAGTAGAAGCAATAGATGATGTATAGGCCGAGCATGATGTAAACCCAGGTTGTACCGCTCATGTCCTACCTCCAATGGCTAATGCCTTGTCCGGTTGACAAGAGGTCACCAGGCAATCGGCAAAGGTTGCTGATTGAGATCGAGGCCTTCGTTTGCGATCACCTCCTTCCGCGGCTTTTTCACTGTCGCTCCACGGGGCGCATGGTGGATGTCGTTCGCGTGCCCTTGGGTTGGGGTGGAGGGCCGGCCGGCGACGGCACGCTTCGCGCCGCTGCGCGGGCCGGCCCGGCGGGGGTGACCGCCCTCGGCGGCCGCCGTCCGCGCAAGGAGAGGACCTAAAGCACCATTTTCCGGATCTGGTCCACGATCTCGGGGTTGGCCAGGGTGGAGACGTCCCCCACGTCGCCCTTGTTGGAGATGGCCGAGAGCACCCGGCGCATGATCTTCCCCGAGCGGGTCTTGGGCATGTCGGTCACGATCCAGACCTTGCGCGGCTTGGCGATGGGGCCGATCTCCCGGGCCAGGGCGTCGGAGATTTTCTTGGCCAGCTCCGGCGAGGCCTGGAAGCCGGGTTTCAGGGAGACGTACAGGTCGGGCACCTTGCCCTTGATCTCGTCGGACACCGGCACCACGGCGGCTTCGGCCACCTCCGGCACCACCAGGGCGGCGGATTCCAGTTCCTTGGTGCCCAGACGGTGACCGGAAACGTTGATCACGTCGTCGATGCGGCCCAGGATCCGGAAATAGCCGTCCGCGGCCTCCATGGCGGCATCCCCCGTCAGGTACGGCCAGTCGCGCCAGTCCTTGCTCTTGGGGTTCTTGCAGTAGCGCTCGTAGTATTGCCGCACGAAGCGCTCGCGGTCGCCCCAGATGGTCTGGAAGCCTCCCGGCCAGGGGTTGCGGATGCAGATGTTGCCGGCCTTGTTGGCCCCCGTGGGGATCTCCTTGCCGTCTTCGTCGTAGATCACCGGGTGGATGCCCGGCATGCCGGGGCCGGCGCTGCCCGGTTTCATGGGTTTGATGGCTGGCAGCGTGCTGCAGAGGAACCCACCGGTCTCGGTCTGCCACCAGGTGTCCACGACGGCGGCCTGCTTCTTGCCCACCACCTCGTAGTACCATTTCCAGACCGCGGGCTCGATGGGCTCGCCCACCGTGGTCATGTGTTTGAACTTGTAGTTGTACTTGCGCGGTTCGTCGGGGCCGATCTTGCGCAGGGCCCGGATGGTGGTGGGGGCGGTGTGGAAGATGTTGACGTTCAGGTCCTGGGCGATGCGCCAGGCCCGCCCGGCGTCGGGGTAGTTGGGAATGCCTTCGTAGACCACCGAGGAGGCGCCCAGGGCCAGGGGGCCATAGACGATGTAGGAGTGCCCGGTGATCCAGCCGATATCGGCCATGCACCAGTAGACGTCCTCGGGGTGGATGTCCTGGACGAATTTGGAGGTCCCCGCCACGTAGGCGAGGTAGCCGCCGGTGCTGTGCTGGCATCCCTTGGGCTTGCCGGTGGTGCCGCTGGTGTACATGAGGAAGAGCGGGGCTTCGGCCGGCATCTTTTCCGGCTCCACCCGGGCGCCGTAGTATTTCTTGAGCAGGTCGTTGACGAAGTAGTCCCGGCCATCGACCATGGGCGTGGGAGTGGAGTTCTTGCCCGGATAGCGCTGCCAGACCAGGACCTTGTCCACGGTCTGGCCTTCCTTGGCGGCGGCTTCCACGGCGATGTCGGCTTTTTCCTTGTGGTCCAGCAGGTGGCCGCCCCGGAAGTAGCCGTCGATGGTGATCAGGACATGGCTGCGGGAGTCCACCACGCGGTCTGCGGCGGCCTTGCCGCTGAACCCGCCGAAGACCTGGGAGTGGATCACGCCCAAGCGGGCGCAGGCCAGCATGGTGATGGGCAGTTCGGGGGTCATGGGCAGGTGCAGGGTAACCCGGTCGCCGCGTTTGAGACCGGCGAAGTCCCGGAGCAGTGCCGCGAATTCGTTCACCCGCACATAGAGCTCCTGGTAGGTGATGTGCTCCACCTTATCTTCCTCGAGCTCGGGGACGAAATGGATGGCGGTTTTGTTGCGGTTCTTGGGCAGGTGCCGGTCGATGCAGTTGTAGCTGGCGTTGATCTTGCCGCCCACGAACCATTTCCAGCAGGGAGCGTCCGAGGTGTCCAGGGTGGTGTGCCAGTATTCGTACCAGTCGAGCAGGTCGGCGTATTCCTTGTAGCAGTTGGGGAAGTTGTCGAGGCTGAAACGCTCGTAGATGCTGGGGTCGGTGCAATTGGCCTGGGCCACGAACTCCAAGGAAGGATAGTAATAGGCTTCTTCACCCCAATGCACGGCAATCTCGGCTTCGGACGTTTCGGTCTTTTCTTTTTCGCTCATGTGCTACCCCCTGGATCCAGTGATGGGTTGAAAGGTATGTGCAACGCACCCGGCGAAGAAACGCGGGGCGGCGGGACGGAGCATCCCTGGGGATGCCGCCGCGGGCATGGGCCCGGGCGGCCGAGGGCATGTGGCGCCCGGGATTGGACGGTACCCCGGTTGGCGGGAAGCTGGTTCCCGCGAGAGGCCCGTGCCGCTGACTGTGGTGGCTGCGCTTTGACCATCGGGCCGCGCCTGGCCTTTCGGCCGGATGCTGGTTGATCCGCCGCCAGCGACGGGGTCCTCCCACCGGAAGGCCCGGTTTGCGGACATGGACCCGAGCCACCCCTCATCGCCGATGAATCCTTGGTCCTTGTCCGCGATTCGCCTTGAACCATGGGGGCGCAGGGCGATCTCCTGTCTGACGGACGGCCATGAATGAAATTCATTGTGTAAAATGCCATACAATTACTAAGATTTATTTGTCAAGTGTATTTTGTTCACGCTCACGCCTGACAAGCGCCCCGGCCCACAGTCGTTTGCGCGGTGGTCGGCAAAATGACATAACTGCATAGAATATATGCAAAAAATATTTCAGAGACGGATATGGGCCCGGCTGGGCGAGGTAACCGGGTGGGGGTGCCGCGTTTAATCCGGATAGCGGGTCGGGTGGCGGGGGGCTAGCCCGCCGGCGATGCCGCAACGCGAATCAAATTCAGGAAATGATTTGCTATATTGGATTCGCGCCCTATAATTCGGCAGCAGCCGGCGGACGTTTCGAGGGGCTTGCGCCGGGAGCTCGCGCGGCAGGGCCGGCCGGGTGATGCGCCATCGATCCCGGGTGGCGCCCCCGACATAGGGCCGCTCCCCTCCCTCCCGTGAAAAGGACCCATTGACGGGCACCGTCACGTTGGCCGCCGCCGGGGCCCCGCCACCGCCAACCGAAGGAGTCGCCCCATGTCCGACCAGATTCCCCCGAAACTTCTGCGCCGGGCCGTGATCAAGGGCCTGCTGCGGCGCCTTCTGGCCCTCGTGCTCCTCGTGGGTCTGGCGTACGGGTTGGTGGCCATGGTGTACGCCACGCGCACCATCTTCAAGGTCAAGAAGAACTACGCCGTGGTCCTGGAGCGTTTCGGCGGCAAACGGGAGGCGGTTACCGCGGTGGGCTGGCACCTGCGGCTGCCCTTCTTCACCCGCATCGAACAGGAAGTTTCCCTGATGAACCAGACGCTCTACCTGGGCGGGTCACCTGAACCGATGCGCATCATATCCCGGGAGAACGTGGCCCTGTGGACCTCGGCGCTGCTTACCTACCGGATCCGCGACCTGCAGACCTGGGCCATCGAGAACCTCGATCCCCTGGACATTCTCCACGGGGATTACGACGGCATCGTCAAGGACATCCTCCAGGCCCAGAAGGTGGACCAGTTGATCAGCGAGCGCGAAGCCATCAAGGAAATCATCTTCCAGGCGCTCAAGTCGCGCCCCATCAACGAGGGCGGGCCCACCCTGGAGCAGAAATACGGCCTCGAAGTGGTGAGCTTCGTCCTGAAGGAGACCCGCTTCGGTGACGAACTGGTGGCCGCGACCGAGGAGAAGAAGCGCCGGGAGCTGATCGCCGAAGCCGAAAACTATGCCGCCGACCAGGAGGCCAGCCGCATCCGCAAGCTCTATGCCGCCTATCTGGAAAGCATCCAGGCCCTCCAGAAAACCCTGGGGCGCCCGGACGGCTCCACGGACGCGGCCCTGTTGCAGTTCCTGGTGCAGCAGCAGTGGGCCTCGGCCTACGAGAAAAACCAGCGCGGTCAGAGCACCGTGGTGATCCAGAACACCCAAACCGGGCCGGGCCTCAACCTGCCCATCGCCGTGCCGCCGGAGGCCCCACCGGGAGACTGATCATGGCGCGCCGCCTTACCCGCCAGGTCCGCTACGTCAAACTGCCCGAGGGGCGCATCCAGGAGATCCACGACCTGGTGAATGCCTGGCCCCAGGAGACGCGCGCCTTCATGCGCGCCCGGTTCAACCAGTACCGGCCCCGCTCCGGTCTCCTGTCGGCGGCGGCCGTCGCCCTGCTGACCCTCCTGCGCGCCCCCGGGGAACGGCGCTTTGCGATGCTCAACGATCCCAAGGTGGTCACCGACTGGCAGCGGCGCTTCGAGCTCTCGGGCCGCAGCAACCCCCAGGACGCCTGGAACCGGATCCTCGAAAAGGAGGTCACGGCCGCCGACCACGCCTACCTCCTGGCGCTCCTCGACCAGGAGCTCGAGGAGGTACACCTGCCGGGGGATTTCCGGCGCTTTTTCGAGGCCCTCTACCGGGCGCACATCCGCAAGGAGTACGTCGCCGAAGCCGAGGTGCCCAAGTCGCCCCTGGTCCTGGTGGTGGGCCCCAGCGGCAGCGGCAAGTCCGCCACCGTGGAGCGGGCCATCGAAGCGGTGGTCTTCGGCAACGAGGTCCTGCCGGAGGTCGACCTGGTCAGCAAGCGGGAAGCCGTGATGGCCGACCTGCCCTTCTGGAAGACCGTGGAGGAGGCGGACCCGGCCCTGGCGCTGGAGATCGATCGGCGCCGGCGCCTCAAGTTCTACCATGGTTTGTCCCGCATCCCGCTGGTGCGGCGCATCTTCAAGGTCAAGATCGCCCGCCACCTCTCCCTGCTCCACGAGCAGGCGCTGCCCGTGGACTACGCCGTGGTCACCCCCAACGACTACCAGACCGCTCTGGCCGGCGAGCCGGGCAACTACCTGCGCCGGGCCATGGGAGACCCCAAGAAGACCTCCATCCGGCACCTGGAAGAGGCCCACAGCGCCTTTGGCAAGGCCAACGACCAGCAGTCCGGGGTGCAGCGCCAGCAGCGCAGCCTGATCGACACGGCCAGCATCCTCCTGGACGAAATCGCCACCGGGCGCCGGGACTGCGTGCTCATCGCCACCACGGACCAGCCCGAGCGCCTGGACAACGCCGTCTACCGGCGCTTCGTGGAGAAGGGCCGCATCATCGACATGTCCACCTTCTGGCGCAACCCGGAGGACCTCAAGGGGGTGGTGCGCATCGAGCTGCACCGCAACGACATCCGGGTGGGCGAGGCGCGCAGCCGGCCGGCGGCCGAGAGCCTGCGCTTCATCTCCCCCGCCGAGCTCGACCGCACCGTGCAGTCCATCAACCGGATCTTCACCGAGCGCAGTCTCAAGGTGACCCCCGCTTACGTGCGCAAGCTGGTCCGCTCCGTCATCGAGATCAAACACGGCTTCAACCCCGCCTTTCTGGAGGATGCGCAACTGGTCCGCGAGGCCTTCGAACTGGTGGCCCGCAACAGCTACGGCGAGCTGTACGCCAAAGTGGTGGACCGCATGGACCGCAGCGTGCCCTGGGAGACCTACGTCGGCGACATCAAGTACACCTTCTCGGAAATGGCCAACAATTGCCTGCTCTACGGGGTGAGCGAAGAAAAGGGGGTCGTGCTCAACGGTCCGCCGGGGGGCGGCAAGACCTTCCTGGTGCGGACCTGGCTGGGGGAAAATCACGCGATCCACGACATCGCCACCAGCCCCAGCGCGCTCCAGGATCCCACCAACCCCATCGAGGGAGCCGTGGACAACCTGGAGAAGATCTACGACATCGCCAAGATGATCGCGCCCACGGTGATCTTCTTCGACGAGGGCGATGCCCTGGCCCCCAAGCGCAGCCCCTCCGGAGGCTCGCCCAGCGACAAGCTCACCAACAAGTTTCTCAACCTCATCGACGGCGAGGTGCCCCTGCACCGCGTGTTCACGGTGCTGACCACCAACCGCCTGGACATCCTCGATCCGGCCCTGATCCGATCCAAGCGCCTGAAGGTCCTGGAGATATCCGGTCAACTGCGCAAGGCGGACATCAACGGCATCGTGCGCGGGGCCCTGGAGGACGTCCCCCTGGCGCCGGGGCTGTCGGCGGGGCTGATCGTGGAAACGGCCCAGAACCTCTGCAACACCCCCGCGGACTACACGGCCTTCATCGACAAGGCGCGCGCCCTGCGCCTGACCGAATTCGAAGTCATCCAGCGCCTCCGGCGCATGCCCCTCACGGCCGCGGCCGACAACGAGAATTTCGTCAAGCTCAACCTCAAGACCCTGGCCGGCATGCTGGAGACCCTGGAGGCCCCGGCGGAGCTGCTCAAAGCCGTGCGCGCCGAGCCCCTCGAGGTGATCCGCCAGTACAAGCGCATCGCCGCCCTGCTGGAGGGGGTCGGCCCCCGGGAGGATTACCCGCTCAGGCTCTCCCACCTCAACGCCGCGCGCCAGGAGATCTCCCAGAGCCCCGTCAAGAAGGGCAAGATGCAGCTGGACGAGTTCCTGGAGTCGGAGCTGAGCGTCGAGCCGCAGGTGGGCTTCATCGTGGGGGTGGGCGCCAACGATGTCACCGGGGTGCTGCTGCCCATCGCCACCAGCCTGAACTACAAGATGGCATCTGAAAAAGTGCTGGTCACCGGGGCGGTGTCCAGCACCGCGCCCGGGGCGGCGGAACTGGACATGTCGGTCAAGATGACCCAGCAGTCGGCCCAGGAGGCCTTGACCCTGGTGAAGAACTACCTCCAGAACCTGCAGCCCAAGATCAGCATCCCGCGGCTCTTCGGCGAGTTCCTGGACGACTACACGATCCACCACCAGCTCCTGACGGCCTCCTACAACGTGGGCGGGCCGTCGGCCGGCTACGCCCTGGCCCTGAACACGCTCTCGGCCCTGCTGCTGATACCGGTGTGCAACGATTTCGGCATCACCGGGGCGCCCTGGACCCGCGGGGTCAAGAAAGGCGAGATCGGGGGTTCGGTGATCATTGGCGGCCACAAGAAGAAGGCCGAGAAGGTCCTGCGCCATCTGCGGCGCATGTATATGCCCCTGGCCAACTACAACGATCTGGAAATGGACTTCCTGGAAAATTACTGGAGTCAGGACAAGGACATCCTGGGGGTGACGAACTTCGGCGACCTGGTGCCGGAGGTCCTGTGGCTCAACGGCGACTACGGACCCAAAATCGAGGAGCTCAGCGGGCTGCGGATCCGCTACAAGCTCGGCAAGTACCGCGGCGACAAGCCCTCCCCGACCGTCAAGACCCGCATCCTGGAGATCAAAGCCACCATGCGGGCCGATATGGAAGAAGAAATGATCCGGCGGCTGAAAGCCTTGCGCGCCTACCTGCGTTCACCCGTCAGGGATCCCCATATCTCCCTGGAGGAGATCTTCCGCGGGCGTCCCCGGGGGCTGCGGCAGAGCGTGCAGCCCATGGTGGGGTTCCTGCGCAGCGGATGGAGCCGCCTGCGACGGGAAAACCGCGACGCCTGCCGCGAACCATGACGCGCGCCGGGGGCGGCCGAAGCATTTGACAGCCCCGGGGGCCTGGGCTATGCTCCGCCGAGCGCCGCCGAGACCGGCCCTTGTGCGGTTCTCCGTCCACCCAGGAAAGGACCCGGTAGCATGACCCTCAAGGCTTTCCAGGAGTACTACGCCGACCATCTGAGCCATTGTTATGGCTGCGGACGTTTGAACCCCGACGGCCTGCAGATCAAGAGCTTCTGGGATGGCGACGAATCCGTCTGCCGCTTCCGCCCGCGACCTTACCATACCGCCATTCCGGGCTATGTCTACGGCGGCCTGATCACCTCCCTGATCGATTGCCATTCCACCGGAACCGCCTCGGCGGCGGCCCATCGGGCCCAGGGGCGGGCCATGGACAGCCCGCCGGCCCTGCGCTTCCTGACCGCTTCCCTCCAGGTGGACTTCCTGCGGCCCACCCCCATCGACGCGGAGTTGGAAGTGCGCGGCCGGGTGGAAGAGGTCAAGGGGCGCAAGGTGGTAGTGGTTTCCGAACTTTTCGCCCGGGGCGAGGTCTGTGCCCGGGGGCGGGTGGTGGCCGTTCAGGTACCGGAGCACCTGCAGGCCCCGCTGTCCCCCTGAACCCCACGGGGAACACGACCCCTTGTGCCCGAGGCCGACGATGCCGCCCGGGCCGCGGCCATCCCGGGGGGTGCGAGTGGCCGTGGCGTGCGTGGCAGCGGCCTTCCGGCCGTCGACCGCGAAGGAAGAAGGCAGCCCATGGAGATCAAGATTGCCGCCATTTCCCCGGAGGGCCTGACGCTCCACCTGGAGCGCGAGGCGGCGGAATTCCCCGAGTTGCGCGCCATGGTGCGCCGGGGGGAGCTGGCCTTCACGGCACCGGTGAAAGCCCGGGTGCGCATCGCGCCGGGAGAGGGGTTCTTCGATGTGCACGGCGACCTGGAATCGGTGGTGGAAGTCCATTGCAGCCGCTGCCTGGTCTCCTTGCGGGTCCCGCTGGCCTCGTCCTTCGAGGTCACCTTCGCGCTGGCCCTGCCCGGCGATGGAACTCCGCCGCACGAAGAGCCCTTGGAACTGCAAGCCGATGACATGGGGTTGGACTGGATCCATGGCGATACCCTCGACCTGCGCGCCACCCTCCAGGAGCAGGTTCTGCTGGCCTTGCCCATGCAGGTTCTCTGCCGGCCGGATTGCCGGGGGCTTTGCAGCCGCTGCGGGCAACCCCTCGATGCCGGCGGATGCGCTTGCCCGCCGGAAGCGCCGGATCCCCGCTGGGCGGCCCTCCACCGCTTGAAGCTGAAATCCTGACATGGGGCCCGAAATCACCGCCCGCCACCCGCCGGACACCCCTCCCATTGACGGCGAACGTCCCCGGCCGGTGGACGCCGGCGTCGGCCCCCGGACGTCGCTGCACCGCCCGGGGGAAGCCCCGGCCGTGGGCCTGACCCTGTTCCCCTGGGTCCTGCTTGCGGCCGTGCCGCTGGTGCTGATGTTTGTGGGCGGCCCCGGCGACGCCCCGCGGTGCCTTCAGCACGCTTGGAACCTGGGCCATATTGGCGCCTTCATGCTCTGGGCCTGGCTGCCGGCCCGCCTGAGCGCAACCTGGCGGCAGCAGCCCCTGGCCCGGCAAGCCGCGGTCATCATGGGGGTTACCCTGGTCGTCGGTGCGGCCATCGAGTGGCTCCAGGCCGGGCTGCTGGGCTCCAGAGACTGGCTGGACCTGGCGCGCGACGGCCTCGGAGCCGCCCTGGCCCTCGGCTTTCTGGCCCCGTATCGCTCGCGGTGGCCGGCACCGTTTGGGCGAAGGGGACGGGTCGTGCTGGCGGTCCTGAGCCTGGTGGCCCTGCTGCCCGTGACCCTCGCCCTGGCGGACGACCTTCTGGCCCGGCATCAGATGCCCCTTTTGGCGGGATTCGAAACTCCCCTGGAAATGGTGCGTTGGAGCGGGTCCGCCCCTCAGACCCGGGAACGCCGGGTGCATTGCCGCGGCCGCTGGGGCCTGCGCGTGAATCTTGGGTCGGAGCGCTATTCGGGGGTTTCCCTGAAGCATGCGCCGGGCGATTGGCAACGGTATGCCGCCCTGCAGCTGGCCGTGTTCATCCCGGATGACGACGAGCTCGAGCTGACGGTCAGGATTCATGACCGCCAACACCGGGACACGTCCCCCCAACTCTATCACGACCGATTCAACCGGCGCTTCCGCCTGCAGCCGGGGTGGAACCGGGTCATGATTCCCCTGGCGGAGGTTGCCGCCGCCCCCCGGGGCCGATCCCTGGACCTCGCGCACATTGCCGGCGTGGGGATCTTCGCAACGAGCTTGCCAAACCCCCGCACCGTGTATCTCGACGACGTTCGCCTGCTGGCCGCGGCGGAAATCCGCGGGGAAGACCCGCTGTGCGGCGGCGAAGGGGAGGCTGCGGGCCCATGAGCGCGTGCGGGGATGCGTTGATCGCGGCGCAGGTCCGGCATCCGGCAGCCGGGATGGATGGCGCCGGTTGGCCGGTGGAGGGAGGGATGGTCGTGGTGGAGTACCGACTGGTATACGCGGGGGACTGTCCCCCGGGAGAATCGCCGGAGGCGGCCAAATCCCGTCTGCGGGCGCTTTTCCGGGGCGATCCGGCCGCCTTTGAGGCGGCCTATGCCAACCTGCCGCTGACCATCGCCAGGGGAATGGAGCGCACCAGGGCCCTGGCCTGGCAGGCGGCCCTGGCCCGCCGGGGCATCCCCTGCCGCATCGTGGCCGCGCCCCCTGACCCGCCTGGAAAATCCGTGGCCGGGGACCCGCACGAGCCTCCGCCAACCCCGGGGGTTTCCATGTCGGGCGCGCCGCCGGCGCCGGCGGCCCCTGGCCGTTTTCCCGGGAGCCTGCCGGGACTCATGGCCATGATGCTGACCCACCCCCGCGGCGCCATCCGGATCGTCCTTCAGCGGGCATCGGTCAGGACCACCTGGGTATTGGCCGCCCTGGCAGGTGTGAGCCAGGCTATCCCCCGGGCCATGTCGCCGGGGTCGGCGGCCGGGGATCTGCCCATGGCCGTCATGGTCCCCGTGGTGGTTGGCGGTGCGGCGCTCCTGGGGCTCGGGTGGCTCTTCCTGCAAGGGGCCCTGCTGACCTGGACCGGGCGCTGGCTGGGGGGGCGGGCCCGCAGCGGAGCTATCCGCGCCGCCGTGGCCTGGGCGGAGGTGCCCGGGTTGCTGGGGATGCTCCTCTGGGTCCCCCGCTACCTGATGCTGGGGCCCCGGCTTTTCGCGCGGCCCGATGCCCTCGCGGGCCAGAACCTTCCCCTGGCCCTGGCGGGCGCCGGATTCGGCGTCCTGCAGACGGCTCTGGAAGTCTGGGCGCTGGTGCTGCTCGTGCATGCCCTTGCCGAGGTGCAGGAATTCTCCGCGGCCCGCGCCCTGGGCAATCTCATCCTCTCGGTGGTGCTTCCCGCCGCACCTTTGGGGTTGTTGGCCCTGTGGCTGCTCTGAGGCTGCCGGTCCGGCCCCTGGTGATGTCACCCCCCCGGGTTTTTCCAGACCCGTTGGGCAGCGCGGCATGACGCTCTTTTTCCGATCGGACCTGACGGCCCGGGCGCGGTGGGCCGGCGGCGGCTGCGCGGGGTTCCGGGAGACCGGTCTCGTGCTGGTGCGATGGTGTCGGACACTGGGGGCGATCCCGGCGGGACCTACCGCGTGGGGGCGGAATACGTGCAACCCTATCCGTGACCGGACGGCCGTCCGTTCTTGCCGCGGGCTTTCCCCATCCCGCCCCAGGGGGGATGGGTGCGCGCGCCGGCCTGCGGTGCCGGCGGCCGGGGAAAGGGGGGGCGCCCGGCACTTGACAACCCCGCCGCACTTCACTTAAGTCCCACCAACGACCACATTTTCCCGCGGCCCCGCCGCCTTCCCGGGAAGTCTCCATGCCCCCTGACCGGCCGGCCATGCCCGGAGAAACAGGCTGTCCGCCCAACGGACGCAATCCCGGTCCCGTCTCGGTTGCCCATTGCGATTCCTCGGTTCCGAATCCCGACGCGCCGGATTGGTCCGCGGGGGGCCCGAAAGCGCGCGGGGAGGCGCGGGGAGGCATGCTCCCGGCATCGACCGGCCTCTGCGCCGATCTCCAGGCGGTGTACGACGCCTGGACCGATGTGAACACCACCCTGCGGATTCTGGCGGAGTTCCGCCGGGAGGATGTGGGGTATGCGGCCGCTTCCCTGGAGCGGCGTGTGGACGTGGTGCTCCAGCCGCTGGTGCGGACCCTGGAGAAGGGCGGCCTCTCCGGCCCCCAGCGTATCCTCCTGGAGGTTGTCCACCGGAGCCTGGCCGGACTGCGGGAACCCCTGCCGGTGGGGCCGGAGGGGGGACCGGGCCTCAGCCGTCGGGAAATGATCGTGGCCCACCTCCTGCGCACGGGGCAATCGGACTGCTCGACGGCGGCCATCCTGGGAATCTCGCGGCGCACGGTGGCCTCCCACCGCCGGCGCATCCGGGGCAAACTCGGGCAGGGGTTCGCCGGCACCCCCGGCGGCCCCGGAAGTTGCCGGGAGGCGCCCGACGGGCTTCCGGAAGGCGGCGGGCCATCGGGCGCCGCCGGGGAGGTCGCCCGGCCGGAGGCACCCTCGGGAAGCAGCCCTGCTGTGCCCGTGCGGGGAGTCCGGTCCCGCCAATTGCGGGAAATGCATCGCCGCTTGAAGGCGCTACTGGAAAGCCAGCGCAGCGACCGCGACCGGCAGCTCGGGATGGTGCTGGCGAATTTCAGGTTCCTGGTGCTGCCCCTGATCGAGCGACTGGCCCTCGCCGCTCCGGGCGCCGTCCCCCAACACCTGGTGGGCGGGCTCCGGCAGCGGATGACGGAGATGGCCCTGACCTGCCGCCTGCCACTGGGAGCGGCGGTCTACCGATTGACCGCCAGCGAGGCGCGCGTGGCCCGCGCGATCCGCCGCGGCTGCTGCACGCGGGACATCGCCGCGGCCCAGGGGCTTTCCCTGCGGACCGTGGAGGCCCACCGGCTGAGCATCCGGCGCAAACTGGGGATGGCCCGGCGGGGGAGCAATCTGCGCGTCGTGCTCCTTGCGGTGGGGGACGACGAGGGGGAGGGACGCCAGGGCGGCCGCGCCGCCGGTCGCCTGGCGGCGGGCGGCGCGGCCGGGAGGTAGCACCCGGAGGGCGTTCGTCGCTTTCTAGGCCACGGGAGGCACCGGTGCCGGAAGACGGGAAGGGGAGCGCAAGCGTGGGACATCGACGGAAACGCAACATTGTCACCATCGGTGGCGGCAGCGGCCAGTTCGTCCTCCTCTGCGGCCTGCGGCACCTGGAGGGCATGGCCATCACCTCGGTGGTGTCCATGGTGGACAGCGGCGGCAGCACCGGAAGGCTGCGCGGCGAGTACGGGATTCTGCCTCCCGGGGATCTGCTGAAATGCGTTCTGGCCCTCTCCCCCCACCAGAACCTGGCCCGCACGATTCTGCTGAAACGCTTCAAACGGGATCGCCGCCTGCGGGGGCACAACGCCGGCAACATGCTTCTGACCATGCTGTCGCGTTACACCGGAAGTTTCCCCAGCGGCATCCAGGCCCTGGCGGAGATTCTGGATGTGGAGGGCACCATTCTGCCGGTCACCATCGACAAGGCCACCCTCGTGGCGGAACTGACCGACGGCTCCCGCGTCTACGGCGAGAAGGCCATCGACATGCCCCGGGGCCACCAGCGGGAGAAGATCCGGGACGTCTTTCTGGTGCCCCACCACAGCGATACCGTGCGGGTCTTTCCGCCGGTGATCGACGCCATCCGCGCGGCCGACGGCATCGTCATCGGCCCGGGGGATCTGTTCACCAGCATTCTCTCCAACCTCATCGTGCCGGGTGTCGCGGACGCTCTGCGGGCCGCCGCGGCCCCCATCTATTTCGTGGTCAACATCATGACCAAGTACGGCGAGACCTACGGCTTCACCGCGCGGGATTTTGTGGAGGAACTGGAGAAGATCCTGGAGCGCCCCGTCAACGGCGTGATCTGCAACAACCGGGAGCCGGACCCGGAGGTCCTGGCGCGCTACGCCGATCAGAAGGCGGACGTGGTGAGCCTCGACCCCCAAGATCCCTGGTGGGAAGGGCGCGGGCTCAAGGCCGCCGATCTGCTGGACACCTCCGGGGGCATCGTGCGGCACGATTCGGGCAAGCTGGCCCGCCTCATCGAGACCCTGGTGGCTCCGCAGACGGAGTGATCCCCCACGCATCCCGACCGGTGATGACGGCGGGCGGGTGCCGCGGGCCGTCGTTTACGGCGAGGGCGCGGCGCCCCGAGGCGCCTTCCGCCCGCGGGCAACGACGATGGTGCCGAACATGTACCGCCGGTAGCGCACGCCCCGCAGGCCCGCGCGGCGCATGACCGCCGCCAGCGCCTCCGGAGCCAGAAAGGCCTGGGTGGAATCCGGCAGGTAGCGGTAGGCGGAGGCCTGGCCCCCGATCCAGCGCCCCAGGGCGGGAATGACCACGTTCAGGTGCCAGCGGACCCATGGGCTCAAAGGCCCCGGGGGCGGAGGCGAGGTTTCCAGGCAGACTACCCGACCGCCGGGCCTGGCCACCCGCAGCTGCTCGGCGAAGGCACGGTCGATATCGCTGACATTGCGCACCAGGTAGCCGGATGTGACGCTGTCGAAGGTATCGGCGGGAAAGGGCAGATCGAGGGCATCGGCCGCGCACCAGCTGACGGCGGGTGAAGGCCTCCGCCGGCGCCCGGCCGTCAGCATGCCCAGGGAGAAGTCGGCGGCCACGCAGCGGATGCCCGGTTGTTCGGCCAGGGCGGCCTGGACGATGGCTCCCGTTCCGGCGCCCACATCCAGAAGGCGGCCGCCCGGGCGCAGCCCGGCGGCGCGCACGACCCTCCGGCACCACGCCCGGTCACGGCCGAAGGTCATCAACCGGTTCATGGTGTCGTAGCGCGCCGCCAGACGGTTGAACATGCCGCGGATGCGTGCGGCCTTATCCTCGGGATGGGGCATGTGCGGGACCTTGGTGCCGGGGAAGGCTGCCGGATCGGCCGGAGGCCTCGTCCGGCTGCGGCTTTGGGGGAGCAGCCGGGAGCGCCCGCGGGCCTGCGGACGATGTCAGGATTGAAGGAAGAAAGGCCGGGCCATCTGCAGGACGGCCGGGAAGAGCGGGTGGATGCCGTCACCCACGGCGCTGATACCCTCGTTGTGCTCCACCACCATCCCCAGCCCGGAAAGAGGGCAGCTGACGATGTGACGGGAATCGAGAAAGAGGACCTGGAAGTGGTCCGCGTGGACGGCGATGACCTTGCCCCGCCGGATGTCGGAGGGATCGCCGAAGCTGATTCCGATGGTCTGACCGACGAGTTGGGCGAGCCGCTCGGTCATGGAGGCCGCGGGCATCAGGGGCACGGGGCCGAGGGCATCGCTGTCGGTGTCCTCGACGACGGCTTCCGATTGGCGGGTTTCCTCGGCTTCCCGGAGGCGG
>DJGG01000059.1 GCA_002432195.1 Desulfobacteraceae bacterium UBA5852
CGCGGATCTTGTGCATCATCTCCAGCATGATATCGCCGTCGGGCTTGGTGTCGCCCCAGGGCTTCGGCCCGCGATAGCGCCACTGCATCCAGCGGCCGGAGTTGACGATGGACCCTTCCTTCTCGATGGACACGGCGCACGGCAGGAAGAACACCTCGGTGCCGATGGCCTTGGGGTCCGTGCCCGGCCCTTTCCAGAACGACGAGGTTTCGTTCTCGAAAATGTTGACGTTGACCAGCCAGTCCAGCTTGCACAGCGCGCGGCGGTTCTTGCCCGCGTTGGCGCCGCCGCAGGCGGGGTTCATGCCCCAGGCGAACGCCCCCTTGAACTCGCCCTTGTCCATCCGGTCGAAGATGTTCAGCCAGAAGTAGTGGGTGGACGCCTTGTCGGCATCGACCTTGGGCATGATGTCATAGGCTTCCGCCGGGGACAGGTCGGGGTAGATGGCCTTCAGGTAGCTGACCACGTACTTGGGGCGGTTTTGCCACCAGTTGACGCTCTTGGGGTCCTTGGACAGCGGGGTAGCCGCGTTGTACTCGTCCAGGGTGGCCTGCCTGCTGGTGGGGGTGGGGTTGTACCCCGGCCAGATGTGGGCCAGCAGCCCCTGGTCGGTGGAACCCTGCACGTTGGATTCGCCGCGCAGCGCGTTCACGCCGCCGCCCGCCACGCCAATGTTGCCCAGCAACAGCTGCACCATGGCCATGGTGCGGATGTTCTGGGTTCCCACGGTATGCTGGGTCCACCCCATGGCGTACAGGATGGTGGCCGCCTTGCCCGGCCGGCCGGTGGCCCCATAGGTGGCGTAAATGGTCTGGAGGTCCTTTTCGGGGGTGCCGGTGATGGTGGAGACGGTCTTGAGGTCGTAACGGGCGTAATGTTTCCTGAGGAGTTGAAACACGCAGCGGGGATCCTTCAGGGTGCGGTCCTTGAGGGGCACGCCCTGCTCGTTGGTCTGGAAGTCCCACTGGCGCTTGTCGTAGGTGCGCTTCTTGGCGTCATAGCCCGCAAAGAGGCCGTCCCGGAAGGTGAAGCTGTCCTTCACCAGGAAGGCGGCGTTGGTGTAGGCGGCCACGTATTCTTCCTGGTAGAGCCGGTTGTCCAGGATGTACTTGATCATGCCCCCCAGGAAGGCGATATCGGTGCCGGAGCGCAGGGGTGCGTAAATGTCCGCCTTGGCGGAAGTCCTTGTGAAACGGGGATCCACGCTGATCAGGGTGGCCCCGTTGGCCATGGCCTGGGTGACATACTTGAACGACACGGGATGATTCTCGGCGGCGTTGCTTCCCATGATGAGGATGCAGTCGCTGTTCTTGATATCGATCCAGTGGTTCGTCATGGCACCGCGTCCGAACGACTCTGCCAGAGCCGCAACAGTCGCGGAGTGTCAGATCCTGGCCTGGTGCTCGACGTAGACCAGCCCCAGGGACCGCAGGAGGGCCTGGTAGATCCAGCACTCCTCGTTGTCCAGGGCGGCGCTGCCCACCGAGGCGATGGCCGTGGTGCGGTTGACCGCCTGGCCGGCGCGGTTCTTCGCGTCGAAGTTCGCGTCGCGGGTCTGCTGCACGCGCTCGGCGATGCGTTCGAGCGCCCATTCCCAGGAAACCTTCTGCCAGCGGTCGGCGCCCGGCGCCCGGTAGAGGGGATCGGTGAGGCGCATGTGGTTTTCCGTCAGCTGAGCCAGGGCGGCGCCCTTGGAGCAGAGGGACCCGCGGCTGATCACATGCTCGGGATCCCCTTCGATGTTGATCACCCGGCCGTCCCCCTTGAGGCTGGTGTGCACGATGGCCCCACAGCCCACGGCGCAGTAAGGACAGATGGTGGTGGTTTCCTTGGCATACTTGAGCTTGAGCATCTGGGCGTGGGCGCAGACCGGCACCAGGTCGAGGGCCAGGCCGCTGAAGGCGATGCCGGCCGCCCCGGCTCCGGTGACTTGCATGAACTCCCGGCGTGTCAGCTTCATGGGACATTCCTCCTGTTGCGGGGATGCATAAGGGCACCGCCTGAACCCTCACCGCGGATGGCGCGGGCGGGCACAGGAGGGCCGTCAAACCGCTGACAGCCTGTGGATAATCGGCGTCTCGGGCCGCGCCTTGCCTTGCGACCCGATACTTGCTTATCCACAGGCGGCTGAAGCAACGCTGCGCCCGCGTGGGGCGGGCGCCATCGGCGGATTTCCGGTTGTGGGCCGGCGCCCCGGGGTCCAGGGCGGTACGGTCCTTCCCTAACGCATGAGGGGCGTGCGGCGCATCGCAGGGCAGGTGGCGGCGGTCAGGTGAGCAACAGGCATGCGCATTGGAGGAATGCCACGACAAGCCCCTCGGCCGGTGAACCTGCATATCGGGTCGGCTGGAAGGAGCCAGCGAGGTGAATGGAATTTACCTAATTGAGCCGGATTTATTTGTCAAGCTCCATGGCGGGCGGGAGACGGCCCCGTCGGTTGTTCCCGCCCCACGAGAGCGGGTTGGGGTGGGGGGCCGGCACGTCACCCGGCAGCCGGAATCGTCCGCGCATCGGTCAGGCGGCCCGGCAGACCAGCCCCTTGAGGTAGTGGCCTTCGGGGAAGGCCAGGGACACGGGGTGGTCGCCGGCCTGATCCAGGCGCTGGAGGATCTGAACGTGGCGGTTGGCATCCACCGCGGCGTCGGCTACGATCTTCTGGAACAGGGCCGGCTCCATGAGACCCGAGCAGGAAAAGGTCAGCAGGGTGCCGCCGGGTTTGAGGAGCTTGAGGGCCAGGAGGTTGATGTCCTTATACCCCCGGCAGGCGCGGTTGAGCTGTGCCCGGGATTCCACGAACTTGGGCGGATCCAGGACGATGGTGTCGAAGGCGCGGTCGGCGTCCCGGTAGGCGCGCAGCTGCTTGAAGACATCGGCCGCCTCGTAGGCCACCGTCGGGCCGTCCAGCCCATTGAGCTGGAAATTGCGCCGGGCCAGCTCCAGCGATGGGACCGAGATCTCCAGGTTGGTGACCCGGGCGGCCCCGGCCAGGGCCGCGCTCACGCCGAAGCCCCCGGTGTAGGCGAAGCAGTTGAGCACCTCCGCGCCCGGCGCGTAGGCGGCCAGGCGCCGTCGATTGTCGCGCTGGTCCAGGTAGAAGCCGGTCTTGTGGCCGTTGCGCACATCCACCAGGTAGCGCAGGGACCCCTCCCGGATTTCCACCAGCTCCGGCGGCGCCTGTCCCCTCAGGCAGCCGGCGGTGCGCGGCAGGCCTTCCTTTTCCCGCACGCCGGTGTCGGAGCGTTCGTAGATCCCGGCGCAGGGCAGCAGCCCGGCGAGGGCCTCCACGATGGTGGTTTTCCAGCGCTCGGCGCCGGCGGTGAGGAATTGGCAGACCAGGAAGTCGGCATAGCGGTCCACGATCACGCCGGGCAGGCCGTCCGATTCGGCGTGCACCACGCGCCAGGCGTCCTGCGCGGCATCGTCGCGCAGGGGCCGGCGGACCTCCAGGGCCCGGGCCAGGCGGCGCTGGAAATACGCGGCGTCCACCGGCTCCTCCGGGGCGAAGGTCCAGATGCGCACACGGATCTGGGAGGCCGGGGACATGGCCCCCCGCCCCAGCCAGGTACCGTCGGCGCCCACGACCTCCACCGTATCCCCGGGGCCGGCCGTTCCGATGGTCCGGGCCACGGAACCGGCAAACACCCAGGGGTGACGGTTGCGCAACGATTTGTCGCGTTGGGGTTTGATGACGGCGGTGGCGGGGCGGGCGGGATCGGGGTGACTGGCAGGGCTGGGCATGGGTCTCGTTTCGGTTGGGGTTCAGGTGCCGGAGGGGCCAAGGTCCCCCTTCACGGTATGCCATAGGCGAAAACCCGCACCCGCGCATGGGGGCTGGCCCCGGGGTGCGAGGCGAAGGCCGGTACGGTTTCCAGGCGGTGCCAGCGGCCGGCGCGGGTGATGCGGCGCCGGGCCGTGCGGCAGCAGGAACGTCCGCGGTCGTCCAAAGTGGCGCTGAACACGACCCGGCCGCCCGGGCGGGTCAGCCGCACGAATTCCTCGAGGGCCGGCAGCGGGGCTTGTGCCCAATTGAACACGCCCATGGCGGCCACGCCGTCGAAGCTGTGGTCCGCGAATTCCAGGGGATCGTCCAGGGCCATCCACCTAAGGGACCGATAAACGTTCTTGCGTCGGGCCATGTCCAACATCCCGGACGCCGTGTCAATACCCACGAGATGACGATAACCGCGCCGTCCCAGCCGCTGGCCCAGAATGCCCGTCCCGGTCCCGGCGTCCAGGATGCGGCTGCCGGCGTCCGGCAGGTGGCGGGCGACAACGTCGGCGAAGATATCCGGCAGGGCATATCCCATGGCCGCCATGTCCCGGTCGTAGGCAGGGGCCCAGGCATTGTATCCATCGGCCAAGAGGCCCGCGATATCGATGGGCGGCAAATGGAAGCCCTCAGGGCGGTCGGTGGCCTGCGACGAACCGCGGGCGATGGGGTGGTGGCGGGCAGGCCCGGGGAAGCCGTATGCGGCGCGCTTCGCTCGCCGTTCCACAAGTTACGACACCGGGGCGGTAATGGCAACGGCGGGGCATTGGAGCAACGACGCGGTACCCCGGGCTTTCGGGGCGCCAGGGCGCTACCCGGCCGGCTGGTGCCGCGCGGGCCCCGGAGCGCCGGATGCCGGTTGGGGCGGTTCGGCGGCCAGGCCCTCCAGGAAGGCCTGNNGATGGCCTCCCCGTACCCCGCGAGCAGGGATATGTCGTTGTGGCCCGCGCCCTCGATGGTCACCAGGCGGGCGGCTCCGCCCCAGGCGGCCACCAGTTTCCGGGTGGAAGCGTTGGGGATGATCGCGTCGGCCGACCCCATGAGCACCAGCAGCGGCATACGGATGGACGGCGCCCGGGCGATGGAGTCGAACCGCTGGCGGAGAATCAGGCGCACCGGCAGGAAGGGGTAGTGGTGGCGGGCCACCGCCAGCAGGCTGTCGAAAGGGGTCACCAGAATCAGCCCCCTCACCGGTCGGTGGGCGGCCACCTGGACGGCCACCCCCGAGCCCAGGCTGCGCCCCATGAGCACCACGTGTTCCGGGGGGATGCCGGAGGCACGCACCTGGTCGTAGATGAAAAGCGCGTCGGCCACCAGGGCCGTTTCAGAGGGACGACCCGCGCTGTCGCCGTAGCCGCGGTAGTTGACGCACAGCAGCCCCCCCGCCGGCAGCCGCCCGGCTTCCGCGATAAAGCCCGATACCTCTTCGGCATTGCCGCCGTAATAGATGATCAGGGGCTGCTCCGCGGAGACCGCTCCCCGGAGCCACCAGCCGTGGAGGCGCACGCCGTCGTGATCGAAAACCACGTCGTGCGGAGCGAGAGCCGTGCGTCGGGAAGGCGCCAGGGGCTGAGGGAAGTAGATCAGCGCGCCCTGAAAAACATACAGCAACCCGCCGCCGAGCAGCGCCAGGGGCAGGAGGACCTTCAGGATTTCCATCAGGGAATGGATGACCGCCGGCATGCCCACGACTCCCCTGAAAAGGTTGGCCCGCCCACGGCCCTGACCCGGGGCGCCCCGCGCCCGGCCGGGAACGTCGCCGTCGGCCGTCCGGCGCCGGACGCGGTCGCGGTCACTCCGCGACGCCGCAGGCCACCCGGGCTCCGCCACCGCCGAGCTTCTGGGGCTCGTCGGCATAGTTGTCGCCCCCGGCGTGGATCATCAGGGAACGGCCGCGCAGGTCGGAAACGGCCAGGCGGGGGGCCAGCACCGGCAGGCTGGCCGTGCCGTCCGCGGCGGCGTAGAGGGGTGGCAGGTCACCCAGGTGGCCCGCCGCATAAGGCCCCAGGTGCCGTCCGCGGCCTTCCGGATCGTAGTGGCCGCCGGCGGCCAGGCCCGGGACCGGCTGGCCGCCTTCCGGGGCGGGCGCGCAGGTGGGGTGGGTGTGCACGTGAAACCCGTGCAATCCGGGGCTGAGCCCCCGGAGCGCGGGGGTCAGCAGGGTGCCGTAAGGGGTATCGCTGGCGAGAACGGTCCCGATGGCGGAACCGGTCCCGTCGGCGGCGGTGGCATGGATGGTCACTTCGATCTCTTCGGCGCCAAGGCTCGGGGCCATAGCCAATAACAAGGCCACCAGGGTGGTCGGCAGAAGCTGTCGCATGGGAAACTCTCCAGCACGCCTAAGGGGTTTGCGCAAGGACTGGTGGTGCCGCCCGTCGTCGGCGCTGTGACGCCGCCGGCGAGCTGCGGTGCGGGGGCACCCTCCGGCGGTCAGGGTAAGTCGGCGGCCGGGGGGTGTCAATCGGGAGGGGGCCGGAGGCGGGAGGCTCAATCCGCGTAAATCATCTTGCGGGTCATGCCCCCGTCGGCCACCAGGTTCTGGCCGGTGATGAAGCCCGCCTGGGGGCTCACCAGAAAAGCCGCAAGGGCCGCAATATCGTCGGGTGTTCCCACCCGGCCGGCGGGATGCTGGGCATGGTCCCGGGAGGACAGAGGGGTTTCCCGGCGCGTGCGCCGTTTGCGCCAGGGCCCCACGTCGATCCAGCCGGGGCTGATGCAAATGACCCGCACGGCGGGGCCCAGGCTGATGGCCAGGGCGTGGGTCAGGGCCACGATGCCCCCCTTGGCCGCGGCGTAGGCCTCCGTGTGCGCTTCGGACTGCAGGGCCCGGGTGGAGGCGATGTTGACGATGGCCCCCCGGCAGCCGCGCAGGAGGGGCACGCTGTGCTTGGTCATCAGAAAGCAGCCGGTCAGGTGGGTGTCCAGCATGCGGCGCCAGGCGGCGAGGCGCAGGGATTCCACGGGGGCTAGCCGAGGGGCGGCGATACCGGCGTTGTTCACCAGGGCCCCCAGGGGGGTGCCGTCCTCGACGGCCCGGCGCACGCAGGCCGCGGCGTCGGCTTCCCGCCGGACATCGGCAGCCACGAAGCGGATATCCCCCAGGGAGGCCAGTTCGGCGGCGGCCTCCGCACCGGCCTCCGGATCGATGTCGGCAATCACCACCCGCCAGCCGTCCGTCAGCAGGCGTCGGCTGATGCCCTTGCCGATGCCTTGCGCGCCGCCGGTCACGATGGCCGTCTGCAGGCCTTGCTTGAGCGTGGGCATGCGTCGTCCTCCTTCTTGCGGTCTTGCGGGATCGGCCGGTCCCCCACCGATCCCGGCCCGGGGCGCTCCGGATGGGCCGGGGGTGCGTTTTCTCCATCGAAGGGACGCGCCACTACCCCATTGCGCCGATGGGCACCTCCCGCCAGTGGGTGGCGGTGGTCTGGCCGGTCCGCGCGTCGAAGAGCGTGACCTGGCCGGAGGCGTGCCAGGCCGGCAGGAGATGGATCACCGGGCCGTCGGCCATGGGCTGTCGCAAGGGGCGATGGAAGTGCCCGATGAAGAGGTGCCGGGCGCCGGTGGCGGCCAGGGCGGCGGCGAAGGCCGCGATGTCGCCGGACGGCAGGTGCTTGCGAAAATTCACGTCGGCCCGCCGCAGGCGCAGTTTGCACCACTCGGCCAGGCGCGGACCGCAGGGAATGCCGGGCAGCAGCCGCCGGGTCAGCGGGTTCTTGACGAGGCGTCGGAAACGCCGGTAATGGAGGTCATTCCGGTTGATGCGGTCCCCATGGCTGAAGATTCGTCCCTGGCCGTCGTGGTAATATTCATCCGCGCTGCACCAGGAGAAGGCCGTGTGATGGGCCCGGCAGACGAAAAACTCGTGGTTGCCCTCCATGAACCCCAGGGTGCGCCGCCCCCGCTGGGCCCGGCACCAGGCCAGGAACTGCCCGTGCAGGGGGGTTTCGTAGCCGGGCAGAGCGATCCAGAGGTCGAAGATATCCCCCAGAAAGACGACCTCCCGGCGTCCGCGTTCCAGGTGCGCCAGCATGCGCAGGAATTCGGCGCCATCGCCGGCGGGGTCCTGAACGTGGCTGTCGGCGATGAGGATCATCGGGCGTCGTGTCGCGCGGTCCGGTGGTGTCCCCCGCTTAAGGAGAATGCGCCCGCAGCGGGTCCGGGATCGCGTCGCAGGGTGGGAGGGTGTTCCCGAGGCATGCGGAGGACCTTTCCTCGTGCGGGGTGTCAGGAAGTCTTGGGCGGCAGGGTGGCCACGAACCGACGTGCCTGGGTAAGCCACGCCGCCAGGCGTACCTCATCGGCCACATTGCCGGCCGGAACCATGACCCAACCTTTCATGGGCCGACTCGTCACATCCATGGGGCGTATTCCGGGCTCGGCCATTGCCTCCCGGGCGGCGGGCTCCCCCAGGCGCAGGATCAGGTAATCGCGCCATACGCCGCAGAACATGTGGCCGTCAAGGAGGTGGCAAACCCCGCCGAACATTCTGCGCACGTCAACGGCGGCCCGCCAGCGGGACACGACCGTGCGGATGCGCATGTCGAGGGTTTCGTCATAGGGCATGGCAGACTCCCCGCCGTCGCCGCCGGGAGAGCATCAGCGACGGTAGAGCAGCACCCGGTCCTGCAGCCAGCGCCCCGGGAGCACGATGATCTTGCCGGGCGACCAGCCCGGAAGCCCGAAACGGTGGCAGACGATGCGGCTGCCGGGTTTGAGAGCCTGGAAACCGGCATCCATGCGGGCCAGGAGGTCGGGCATGAGATAGCAGAAAACCACGTCCGCGTCGCTGAAATCCGTTTTCAGCACATTGCCGCGAATCAAGCGCACCGGCACGCCGCCCATGCGGGCGCGCAACCAGGCCAGCCCGAGGACGATGGGCGAGATCTCCACCCCCGTGGCCCGGATCGGGCAGCGGCGGCCGGCGGTCACCAGCAGGCGTCCGTCCCCGCAGCCCAGGTCGTAGACCTTGTCCCCGGGGCGCAGGTCGGCCAGTTGCAGCATGGCCTCCACCGCCGGCCGGGTGGAGGTCACGAAGAGGGCGCCCCCCAGGAAGAAGCTGAGTGCCGTGATGACCGCGAAAGACAATCCGCCGGCGGCGATGACCAGGGCAACGATGATGACGGCTTTGGCGATCATCGGCGTGCTCCACGGATCGGGGTCGGCGCCCCTGACGGCTTGGGCGAAACGGCCTTGCGGCCTGTCCGGGGGAGGGACCCCGGGCGGAGGCCATAGTAGCAAACAGGGCCGCGGGGGACAAGCGTGCAGGCGGGCGTCCGGTTCCGGGGAGGGGGGTGTTCATGCCGCGTGAAAGGCCGCCGACCCCCGGGCCGAGCGCGGAACGCGGGTCGCGAGTTTCCGCGACAAGGCCCTAGCCGACGGCCGGGGCGGAGGGTCGCGTGGCGTCGCTGCGGATATGAAGATCCCGCTGGGGGAAGGGGATTTCGATGCCGGCGGCCTTGAGGGCCTCGAAGGCCGCAAAATAGATGTTGCTGCGCACCAGTCGCAGGGCGGTCCGGCGGACGTCGATCCAGATGAGCAGGTCGAAGTCGATGGAGCTCTCCCCGTAGGCCACGAAGCGCACCTGGGGGGGATGGACCTTTTCCACCCGGGGTTCGCGGGCCGCCACGTCCAGCAGGATCTGCTCCACCTGCCGGGGGTCGGCGTCGTAGGAGACGCCCACGGGCACTTCGGTGCGGATGAAGGGCGAGGAGAGGGAATAGTTGACGATGGTGTTGGCGATCAGCTCGGTGTTGGGGATGAGGTATTCCACGTTGTTGCGGTTGCGGACCCGTGTGGCCCGCAGGTAGATGTCCGTCACCTCCCCTCTGGTGCCGCCGGCCTCGATCCAGTCCCCCTTGCGGATCTTGCCCCCGAATATGATCGTGAAGCCGCTGATGATATTGGCGGCCAGGTTCTGCATCCCCAGCCCCACCCCGATGCCCACGGCCCCGGCGAACACCAGCAGGAAGCGCAGGTCCGCGCCCACGAGCTGCAGGGAGATCAGCCCCCCCAGCGCGAGGGAGAGATACTTGATGAGGGTGTTCAGGACGAATCCAAGGCCGGGGTCGATCCCCAGGCGGGGGTAGATCCGGTAGTCCAGATAGGCCCGCAGGAGGCGGGAAGCGTAGACAAACGCCGCCAGGATCACGGCCACGCTGAGGAGCGTCCAGAGCGTGATGCTGGTGCCCCCCAGGGTCAGCACCGGGATGGACATCGGGCGCCGCAGGAGCTCGAGCAGTTCCAAGAGGTCCAGGATCACCACCGTGACGGCCACCACCGTGGCGTAGAGCAGCAGGCTGTGGAGGGAGTCGAACAGGCCCTGGCCGGCCTCATCGTCCCGGGGCACGCCGGCCTGGCGTTTCCGCAGGAACTGGTGGCAGCCGTGGAAGGTCAGGATGATGGCCAGATAGGCGCCGATGGAGGCGTAGATCTTCAGCAGGATCTCGCGACCGAAGGCGTGGTAGCCGAGGCACCAGAGCAGGGCCGCCAGGAAAGCGATCAGCACCAGGGGAAGGTACCAGCGATCCAGCAGGCGCATGAAGCTCTGGTGCGGCCGGTAGGGCATCTCGGGGATGAAGGACAGGAAGGCGGCCTTTTTCAGGTGGAGGAGAAAAAGAACCATGACGATGGAAACGGCGATCACGAACCGGGCGAAGGCCAGGACATCCGGGCGCAGCTCGAAGGCCGCCGCGCTCCACACGAGCCCGATGCCGGCCAGGGCATAGAGCAGCGCCAGGCGGGCCAGGCGGAAGACACCCGGGCCGTGGCGGGTGGCCGCCCGGAAAAGGCCCCTGGTGAGGGCCTCCCGGAGCAGGCCGATGACCAGGACCCCTACCGACCAGAGGAGCAGCAGGCGCCCCAGCACCTTGAACCAGGGGGCCTCGTAGGTGATCAGGGCCCCGATCAGGGCATAGGCGCCCAGCAGGAACAAGGGGATCAGGGGGGCCACCAGGATGCGGAAAGCGGCCACCATGAAAGGATAGGCCCGCTCCGGCAGGCGGTGCCGGTACGACGGCAGGGCCTGGGTGAAGCGTCTCACCAGGCGCCGCTGGCCCATCAGGCTGTAGAGCACCGCGCTGACGAAAACCAGGATCAGCAGGGAGCCGGCAAACCCGAGCACCCGGCCGTGGGCGAACACCCCTTGCGCCATGGCCGGTATGCGGGCCGGCAGCCCCAGGGCCCAGTCGTTCAAGTACCGGATGGTTCCCCAATTCCACCCCAGGGGGACCCGTTGGAACAGGGAGCGCGTTTCCCGGGCCAGGTCCGCCCGGACCTTGGAGGCTTCCCGCACCATGGCCGCGCCGATGTCCTGGGAAATGCCGATGGAGGGCTGATCGCCGGGGGCCTTGGGATCGGCGGCCAGGGCCGGCGGGGACAGGCTCAGGATCAGCCACGAGGTCACTATCAGCAACCGGCAAACCGGGGTTTTGGGCATGGGTCACTTCCAGGGTTGTTCAGCCTCATGCGCGCCGGCGGGGGCCGGGAGGGCATAGGTCACGGTGGCGTGGGCCACGGGTTCGGCCAGGGCGGCGGAGAAGATTTTCACTTCCCCCACCGCCAACCGGCGTCCCAGCTTCAGCAGCGTGGCCCGGGCCACGAGGTCGGCCACCGGGGGCTTGCGAAGGAAATTGATGCCGAACCCGGTGGTCACCGCCAGGGGTTGGGGCCCGATGTGGGCCAGCAGGGCGAGGTAGAAGGCATAGTCCGCCAAGGCCATCATCACCGGTCCGGAGAGGGTGCCACCGGGCCGCAGGTCCGCCGGTCCCACCCGGTGGCGTACCACCGCCCCCATGGCATGGATTTCCTCGATTTCCCCAATCCCGGCACTTTGGGGAAAGGTCTCCGCCATCAGGGCCTGGAGGGCGGCCGGCGTCATGAGGGGCAGGCGTGGGGGCTTGGTCATGGTGGTCCTCGGGGCGCAAGGGCCGGGCGCATCGGTCATGGCCGCGGGTCGGCGCCCCATGCTGTTTACCCTTGTTGGCGGCCGGTTGCAAGGGAGGGGTGCGCGGCCGGGCTTTTCAATTGACGCGCCCCGGGCTTTCTGCTAACCCAACGGGTAAAATCGCGGCCCGCAGGCCGCTGCCCAGCCCAATCAGCCCCAGCCCGCCAACGGCGCCACGAAGGCGAAGGCTTCCCCCTGGGGGGAAAGCGTTTGGTTCGTGGCGTTGCTGTTTCCGGGTGGGGGTGACGGATCTCCGGCCGGCCAAGGAGGTGGACCGTTGCAGCGAAAACGGATCGGTGTCATCGACGGTCAGGGCGGGGGTATCGGCGCCGCTCTGGTGAAAGCCTTGCGCGCGGCCTACGGGGAGACGCTGGAGATCGTGGCCCTGGGGACCAATGCCATCGCCGCGGCCCAGATGCTCAAGGCCGGCGCCAATCGAGGGGCCTCGGGTGAAAATGCCATCGTGCAGACGGCCTCGCGCCTGGACCTGATCATCGGGCCTGTGGCCATCACCTGGGCCAATGCCATGCTGGGGGAAGTGACGGCGCCCATGGCCGTGGCCGTGACCTCCAGCCCGGCGCCGAAGCTTTTGCTGCCCATCAGCCAGGAAGCGGTGGTGCTGGCGGGGGTGGCCCACGAACCGCTGCCCCACCTCGTGGATGAACTGGTCAAGATGCGTGTCCGGGAGGCGCTTGACGATGTGTGAAGCCAATGCCTACGTAATCAGGGACGGCCGGGAAGAACTGCTCATGAAGGCCGTGGATGTCGTGGAACCCCAGGCGGATGGAGAATTCCGGCTGGTGGACATATTTGGCAACCAGGCCTTTGTACGGGGGCGGCTCCGGGGCATGCACCTGGTGGATCACCGGATCCTCTTCGAGGCGCCGCCCCAAGGATAAAATCGCTTTGCGGGCCTGCCCGGGCGTCCCCGGTGTGCCCCTGCCGACACCTCCACCGGGCGCGGCAGGGTGCCGCTGCCGCCAGGGACTAGCCGCCGCGTCCCGATCCGCGGGACGACGGCCCGGGGCGGCGAGGCCCATCGTCCGGTTTCTCATCCCAGCACGCCATCGGGGGCGCCTGCCCGGCGCAGCGCCTTTCCAGCGCCTGTCGGGCAGCAAGGCTCCCGGGCCCACAGGGGCAGGTCCGGCCGGAGGTTGCCGCCGCCGCGGTGGATATGAGTGGATATGAGAGGAGGGTGTTCCATGACAATCCAGATCCCCCGGTCGACCCGTCTGCCGAAGGCCTGTCCCGCGATGGGTCGCGGCGGCAGGGTGGGAGTTTGGGCCCTGCTGGCGATCCTGGGAGCCTTCCAGGCCTCCGGGGCCCTGGCGGCCACGCCCGAAATGGTGCTGGTGGCCCCGGCCCAGGCGGCCACCGCGGGAAAGGAAGCCGTCTTCGGCCTGCTCATCACCAACCCCGCCAAGGAGCCGGCGGCCGTGAGCCTGCCGGATGCCCCGCGCGGGCGTCTCCAGGTGGGCGGGGCGTGCTTCCTGACCACCCTGCGGTGGCTGGAAACCCCCGCCGAGACCCTCCTCACGGTTCCGCCGGAAGGCTTCCTGCGGCTGAACCTGGCGGTGGTGGTTCCCCCGGAGGCCGTCGGCCACGTCACCCTGGAGCTCGAGGAACCGGCCGTGGCCCCGGTGATCTTCGCCATGGAGCTGCCCTCCCCGGAAATGGCGCCCCCCCTGGCCGCCGGGGACACCGTGTGCCAGGACGAGACCCAACGGATCGAGAAGGTCGTCCACAGCCGGATGCAGCCCTACGCCGAGAACCTCTCCTTCTATCAGCCCATGTACTTTCTCCTGGGGGTCGACCCCGAGGAGAGCAAGTTCCAGCTCAGCTTCAAGTACCAGCTGCTGAGCAGCAGCGGATCCCTGGCCCAGACATGGCCCTGGGTGACGGGGTTTCATTTCGGTTACACCCAGACGTCCTTCTGGGATCTGGAAGGCGACTCCGAGCCCTTCGATGACACCAGCTACAAGCCGGAGCTGTTCTTCGCCAGCCCCAACCTGGAAACCGGACTGCCCTGGATGAGTGTGCTGAAAATCCAGACCGGGCTGCAGCACGAATCCAACGGCCGCGGCGGACTGGAGTCCCGCAGCACCAATTACCTCTATCTGAAGCCGACCTTCATCGTGGGCTCGGGCCTGCCCTATGCCCTCACGGTGTCCCCGCGCATCTGGGCCTACGTGCGCAACGACGATGGCACCAACGCCGATCTGCACGATTACCGCGGCTATTTCGACCTGGAGCTGAAGCTCGGCCAGGCGGACGGGTACATGATCTCGAGTCTCCTGCGCTGGGCCGACGAGGGCCCCAGTGTCCAGGCGGATCTCACCTATCCCATCGGCAAGTTGTTCTCCGACAACCTGGATCTCTACCTGCATGCCCAGTATTTCCGGGGTTACGCGGAAAGCCTGCTGAACTACGACCAGGAGACCGAGGCCTTCCGGCTGGGGGTGGCGATTGTGCGGTGAACCGGCTTTGGCCGGTGGCAGCGGCGATGCGCGCCCCGTGACGAACCGGCGCCGGACGCCCTGACGCGCCCGGCAGGTTGCGATCGTCGGCGGGCGGGGTAATGTTACCGCTTGGCAGGCCGTGGCCCCCATTGCGCGCGTGGTCCGGCGCGCCGGGGAGGGACCGCGGCAGGCGGCGAATCGCAACGTTCCCGGAGGAGGTTGGCATGCTTCAGCACCTTGGAACCCTGACGGCGGCCCTGATCGTGATTTTCGGCGGAGTTTCAACGGCCCGGGCCCAGGCCCCCGCGCCCGCTGTTCTGGAGGTCACGGGACACGGGGCCGTGGCCGTGGAGCCCGACACGGCCCGGCTCACCCTGGCCGTGGAAACCAACCACCGGCGCGCGGTGGAGGCCGTGGAGGAGAATGCGCGTCTGACCGAGTCGCTGCTCAAGGCCTTGCGGGGGCTCATGGGCCCCGAGGACAAGGTGGGCACTTCGGGTTTCAGCGTCCTCCCCGTTTTCACCGACCAGCAGCGCGTGGCCCCCTCGGGGTACCGGGTAAGCAACCAGGTGCTGCTGGAAACCCGCCAGGTGAAAAAGGTGGGCGATTTCATCGATGCAGCCGCCGGAGTCGGCGCGGGACGGATCGGCGGCCTCGAGTTCAAGGCCTCCAAGGCGGAGGCGCTGGCGGACGAGGCTGCGGCCCTGGCGGTACGCCAGGCCCGGCAGACCGCCGAGGTCCTGGCCCGGGCAGGGGAGGTGTCCATCCGGCGGGTGCGGGAAATCCGCAGCCTTTCGCGGGCGCCGGCCCCGCGCTTTATGGCCGAGGCCGCCGTCATGCGCGCGGCGACGCCCGTCGAACCGGGAGAGCTCACCATCGAGGCCGATGTCACGGTGGTCTTTGAACTGGAATGACGGGCGCCGCCCTGTTCCGCCGTGCGGGGCATCCCGGTTCCCCGGACCCTCCCGTATGCCCTTTCCCGGCGATGCACGGGACGCCTCGCCCGCCGCGGTTGACCTGGCGCGAATGATAATTATCAGCCGGAGTGTACGGTTCGAGGAGTCCCACGAACCGTCGACCGGGAGGGCCGTCGATCCGACGCCCCCCGTGATCGCCACCCGACTGCGGAGGGAGTGACCCTCGTGAAAACCCATGCTCCGGAAAACCGCCGGCACTTCCGTTGCGCCGGCGAGAGCCCCATCATCTATTCCTACCTGAACCGGACCGAACGCTATGCCGGTCTGGCGCGCAACCTCAGCCGGTCCGGCATGTATTTCGAGGGGACCAAGGCCTTGCCCCCGGGGGCCTTCGTCGTGATTCAGCCATCGGTACGGGTGCCGCCCGAGGTCCCGGCCCCGAGCCCGGATTCCGGACACCCGGTGCCCGCGCTGGGCCTGGGCGCCAGGTGCTGCCCGGAAAACAAGGCCCTCGTCATGGCCCAGGTCAAGCGCTGCCTGCGCCTGGAGGGTGAGCCCTTCCGTTTCGGCATCGGGGTGCAGTACACCAGTCCGGCGGTATGAGCCGCCGGCGCCGTGCCGGCCCCCCGATGCCTCCCCGCCCGCATAAAAACAGTTGAAAAGCCGCCGCCGTTGTGGTCCTTAGCAGGCTGTGGATTTCCGGGATGGCTCCCGATTCCCGGCCGGCACCCCCGACGCGGAGGAGAGGACCCATGGCCAGCTGCATCGGCGCCCTCGACCTGGGCACCACGAGCAACCGCTTCATCCTTTTCGACCGGGACGGCCGAATCGTCGGTATGGACCAGAAGGAGCACGCCCAGCTCTTCCCCCGGCCGGGGTGGGTGGAGCACGATCCCATGGAAATCTGGGAAAATGCCCGCGTCGTCATCCGCCACGCCCTGCAGAAATCCGGGATCCCCCCCGCCGACGTCGCCGCCCTGGGGATTACCAACCAGCGGGAAACCGCCGTGGTCTGGGACCGGAAAACCGGACGCCCCCTGCACAACGCCATCGTCTGGCAGTGCACGCGCACGGATGACATCTGCCGCCAATTGATCGCGGAAGGGGGCCAGGATCGCTTCCGGGACCGGACCGGCCTGCCCGTGGCCACCTACTTTTCGGGCCCCAAGATCAAATGGATCCTGGACCATGTTCCCGGGGCCCGCCGGGCCGCCGAGGACGGCGACGCCTATTTCGGCACCGTGGAAAGCTGGATCGTCTGGTGGCTCACCGGCGGGCCCGACGGCGGGGCCCACGTGAGCGATGTCACCAACGCCAGCCGCACCCTGCTCATGGACCTGCGCACCCTGGACTGGGATGCGGAGATCCTGAAGGTGATGGGGATTCCCCGCCAGATGCTGCCGCGCATCGTGCCCTCGTCGGATCCCGAGGTGTGGGGCAGCACCCGGGCCGGCGGCCCCATGGGGGCGCGCGTGCCCGTGTGCGGGGCGCTGGGGGACCAGCAGGCGGCCCTGGTGGGGCAGGCCTGTTTCAGCCCCGGGGAGGCCAAGAACACATACGGCACCGGTTGTTTTCTGCTCCTGAACACCGGCACCGCGCCCATCGCCTCCCGCAGCGGCCTGCTGACCACCGTGGGCTACCAGTTCCGGGGCCAGGCGCCGGTCTACTGCCTGGAGGGCTCCATCGCCATCGCCGGCGCGCTGGTGCAGTGGTTCCGGGACAACCTGGGCCTGATCGGCAGCGCCCCGGAAATCGAAGAGCTGGCCCGTTCCGTGGAAGACAACGGCGGGGCCTACATCGTGCCGGCCTTCTCCGGTCTGTTCGCCCCCTACTGGCGCACCGATGCCCGGGGAGCCATCGTGGGCTTGACCCGCTACGTGACCAAGGGCCACCTGGCCCGGGCCGTGATCGAGGCCTGTGCCTTCCAGACCCGCGACCTGGTCGAGGCCATGAACCGGGACGCGGGGATGCCCCTGGCCCATCTGAAGGTCGACGGCGGCATGGTGGTCAACGAGCTGCTCATGCAGTTCCAGGCGGATATCCTGAATGTGCCGGTGATCCGGCCGCGGGTGACGGAGACCACGGCCCTGGGGGCGGCCTACGCCGCGGGCCTGGCGGTGGGGTTCTGGAGCGGCCTGCCGGAAGTGGCGCGCAACTGGGCCGAGGACCGGCGCTGGCGGCCGGCCATGTCGCCCGCCGCCCGGGAGGCGGCCTGCGCCCAGTGGCGGAAGGCCGTGCAACGCACCTTCAACTGGGTGGATTGACGGCGAATCCCCACCCACATCCCAACCACGGAGAATTGCCCATGGCCACCGACGTCTTCTTCTGGAACCTGCGCACCTCCATGAAGAGCCCCTATGCCAAGCGGATCAGGCGGCTGCTAGCCCGCGCGGGGGTGTTTCGCGACATCCAGCCCAAGGACCTCGTGGCCATCAAGATGCACTTCGGCGAGGCCGGCACCACCAGCTTCGTGTCCCCGCTCCTGGTGGCTCCCATCGTGGACATGCTGACCCTCGGCGGGGCCCGGCCCTTTCTGGGGGATACCTGCACCCTGTATGTGGGGCAGCGCTACGAGGGTGTCTCCCACGCCCTGGTGGCCGCGCGCCACGGGTTCGATCCCATTCGGCTGGGGGCCCCCGTGGTGCTGGCCGACGGCATCCGCAGCGGCAACCAGCGGGAGGTGCGCATTGCGGGCCGCCATTTCGAAACCTGCAGCATCGCTGGGGATTTCGTGGACGCCGATGCCCTGGTGAGCCTGAACCACTTCAAGGGACACATGCTGGCGGGCTTCGGCGGGGCGCTGAAAAACCTGGCCATGGGGTGCGCCACGGTGCGGGGCAAGATGCAGCAGCACTGCGGCATGGGTCCCAACCTGAGCTCCCGGCGCTGCACCGGATGCGGGGCCTGTGTGGCCCGCTGCCTATACGGGGCGCTGGAGTTGCGCGAGGGCAAGGCCGCCATCGACCGGGAGAAGTGCACCGGCTGCGGGGCCTGCATGCACGCCTGCGAGTTCGGGGCCTTGAACGTGGATTTCAAGGTCAACACCCCCGTCTTCCTGGAGCGCATGGTGGAGTATGCCGCCGCGGCCCTGGCCCCTCACGCCAGGACGGCCCACATCACCTTCGTGAGCCTGGTGAGCCCCGGGTGCGACTGCGAGGGGCACTCGGACGCCCCCATCTGCCCGGATGTGGGGGTGCTGGTCTCCCGGGACCCCGTGGCCATCGACCAGGCGGCCCTCGACCTGGTCAACCAGGCCCCCCCCCTCTATCCCAGCGCCCTGCCCAAGGGCCTGGTGCCTGGGGACGACAAGTTCCGGGCCCTCCATCCCGACGTGGACGGGACCCACGCCCTGGCCTATGCCGCGGAGCTCGGCCTGGGCCGCCGGGAATACCGCCTGGTCAAGGTCTATTGACGGGCCGCCCCACGGCGGACACCGGCCCACGACCACGAACGCAGAAGGGTGCCACCCCCATGACCGAGATGAGCGAATCCCTGCTGTTGACCCTGGTGAAGGAGACCGCCGAGAAACACGGCTGCCGCTTGGTGGACGTGGATTTCGACAACCACGTGCTGAACCTGGACGGCCCGGACGAGGCCGTGGAGGCCTGCGCCGCGGCCCTGGCCAAGCTGCTCGGCTGACGCTATTCAGGTCCCCACCATGTAAGTCCCGGTTCCCACGGCGATGAGGACCGCCTCGGCATTGTGGAGCTCCATGCGGGTCACGGCCACCCGTTTGCCCGCGCGCATGACGCGGCCGGTGGCCGTGAAGGTCCGGCCGCGGCCGGGGCGCAGGTAGTCGATGCGCAGATCGATGGTGCCCACGCGGGCCACCGCCTCCGCCAGGCGCTCCGCGGGAATGGCGCCCAGGCGATCGGCCATGCCGGCGGTGGCCGTGAGGCCCCCGGTGGCGTCCAGCACCGCCGAGATCACCCCCCCATGGAGAGTCTGCTGCACGGGGTTGCCGATGAGATCCGGCTGCATGTCGAAGGTCAGCCGGGCCATGTCGGCCGACAGCGAGGCCACCGCGAGGCCGAGCACCCGGTTGAAGGGCAGGCGATGGGTGTAGAGCTCGGTGAGGAAGTCGAAAAAAGCCTGGTGGGTCGGTGCGCTGGGTTCCATGGGCGGCGGTCCTCGTTGGGGGGCAAGGGTCTTCGGCGGTGCCGTCGCAGGCGGCCGCCGGGGTCTCCCGGGCCGGCCGCCCTTCCGGCGAAAGGCCTTCCCGGAGGCGGCCGGGGCGCATCCCGGCGATCAGGATTCAGCCATTCCCGGGGCTTTTTGTCAATCATCCTCCCCGGGCGCCCTGGCCAGCCCATGCCGGAGCGAGCTATCTGCTTGACACGCCTCCGGCCGGTTTGCTAATCGCAGGCGGAACCCGTCCGCCGGCAATTCCATCCACCGCTGCAGGCAACACCTCCACCGCCGCTCCCCCCTCCAGGGAACGCCGGCCAGCCATCCGCCATGGAAACGTGAGGGCATGGAAGCAGAACGGGTCGTGATAACGGGCCTGGGCACCATCAACGCCGTGGCCGCCGACGTGCCGGCCTTCACCGCCGCCCTGCGCCGGGGGGCCTGCGGCATCGGGCCGGTGAGCGCCTTCGATCCCCGGCAATACGCCACGGCCACCGGCGGGCAGGCCCCGGCCTTCGACCTCCGCGATCGGCTGCCCGGCCCCCTGGCGCTCCGCCGCATGTCCCGCGCCGACCGCATGGCCCTGGCCGCCACCCGGGAGGCCCTGGGCGCGGCCGGCCTCTGGCCCTTTCCGGAGCCCCTGCGGGAGCACGCCGGGGTGGTCATCGGGGGCGGTGCCGGGGGCATGCTGGAAGCCGAAGCCGTTTACCGCGCCTACCTCCGGGGAAGGACCCGGGGCCTGGCCTTTTCCCGCTTCGCGGCCTTCTGCTGTGCCGCCTCCGCCGACCACATCGCCACCCACCTGGGGCTCATGGGGCCCAAGACCACGTTCATGACCGCCTGCTCCTCCGGGGCCACGGCCATCGGCTACGCCCGGGATCTCATCGCCGACGGGGCCGCCGACCTCGTGATCGCCGGGGGCACCGAGCCCCTTTCCCGGACCACCTACGCGGCTTTCAACGCCCTGAAGGCCGTGGACCCGGAACCCTGCAAGCCCTTCGACAAACATCGCCGGGGGCTCTCCCTGGGGGAAGGGGCGGGGATCCTGATCCTGGAGTCTTTAACCCTGGCCCGCCGCCGGGGGGCCCGCATCCTGGGGGAGGTGCTGGGGTACGGGGTGAGCGGGGACGCCCACCACATGACCGCCCCGGACCCGGAGGCCTCGGGGGCCGTGCGCTGCATCCGGGCGGCCCTGGCCGATGCCGGGGTGCGCCCCGAACAGGTGGATTACGTCAACGCCCACGGAACGGCCACCCCCGCCAACGACCGCATGGAAACCAAGGCCTTGAAGGCGGTCTTCGGCCGGCGGGCCTTCGCCATCCCGGTGAGCTCCACCAAGGCCATGACCGGCCACACCCTGGGGGCGGCCGGGGCCATCGAGGGGGTGGTCTCGGTGCTGGCCATCGCCCACGGCCTGGTGCCCCCCACCATCCATTTGGAGACCGCGGACCCGGAATGCGATCTCGACTATGTGCCCGGGACCGCGCGTGCGGTGGACCTGTCCATCGTGCTCTCCAATTCCTTTGCCTTCGGGGGCAACAACACGGCCGTGGTCTTCGGCCGCTTCACCCCCCGGGGGGTGGCCCATGACTAGGCGCGTGGTGGTCACGGGGGTAGGCCTGGTGACGCCTTTGGGGGTGGGCGCGGAGGCCGTGGCCGCAAAGCTCTGCGCCGGGGCCTCGGGCATCGTTCCCCTGGAGGTGCGGGAAGCCCTATCCACGGGCCCCCGCCTGGGGGCCCCGGTGTCCGGTTTTGCCCCCCGGGAGCTCATCTCCGCGGGGAACCTGCGGCGCATGGATCCCCTGTCGCGCATGGTGACCGCGGCGGCGCGCATGGCCCTGGAGGATGCCGGCGTGGCGGTCACCCCGGCCAACCGGGACCGCGTGGGCATCGTCCTGGGGACGGCCTTCGGCGCCACCGACGTGGCGGCCCAGTTCACCCGGGTGCTCTTCACCGAGGGGCCCCGGCGGGTCAACCCCATCCTGGTGCCCAACACGGTGATGAACGCGCCGGCCGGGCACGCTTCCATCGAGCTCGGGTTCCGGGGGGTCAACACCACGGTGAACCACCGGGAGGCCTCCGGGGAGACGGCCATCGCCTACGCGGCTTCCGAGATCCGCCGCGGCCGGGCCGACGTCATGCTGGCGGGCGGCGGGGACATCCTCTCGGACGTCTGCCTGGAGGTTCTCACGCGCTTCAAGGCCTTGTCGCCGGTGGGGGGCGGGACCGAGGGGGCCCGGCCCTTCGACCGTTTGCGCAACGGGGCGGTGGCCGGCGAGGGCGCGGGGATTCTGTGCTTGGAGACCCTGGAGCACGCCGCTGCCCGCGGGGCGGCCGCCTATTGCGAAGTCGCCGGCTGGGGAATGAGCGCCGCGCCGGCCCCCCTGACCGATTGGCCGGAGGACCCTCGGGGCCCCGTCCTGGCCATGACCCGGGCGCTGAGCGCCGCCGGAATCCACCCGCGCCAGGTGGACTGGGTATTGGCCGCCGCCAACGGGGGGCGCCGGCTCGACCGCCTGGAGGCCGATGCCCTGGCCGGGATCTTCGGCGACGGATTGCCGGGCCCCCGGGTGTCCTCCGTGAAGGGTGCCCTGGGGGAGAGCTTTTCCTCCGGCGGCATCCGCGGCGCCCTCATGGCGCTGGCCATCCGGCAGGGCGCGATCCCCCCCACCCTGGGTCTGCGGGAACCCATCCGGCCGCTGGCCTTCGTGCGGGAACCCCTGCGGGAGGCCGTCCACTTCGGCCTGGCCAACGGCCTGGCCTCCGGCGGCACCTTTGCCGCCCTGGTGTTCAAGTCCCTCGAGGCGCCGCCGGCGGACCGCCGCACGCGCGGCTGAAGGGTGGGGCGCAACGCCGCGCGCCTCGGGAAACGAGGCCGTCCCCGGGACGGCCGGAATCGGGAGCGGATGCCATGAATCTGGGGGAGTGGGCTTCCAAGCGGGCCCTGAGCAGTCCCGCGGGCCTTTTTCTCAAGCAGGGCGATCTGGTCTGGGACAACCGGCAGTTCAACGCCCGGGTGAACCAGGTGGCCCGTGTCCTGGGCGGGCTGGGGGTGAAAAAGGGCGCCCGCGTGGCCGTCCTGATGGTGAACTCCGCCGACTACCTGGCGATTCTTTTCGCCTGCGCCAAGCTCGGGGCCATCCTCGTACCGCTGAACACCAACCTGGCGGCGCCGGAACTGGAGCACATGCTCCGGGACAGCGGCCCCCGGGTGCTGATCGGTTCCCCCGCCTGCCACCCCAAGCTCGAGGCCCTCAAGGCCCGCGGCCTCCCGGTGCCGCATGTCTTCGTCCAGGACGGCGGCGGCACCGGCGGCGACGCCGACTTCGCCGCGCGGGCGGACGCGGCGGGAGACGGGGAGCCGGAGGCGCCGGAGCCGGTGGGCGACGCTGACCCCCTGGTGATCATGTACACCTCGGGCACCACGGGCGCGCCCAAGGGGGCCCTGCTCACCCACGGCAATTTTCTCTTCGGGGCCATCCACTCGCTGCTGGGCTACGGGATCAACGCCGGGTACCGCTCCCTGGTGGTGGCGCCGCTCTTCCACATCGGGGCCCTGGCGGCCTCGGCGACCCCCGTGATCTACGCCGGCGGAGCCCTGATCCTCCGGGAATTCGACAATCCCTCCGACATCCTGGAAACCATTGCCCGGGAGCGGATCAACTACATGTTCGCCGTGCCCGTGATGTATGACCTGCTCACCAAGGCCCCCCGCTGGCCCCAGGCCGACTTCTCCCAGGTGCACTTCTTCATCGCCGGGGGGGCGCCCATGCCCGTGCCGCTCCTGCAGCGCTACCAGGCGGAGAAAGGGGTGCGCTTCCCCCAGGGCTACGGCATGACCGAAACCCTGCGGATCACCTCTCTCGACCTCGAGGAGGCCGCCCGCAAGGCCGGCTCCATCGGCAAGGAGGTCTTCCACACCTGGCTGCGCATTGTGGACGAGGAGGGCCGGGAGGTGGCCCCGGGGGAAGTGGGGGAGCTCACGGTGCGGGGGCCCACGGTTTTCCAGGGCTACTGGCAGCGGCCCCGGGAAACCGCCGCCGCCCTCCGGGACGGGTGGTTCCACACCGGGGACCTGGGCCGGCGGGATGCCGAAGGGTTTCTCTACATCGTGGGCCGCAAGACCGACATGATCATCAGCTCCGGGGAGAACATTTACCCTGCCGAGGTGGAGCGCGCCATCGAGGCCCTGCCCCAGGTGGCCGCCGCCGCCGCCGTGGGCCTGGCCGACCCCAAGCGGGGGGAGGTGGTGGCGGCCTTCGTGCAGCTCCGGGAGGGCTGCCGCCTGGGGGAAGACGAGCTCCTCCAGGCGCTGGAGGCGAGCCTCGCGCCCTACAAGCGCCCCCGGAAGGTCTGTTTCGTGGAGGACTTCCCCCGCAACCGGGGGGGCAAGATCCTGAAAAACGAGCTCAAGGCCCGGCTGCAGCCCTGACCGGCGGGCACCGCTGGCGGCCCTGAAAGGCACAGGTTCAGACCCGACATGCCCCACGATGCGGACGAAGCCCCGGAACTGACCATCGACGATGGTCCCGTGACCCTCGCGGCGGTGATGGCGGTGGCCTTTCACCACCGCCGGGTGCGCCTGTCCGACAATCCGGCCTGGAACGCCAGGCTGCGGCGGGGGCGGGAGGCCCTGGAAGGGGCGCTGTCCGCCGGGCGGCCCGTCTACGGGGTGTCCACGGGGGTGGGCCACGACTCCGCCCGGGAAATCGCCGCCGGTCAGTCCCGGGACTTCGCCTACCAGATCATCCGCCAGCACGGCTGCGGCCTGGGCCCGCCCCTGACCGTAGCCGAGGGGCGCGCCGTGGTGGTCACCCGCCTGGTGAGCCTGGCCAAGGGATACTCCGCCGTGGGCCGGCCGCTGCTGGAAGCCCTCTGCGGGCTCCTCAACCAGGGGGTGATCCCCGTGATCCCCTCCCTGGGCTCCGTGGGGGCTTCCGGCGACCTGACCCCTCTGTCCTACCTCGCCGCGGTGCTGGCCGGGGAGCGCGAAACGTACCGCAACGGCGAAATCGTCCCCGCCGGCGAGGCCCTGGCCCAGGCCGGTCTGCGCCCCCACGCCTTCCGGCCCAAGGAATCCCTGGCGATCATGAACGGCACCGCGGTGATNNCCCGTCTGGAGCGCACCCTGGCGACCTGCGAGCGGGCGGCCGCTCTGGCGGCCGAGGTGCTCCTGGGGCGTTCGCTTGCCTTCCACCCCACGGCCCAGCGGGTCAAACCCCACCCCGGACAGGCGGCCGCGGCGGGGGCCATGCGCGCCGCCCTGGACGGCAGCCGGCTGGTGGACAGCGGCCAGGGCCGGGACCGCATGCTCCAGGACCCCTACTCCATCCGCTGCGCTCCCCAGGTGATCGGTGCGGCCCGGGACGCCCGCACGTGGGCCGCCCAGGTCTTGGAGTGCGAGTTGAACAGCGCCAACGACAACCCCCTCGTGGACCCGGACACGGGGGAGACCATTTTCGCCGGCAACTTCTACGGCGGCCACGTGGCCCTGGCCATGGATCTGCTCAAGATCGCGGCCGCTTCCGTGGCCGACCTGGTGGACCGCCAGTTCGCCCTGCTGGTGGATTCCCGGGTGAACATGGGCCTGCCCGAGACCCTGGTGGCCTATGCCGGTTGCGGGCTCAAGGCCCTGCAGATCACCTGCAGCGCCCTCACCGCCCGGGCGGTGCAGCGTTCGGCCCCGGACACGGTCCTCTCCCGGCCCACGGAAGTCCACAACCAGGACAAGGTGAGCATGGGCCTGAACGCCGCCTTGAGCGCCGGGGAGGTGGTCACCCTCCTCCAGCAGGCGTTGGCCACGGGCCTCATCGCCCTCTCCCACGCCGCCGCTCTGCGGGACGAGACGCGCCTGGCGCCGGAAGCCCGGCGGCTCCTGGTGCGGGTGCGGGCCCTCTCCCCGCTGCTGACCGAGGACCGGCGGCTGGACCGGGACCTGGAGCGGCTGACCATGGCCATCGATGGCGGGCTGGAGCCCCTGGCGGTCTGACCGCCGGTGGGCCTGCCGCGCCTCACCGCCCGCCGGCCGTTNNCTGGCCCTGGCGGCCGCCCTGGGCCTCACGGCGGGGGACGCCGCCCGGGCCGGGGGCCGGGAGCTGAAGCTCGCCCACTTCATGCCGCCCATGCACACCCTCCACCAGCAGGTCTTCGAGCCCCTGGCCCGGGACCTGGCCGCGGAGACCGGCGGGGCGCTCGCCATCCGCATCTACCCCGCCGGGGCCCTGGGGAAGGGGGCCGAGCAGCAGTACAAGCGGGCCGTGGAAGGGGTGGCGGACATCACCTTCTGCATCCAGAGTTACACGGCAAGCCTCTTCCCGCGCTCGCTCCTGCTCACCCAGCCGGGGGTGGCGGCTTCCGCCGAAGAGGGCACCCGCAAGCTCTGGGAGGTCTACGACGCCCACCTCGCGGTGGAATACGGGGAGGTCAAGGTCCTGGGCCTCTGGGTCATGTCCCCCACGTCCCTGATTACCCGCGGCCGGCCCGTGCGGCACCTGGCCGACATCCAGGGGATGAAGATCCGCATCGCTTCACCCGTGGAGTCGGACCTCATGCGCGCCTGGGGGGCGGTGCCGGTGGGCATGCCCATCACCGAGTCCTACAACGCGCTCAGCACGGGGATCGTGGACGCCGTGCTGATCCAGCCCAGCGCCCTTTACCAGCCCTGGAACCTGGCCGAGCCGGGGGAATTCGTCACCCATCGCCTCCCCAGCCCCAACTCCATCGTGCTTCTGGCCATGAACCGCGGCACCTGGGAAGGGCTGCCCCAGGAGCAGCAGGCGGCCCTGGACCGGCTCACGGGGCGGGATTTCAGCTTGAAGGCCAGCGCCCTCTGGGGCGGGGTGGATGTGAGTGCCCTGGAAAAGGCCCAGGGGGACCCGGGGATCGAGGTCATCGGGCTCACGGACCCGGAGCGGGCGGAGTTCGCCCGGGCGGCGCGGCCGGTGATCGACCAGGAACTGGAGCGGCTGGAAAAGGAGGGCATCCATGCCCGGGAGATCTACAGGGCCATTGCCGAATAGCCCGCCGGGGCGCGGACTTTTGGGCGTGGAGCGCCTGGTGCGGGGGGTCGCCCTCTGGGGGGGCGGCCTGACGCTTCTGGGCCTGGTGGGGCTCACCGTGGCCGACGTGGTGCTGCGCTACGGTTTCAACGCCCCCCTGTTCGGCGCCCGGGACGTGGCCAAGCTGATGCTGCTCGCCATGGTGGCCCTCTCCACGGCCTACAGCGCGCGTACGGGGGGCCAGGTGGCCATCGAGCTCTTCGGCCGCCTCATGGGGGCGCGACTGCTGCGCGCCAGCGAGGTGCTGGTGCGGGCCGCGGGGATCCTGATGCTCGTGGTGCTCGCCTGGCGCCTCTGGATCAATGGCATGAACGCCGGTCGCTTCGGGGAGGCGTCCATGGCCCTGGGGATCCCCTTCAAGGCTTTCTACTGGCTGCTGGCCGTCGGCATGCTCCTCTATGCCCTGGTGCTGGCGGTGGAGATCCCCGTCTTCCTGCGGGGGCGCGCCGCCGACTTCCGCTTTCCCCCCCATTGATGCCGGCCATGTCCCCAATTTTGATCGGAACCTTCGGCCTGGCACTTTTCTTCAGCCTGCTGATCCTGCGCATGCCCGTGGCCATGTCCATGCTGGTGACCGGGTTCCTGGGCATCGCGGCCTTGAACGGCCTGCCCGCGGCCTACGCCACCTTGAGCGGCGAGGCCTTCGAGATCGCCTCGTACCTGGAGCTGAGTGTGGTGCCCCTCTTCATTTTCATGGGGAATCTGGCGGGCCTCTCGGGCATGAGCCGCGACCTCTACGACGCAGCCTATGCCTGGGCGGGACACCGGCGGGGGGGCCTGGCGGCGGCCACCATCCTGGGGTGCGCCGGATTCGCGGCCCTCTGCGGCTCTTCCCTGGCCGCTGCCGTCACCATGGGGCGCGTGGCCCTGCCGGAAATGAAGCGCTTCGGCTACGACGACCGCCTGGCCACCGGCAGCGTGGCGGCCGGCGGGACCCTGGGGTACCTGATCCCCCCTTCCTCGGGCTTCGTGATCTACGCCGTGCTCACGGAGCAGTCCATCGGCCAGCTCTTCATCGCCGGGGTGTTCCCGGGCCTGCTGCTTACGGGGCTCTTTCTGGCGGCCATCGCCGTGGTCACGGGCCTGCGGCCGGAGATGGGGCCCCCCGGACCCCCGGCCGACTGGGCCCGGCGGCGGGCCGCCCTGAAGCGGACCGGGACCTTCGCGGCCATCGTGGCCGTCACCATCGGAGGGATCTACGGCGGCGTCATGACGCCGGTGGAAGCCGCCGGCGTGGGGGCCTTCCTCACCCTGGTGGTGGCCGCCGGCCGGCGTTCGCTGACCCGCGAGAGCTTCAAGCTGGTGGTGCTCCACACCCTGCGCACCACGGCCCTGACCTTCATGATCTTGATCGGCGCCCACGTGTTCATCCCCTTCATGGCGCTCTCCCGGATCCCCGAAAGCCTGGCGACCTGCCTGGTCCAGCTTCCCGTGGGGCCCACCGGGGTGCTGCTGGTGATCCTGGGCGCCTACGTGCTCCTGGGGACGTTCCTGGAGGGCATGGCCATGCTGGTGCTGACCCTGCCGGTGGTCTTCCCGGCCGTGGTCCAGCTGGGCTACGACCCGGTCTGGTTCGGGGTCATGGTGGTGATCGTGCTGGAGATGGGGTTGATCAGTCCGCCGGTGGGGGTCAACGTCTTCGTGGTCAAGGGGGTGGCCCCGGAGGTGCCCCTGAACGCCATCTTCCAGGGCATCTGGCCCTTCTGGCTGGCCATGCTCCTCTGCCTGGCGATCCTGACGGCCTTTCCGCAGATCGCGCTGTTCCTGCCGCAGCGGATGTTTTAAAGGCTTATGTTGGGCCAATATGATTGAGCAATTTGCTTAAAAGCACGGTACTCCTCAAGCTCAAATAAGCCGTTGTTTGAGGGAGTTTCAGGGTGACGGGATGCAGCGAGAATGCATACACTGAGGCGGAAAAATGTTGCAACTAAATATCGGTATGGTAACGCGAATACAATGACTGATAAATCAAATAGAAATATAATCTTGCATCTATGCGCTATCGCTAGTTTCCTGATTTTTGGGAGAGTAAGATACAGACAATTTATCAACCTCAGCTTTAGCTGAGTGTATCATTAGCGATATGTATGTGATATTCTTGTCAGCCTCCTTTCCATATTTAATGATTTGATCTCTAAATCTCCTGCAACTATTTTCAGTTCGGTTTGTTGGCATTTTTCCTGTCCTTTGTCGTCCGATTTTTGATTCTGTGCCTCGAAGGTAATTTTTGATTTGTTGTTACAATTTTTATCATTTCTAGTTGGCAGAATAGTTCGAACAATGTCGTAGTATCGCGGTAGTCAATCTTAGTCTTGTCCGTTTCAATTTCACGCGTTCGCTTACCAATTCTCACTGCGAATCTGGGGGAATTGGATTGGTCCTCTTTAGACTTAACCTTATATTTGCCGGTTTCCTTTTCTTTAATTTCTTCCGTTATAGTAAAAAAGTCATGATATCGATTTGGGGCAAGGCCATAATAATGAAGAAATTTTACCTTCTCATTTTTTGGTTGGCTCTCGGGCGAGGTGAGGTCCATAGCGTCGGCATGTAACTCTGATGCCAAGCTTTTTGGGTAAGGCTCAATGAAAATTACATTGGTAACTCCTGCACAAATGATGTGCTTTGTGCAGTTATGGCAGGGCTCGGTTGTTACATAAAGAATCGCGCCCTTTGTAGCCCCAGTATTTGACCTTGCAACACTAAGAAGGGCCTCCATTTCTGCATGAACCGCGCGACAGTATTCCGTTGCTTCCCTAAATTGAGACTTTTCGATTAATTTTTTAATGACATCTAATTGCTTATCGTTTAATTTTAAACGCTTCTCATCTTTAATTTGTTCTGCTAAAGCATCGAAGCGTTCTTGTTTTTGAGTATCATTTGTGCATCTTCTATCGCCAACCAAATAGCACCTTTTATCAGGATAATCATCTTGAGTATATAAGCCACCGTGGGCTTTCGGGACATCGTTATGACCCAAACCGATTAAGTTCCCATCAGAATCGAAAATAGCAGCTCCTACTTGCCGACTAATACAAAAGGATCTATTGGATGCAGAAAAGGCTAAGTGCATACATCTTTCATGCTTGGTTGGCTGATTTTTGCTATTACCAAACAACAATTCTAAAAATCTTTTTCCCTCCGACTGCAAAACTTCTCTATTTTTATCATTCACAATATAGTAATCGGCTTCTGATGACAGCTTCCCTACTTGTTGCCCATGTGTTTTTACTTTATCATTTATAATTTTTTCGTCTTGATCAACTAGATCTCTTGTTTCAAAGCTGACCCTATCTTCTTTTGACCAACTTTTGTATTGAACCATCCGTTCCCATCTTGTATCTCGATTCGCGTGAACATACAGAAAATAAAACTCATCCTTATAATTTTTTCTCAAGCAATGAACTTCAGATAAATTTTTTAAGCTATCAATTAAGAAAACTGCGCAGTTGACGCGATCAAAACTTTTTGATCGCTCGAACTCTAATCCGGCTTCATAAATTTTTGCTGCTATTGCTTTTGCGAGAAAATCATCTCCTAGTAACGATCTTAACTTTGTTCCCGCATTTTGATAGGCTTGCCTTCTTTTCCAAGTATTCTTTTCATTCTTGATAACGGATTCTCCGAAAATTTGCATGTAATAATTACTAATAAGATCAGAGACTTTTATGGTCTTGGTTAAGCAACCCGGCCAATCGTTAATAACGCGCTCAAGTTCTTCCGATAAGGAACTGCATCCAGAGCCATATGGCCCTGAAAATGCGATCAATAAATTAAAATACTTTTTCGAAATTTGCTCAGGATTTGAGGTTGATATTTTGAGCATAGCTCTGTTTCTGGAGGGATGGTGAATCGAAGTGTGGCTATCCGTAACAAGAATTGTAAATCAAGTCAACAAGTCAGTAGGGTAGGGTAGGGTAGGGGACATTCTATAGTCCCCCTGTCAAGAGGTAAATATAACCTAATAAAACAAACAAGTTACGATTGCGATTGTCTCCGAGGCGCACTTCTCCTGTCGTGTTCCCAGATCATCGGCGGCGTTCTCTCCTTCGGCGAACTTGCGGTCTGAGCGTTACGCTTATCCGGCTTTCCCGCCACTGCGGGCGGCAGCCCGGCATTCTCTATCCAGACTCTCAAGTTCCAAGAGAGAGGCCCAGGATTGTCCCTCCCGAGGTTGCACAGGCCTCAATGTTGTTGCACGGGCTCTCCCGCCGATTTTCAATTCGCTGTCAGCCTTTTCAGCCGCGAAGCGTCAAACGCCTCTTCCCGCTTGAGCATCGGGTATGCCTTGGCAGGGAATGCGTAGCGGCTAAGTCTATCGGCTTTGGGGGAAAAGTTGGGGACGTCCATGCTTTATGCTTTTCGGAATGCAGAAGCACACAATTCCTGATTTGGACCGAGGTGCGCCGGTAGTCCAGGCGAAGAAGAGGCTAGAAGGGTCGGTGCGGCTATGACGTCGCAACCACTCGGCGGGTGTGCCTTGGAAGGCGATGCGCAGCGTCTAAGCCGATGGGCTTTGGGGGAGGGCTTTCAGGAGATCTTGGAGGCGGGTGCAAAGCTCGGGCAGTTTGGTGGTGGCGACATCCCAGACCAGGGTGTAATCCACGCCAAAATAGTCATGAATCAGCCGATCACGCATGCCGGCCACCTTGCGCCATTCGATTTCCACGTGCCTCGCCTTGAGATCCTCCGGCAGCCTCTTGGAGGCCTCGCCAATGATTTCCAGGCTCCGGACGAAGGCCCTTTTCAGGGTTTCATCCTTGAGAAATGCCTCCAGATCCGAGTGCTGTGTCTGGCTGCGGAGGTAGTCAATTTCATCCAGGATGTGGAGGATGACCTCACGCGGCGAGGGGGACACGTTCCACCTCCCGGAGGATGTGCGGCCCGAGGTGCGGGCTGAGGGCCTGGGGCGTGACCAACTCCACCCGGCGCCCCAGCAGGTCCTCCAACAGGAAGGCCACTTCCATGAAATTGTCGAAGGTGTGCTTTTCCGGGAGGAACTCCACCAGCACGTCGATGTCGCTCGCGACCGTCTGCTCCCCTCTCGCGTAGGAGCCGAACAGCCCGATGTTTGCGATCCCCAGCGAGGCCAGCCGCATGTGGGCCGCCTGGATACGCTGGATGATGTCTCGCTTGGAAGCGACCGGTGGCGCCATGCGGAAATCCTTGTGTCAAAAAGATGGTGCCAGAATACAGGATGCGCCCCGGGTAGGCAACAGAGGTGCGATGGCGGCCACGGCATAATCCCGTGCCAGCTCGTTGCGCCTGTTTCGCAGGATGGCTTGAAGGCAATTTAAACCGGGCCGCATGTCGCCGGCCTCCACCTTGGCGTATGGCGTGAAGGTAAGGGAAAAAGCTCCTAAAGTCAAAGAGATGAGGTGCCGTCCGCGACCCGGCCCATGCTGGAGCTCTGTGAGGCGTGCGGCTGCCTCCTGCGTCCCCATCCGGAAGACCCGGGGGTCATTCGTTGCATTGCCGCGGTGATGGTTGCGCGCGGCCACCTGGATCGATCAAGTAATCGGCGGAGATGGCCGATGAAAGCCTTGAATCCGGTCCCCGGTCGCGCGGGTGCCCCGTTTCACGGGCCGCGATCCCGGGGATCGTCAACCATCGATCGGGCGAGGGGAGTTCCCCATGGCAGCACCCTTGGTTGAGGAAGATGCGCTGTACCAGCTTTTGCGGGAAGACCGGGTGGAAGAGTTCAACCGGCAGCGGGCGGCCGGCACCGCCTGCGACCTGCGCGGCAGCGACCTGCGCGGCCTGGATCTGCGCAGGCTGGAGGCGGCCGGCCTCGACCTGCGGGGCTGCTACCTGCGGCAGGCGGATTTGCGGGGGGTTGATCTCTCCACGGCCCTCCTGGAGGGGGCCAGCATCAACGGCGCCAAGATTTCCGGGGCGTATTTCCCCAAGGGCCTGCGGGCCGACGAGATCATCATGTCTTTGCAGCACGGCACGCGCATGCGCTACCAGTGTACCGACGATTGCCGGCAAGCCTGAGCCGGCCTCGATCCGGCACTAGGATCCTTATCTTCAGTGGGCGTCGGAGGCCCCCACTCCCTGGAATGACCCGAAGCGATTAAATCGATTTAACCCCAATGGATCGTAGGTGTTAGACAATCACTAAAAACCTATCAGCATGAAATAAAATCGTATCAGGATGAAATGAGGAATAAAGAAATGGAAACGCTTAAAAAGATGTCATTGACGTGGCGGATTCTCCTGCCTTGCGTCGTTTTGTTCATCATCTTCGGGGTGGTGTTTTTTCTGTTCGACAACATGAAATCCACCCGGATGACGACGAAGGAGCTCGTTGCCATCCACACCCTGGGCTATGCCTATCTCGATGACAAATACCCCGGGGATTGGAACCTCCGCGACGAGAAGCTCTACAAGGGCGATACACTCATTGAGGGGGAAACGGAGATCGTTGACAAGATCAAGAGTGAAACTGGCGGAGCGGCAACGATCTTCCGTGGTGATACCCGGGTGGCAACTTGCGTTAAGGTGGAAGGCAATAGGGCAGTCGGGACGAAGGTCTCTCCGAAAGTCGAAGCGGTTGTTCTCAAGGGCGGAGGTGACTTCGTTGGTGATGCGGAGGTTGTCGGCAAGATTCACAGAACCAAGTATTCCCCGATCAAGGCTAAGGACGGTAAGATTGTCGGCATGTGGTTTGTCGGAGTGGATAAGCAAGATTCCAGAGCGGACAGCCTCAAGCTGATCGGTTTTATTTTCTTGATGACCGCGGTCTGCATCCTGGTCATGACGTTCCTGGCGCGATCGATATCCTCGCGTATCCAGAATGCCTCGGATCGGATGGACGCAACGGCCGATCAGGTTGCGGCAGCATCGAGTCAGGTTTCCGAGGCCAGCCAATCCCTTGCGGAGGGCGCGTCGGAGCAGGCTTCGTCCCTTGAGGAGACCTCATCCTCTCTCGAAGAGATGGCTTCGATGACGAAACAGAATGCCGGCAATGCCTCCCAGGCCGACGGTCTCATGAAGCAGGCCAGCCAGATCATCCGGATGGCCAATGAAAGCATGGGAAGTCTGACCACATCCATGACGGAGATCACCGCTGCCAGTGAAGAGACGTCCAAAATCATCAAAACCATCGACGAAATCGCCTTTCAGACGAATCTGCTGGCGTTGAATGCGGCGGTGGAGGCTGCCCGTGCCGGAGAGGCCGGCGCAGGCTTCGCGGTTGTCGCCGACGAAGTGAGGAATCTGGCCCTGCGGGCTGCCGCGGCAGCAAAGAACACGGCTGGTCTGATTGAAGGTACGGTCAAAAAAATAAAGGAAGGTTCCAGCCTGGTATCAAAAGCCAATGAAGCGTTCGCCGGGGTGTCTGCAAGCACGTCCAAAGTGGGCGAGCTGATAGGCGAAATTGCAGCGGCATCCCAGGAACAGTCTCAGGGGATCGATCAGATCAACAAGGCGGTTGCGGAAATAGACAAGGTGACACAAGCGACAGCGGCCAGTGCGGAGGAGTCCGCTTCAGCTTCCAAAGAGATGAATTCCCAGGCAGAACAAATGAAAGGCTACGTCACCGACCTGAGCGCCGTTATCCGAGGCCGTCATCGTGGCGTTGGGATCCGAACGCGATCGCACCAGGAACCCTCCAATACGAGGGGCTGGAGCCAAGGGTGCCTCGCCCGGTAGGGGTCGGGGACGACGTCGACGCTCGGGCCGAAAATCGCCGAAAGGCCGATAACGAAGGTCTTGCGGCGGTTTAGCCGCCGTGAGGCGATGACCTGGATGGCCGCCAGGATTACGAACCACAGGGCGAAAAGCGGCCTTGCGCCCATTTCCCGGAGCTGGGCGGTCGAGAGCCGTCCCGTCGCGATGGCGGTCCCGCAGCCGACGAACATCCCCGGGAGGACGGAGAAGACCCCTTTCATCAGGGGCTTCAAGCGGCAGCAAACGATTCACTTGTTTTTTCAACTACCTGCGGGACATGGCCCTAGGATTTCTCCCCGGCCACGCGCTGCGGCCGCAGTCCCGGACGGCGCTGCCAGAGCCGGCCGTCGATGGCCGAGAGTCCCAGGCCGATCAGGCCCATGCCGGCAAAATGCCGGCCTTCCAGGCGCTCCCCCAGGAACGTGACGCCCAGGAGGATGGCGCTCACCGGGATCAGGAAGGTCACCAGCAGGATGTTGGTGGCCCCGGATGACGCCAGGATGCGGAAGTAGAGGATATAGGCGCAGGCCGTGGACAGCAGGGCCAGCGCGATGACGGCCGCGAGCACCCCGGTTCCGGGAAAGGGAAGCCGCCAGGGACGGTCCACCGCCAGGGCCACGGGCAGCAACATCAGGGTGGAGGCGGTCACCTGGCAGGTGGCCAGGAGGATCGGGGCCAGCCCCTGGCGGCCGAAGCGCCGGCCGTAGACGCTCGCCATGGCGTAACAGGCCGCCGCACCCAGTACGGCCACCTGGGCTAGCAGATCGGTTCCCAACCCCCGCAGGACCTCCGGCCCCAGCAGCACCACCACGCCGGCAAATCCCAGGGCCACGCCGGCCAGGCGCCCCCGGCTCAAGCCCTCGTCAGCGGTCCAGAGGTGGGCGAAGATCACGCCGAAAAGGGGGGTCGTGGCGTTCAGGATGGACGCCAGGCCGCTGGCGATGTGGGTCTGGCCCCAGGCGATGAGCCCGAAGGGGATCAGGTTGTTGAGCAGCGCCAGGAGGAAGATCGCCCCCCAGGTGCCGCGGTCCCGCGGGAGCCGCTGACCCAGGACCCGGACCACGCCGTGGAGCACGAGGGCCGCCAGGCCCACCCGCAGGAGCACGATGGTCAGGGGCGGCAGGCCGGTGACGGCAACGCCCACGAAGAAAAAGGATCCGCCCCAGATAACCGACAGAATCCCCAGCAGCGCCCATTCCAACGGCCCCATGCGGGGCCGGATGATGTCGTGCGTGTCCATGGAAACCTCCATTTGGTGCTTGAGCCGCAGCCATGTTAGGAACGGGGAAAGGCCCTGTCATTCCGATTCTTGCGGAGGCAACCGCAATCGCGCCGGAAAAATTCCCCATGGCACCTCAACCGCTGCGTCGCTTAGCCGCCATCATCATGGCCTGCGGGCTGCTCCTGCTGCCCGCGGCCTGCGGACTCCGGCCCCCCGCGGAATGGCCGGCGGGCTATTCCGAATCCGGTTTGGCCAGCTACTACGCACGCCAGCTCCACGGCAAACCCACCGCCAGCGGCGAGCCTTATGATCCCCAGGCCTTCACGGGCGCCCACCGGACGCTGCCCTTCGGCACCCGGGTGGAGGTGCTGCGTCCGGGAACCGGCCGGGCGGTGACGATCCGGATCAACGACCGGGGACCCTTCGTGAAAGGCCGGATCATCGATCTGTCTTACGCCGCGGCGCGGCAGCTGGGCATGCTCCGGGAGGGGGTCGTCAAGGTCCAGGTGCGGGTGGTGGACTGACGGGCGCTAAGGGGTCACGAACCTAGAGCAGGCCTTGGGCGGCGAGATACTCCCGGACGCTGTGGACGGCCGACAGGAACATCTTGGAGCCGGTCAGGAAGGTGGGCAGGTCCTGGGCGTTGCCGCAGGCCGCGGCAAAGCGTGGGCCGATCACCTGGGCGGGCTCCCCGGCGCGGGGCTGCCGGGCGAGGGCGTCCAGGTACATATCCAGGCGGGCCTTGAGGGTGCCGAAGTAGTCGACGTCCTGGCCCGTGACCATCCCCGCGGTGGAGGACAGCTCGTGGGAAAATTGCTGGACGGCCCGCCAGAAGCGCTCGGCCAGGGCGTCTTTCTGCGGCCGGTTCTCCAGATGGAAATGGATGCTCCAGCCCACGGAAATGATCTTCAGCAATTGCAGCTCGTATTCCACGGTGCCGCGCGGGACGTCCGCCTCCCGCGGCAGGTGCTCCATGAGCCAGCGCGTGTCTTCGCGGTCGATGGCGAAGTTGAAGAGATCCTCCCCCGCCCGGGCCACCACCGCCATATCGTCCTCTGGATGGGTCATGCCGCCGCTCCGCTGAAAGCCGATCCTGGAGTTGCGGCCCAGGGCAGGGGACCGCGACACAGGCTATACGTCAAAGGGGCCCCGCGGACAAGGGCCGGGCATGCGCCGGGCGTTCCCCTCGCCGGGGCCGCCGCCGGGGCATCCCTCCCGGGGGATAAAGAACTCGGGGCAGGCCCCGTCAGAGGCACTGCAGCATGCGCTGTCGGATGACCTCGAACACATCCCCGAAGCGCAAGGCCCCCGTGACGGCCGCCCCCCGCCGGACGATCAGCGGCTGGTGAACACCCATGACAAACCTGTGCAGGGCGTTGTCCAGGGAGTCGTCCTCCTGGATGTACTCGAAGTTCTCGGGCGTATGCATGATCCCGGCGACCTGCTGCCGGCCCCCCCGGGTGCAGAGGTCCCGCATGGGCTCCATCCAGAGGTTGAGGTCTTTGATGCCGCGCATGACGAAGTCCCGGGTGAGCACGCCGTCGCGCTGCTGTTCCTCCACGCGCTTGTAGTTGGGCTCCAGGGACCGGAAAATGTCGATCATGGTGACCTTGCCGATGAAGCGCCCGTCGTCGTCCACCACGATGGCGTCCCGATGGGCCCGGGCGTGGCGGTTCCGCCGCGACTCTTCCAGAGCCAGCACCACTTCCATCAGGCTGTGTTCCTTCTTCACGGTGACGTAGTCGGCAATCGGGATCATCACGTCTTTCACCAGTACGCTCTGCATGGCGGCCCCCTTTGGGTTTGAGCGGATGGATGCCGGGTGCTTCCCACGTGGAATATAAGGGATCCTCGGCGGCTGTCACAGGCCGCAGGGGAACCCCGCAGATATTCCCCGGGCGGGAAACCGGGGACGTCCCAGGATTTCCCCGGGGAGGCCCGCACGGGCGGCGCGGATCCCTATCGGCCGTGTCCGCAAGGGCCCCAGGCGCCTCCCATGGCAGGCGGCACGCCAATGTGCTACATTCCCCCGCAGCGGCGCTGGTGGAGATCCACGGCATGTCGGAGAGCCTAGTCAAAATCCTGATGGTGATGGCCGGCGGCAGCCTCGGGGCGGCGGCGCGCTACGGCGTTTCCCTGGCGGCCGTGCGCCTGGTGGGCACCGGCTTTCCCTGGGGGACGTTTCTGGTCAACATGGCCGGCTGCTTTGCTATCGGGGTCCTGGCGGCGCTTGCCGAGCGCCTGCCGCTGTTCAGCCCGGCCCTGCGGCTGTTTTTCATGACCGGCTTTCTGGGCGCCCTGACCACCTTCTCCACGTATGCCTTCGAAACCGTGGCCGCCCTGCGGAGCGGCCAGTGGGCGGGGGCCGCGGCCAATTTCACGGCCAACAACCTGGGGGGCGTCCTCCTGGTGCTGGCGGGGATGGCCATGGTTCAGGCCATCCTCAGGGGGCAGACATGA
>DJGG01000010.1:0-5015 GCA_002432195.1 Desulfobacteraceae bacterium UBA5852
GGGCCACCCGGTCCTCCAGCCGCTCCGCCGGTCCGCCGCCGCCGAAAGCCGCTTGCAACCGGCGCAGTTCGGCCCGGGCCGCCCAGCGGTCGCGGCAAAGGACCTCCGGCAAGCGGCGCTCGAGGCGCCGCAGGCGCCGGTGCAGGTCCCGTTGATCCGGGGATGGGGACACGCTGCCGGTCATGTCACCGGGGGGCACAGCACCGCCGGCGCCCCGCATATTGGGTTTGAAATCCGCATCACGATCCTCTAAGATCCGGGCAATTGGACCCGCCGCGCCGGCCGGCGCCGGCCGGGGTGGCGCCCGTTATAGCCCGTCGGCCCGCAAAATCAAGGGATGAAACGCCGCGCCGCGGCGAAAGGAGCCTCAGCATGCACTTCCTCATCATCGGCGGGGACGCCGCCGGCATGAGCGCCGCCAGCCGCGCCAAGCGGAACCGCCCCGACCTGGAGGTCACCGTTCTGGAGCAGACCGCCGACGTCTCCTACAGCGCCTGCGGCATGCCGTACAACATCGCCGACCGTGGGCGGGCCATCGACGACCTGGTGGTCCGCCGCGCCGAGGTCTTCCGGGAAAAGCAGGGCATCGGCCTGTTCACGGGGCACCGTGCGGAGCAGATCGACCCGGAGGCCCGGCGGGTGACGGCGGTGACGCGGGAGGGGCAGCCGCGGGAGTTCGCCTACGACCACCTGCTCATCGCCACGGGGGCCGTGCCCGTGCGGCCCGCGATCCCGGGCATCGACCTGCCCGGGGTCATGGTGCTGAAAAGCCTGGCCGACGGCCGGGCCATCAAGGAGTATCTCCAGGCCCGTGCCGTGCGCCGGGTGATCGTCCTGGGCATGGGCTACATCGCCCTGGAAATGGCCGAGGCCCTGGCGGCGCTGGGTCTCGCCGTCACCCTCACCAAGCCCCGGCCGGGGCTGCTGCCCTGGATGGACCCCGCCCTCGCCGCCGTCGTGGAGGCCGAGCTCCGGCGGCAAGGCGTGGAGGTGCTGCCCGGGCGCACGGTGGAGCGCATCGCGCCGTCGGACGGCCGCCTGCGGGTCACCGGCCCGGACCTGGACCTGGAGGGCGACATGGTGCTGGCCGCCGTGGGCATCCGGCCCGAGAGCCGCCTGGCCTCCGCGGCGGGCCTGCGCTGCGGTGTGGCCGGGGCCATTGCCGTGGACGCCCGCCAGCGGACTTCCCATGACCGGATCTACGCCGCGGGGGACTGCGCCGATGCCTTCCACGCGGTCACCGGCAAACGGGTCTGGATTCCCCTGGCCCTGCGGGCCAACCGCGCCGGCTGGGCCGTGGCGGACAACGTCTGCGGCCGGGACTGCCGGCTGCCCGGGGTGTTGGGCTCGGCGGTCTTCAAGGTCTTCGACCTCCAGGTGGCCCGCACCGGGCTCACCGCCGAGGAGGCCCGCGAGGCCGGGTTCGAAACCGCCGCGGTGGTCGTCCAGAGCCGCTCCCGGGCCCACGCCCACCCGGGGGCCAGCGAAATCCACGTGCACATGGTGGGGGACCGCGGCTCGGGCCGCCTCCTGGGGGTCCAGATGGTGGGCCGCGAGGGGGTGGCCCACCGGCTGCACGCCCCCGCCGTGGCCCTCCACGCCCAGATGAGCGTGGAGCAGTTCAGCCAGGCGGACCTGGCCTACGCGCCGCCCTTCGGCCCCACCTGGGACCCCCTGCTGACGGCCGCCAACCAGCTCCTCAAGCGGATGTGAGGACCCGCCGCCCCCGGGCGGGTTTCAGAACCACTTCTTGTGCCGGAAGTACAGCACCAGCCCCCCGGCCACGGCCAGCATCAGGCCCCAGGCGGCGGCGTAGCCCCAGGGCCACTCCAGCTCCGGCATGACCCGGAAATTCATCCCGTACACCCCGGTGATGAAGGTCAGGGGGATGAAAATCGTGGCGATCACCGTGAGCACCTTCATGACCTCGTTCATGCGGTAGCTGGTGAGGGAGAAATGGAGATCCATCATGCCGGTGAGGATATCCCGGAAGGACTCGATGGTCTCCATGACCTGGACCGTGTGGTCGTAGACATCCGTGAAGAACACCCGGGTGGCCTCGTCCACCAGGCCGCTGTCCGTCTTGGTGAAGCGCGACAGCACCTCCCGCAGGGGCCAGACCTGGCGGCGCAGGAAGATCATCTCGCGCTTGAGGCGGTGGATGCGCTGCACCAGGGCGCCGCCCGGCTCCTGCGCCAAGTCGCTTTCCAGGGCCTCGATCCCCTCCCCGATGGCTTCCAGCACGACGAAGTAGTGGTCCACGATGGCGTCCATGAGCGCGTAGGCCAGATAGCCGGGCCCGCCGGTGCGGATCCGGCCCCGCCCCTGGCGAAGGCGTGCGCGCACGGCCTCGAAGACATCCCCGCGCGCTTCCTGGAAGGAGATCAGGTAGCTCTCCCCCAGCACCAGGCTCACCTGCTCCGCGCGGATCTGGCCGGCCGCGGCGTCGTAGGTCAGCATCTTGAGCACCACGTAGAGGTAATCGTCGAACGCTTCCAGCTTCGGCCGCTGGCCGGTGTTGACGATGTCCTCCTGGGTCAGGGGGTGGATCCGGCAGCGGCGGCCGAGGTCCTCGATCAGGGGGAGGCCATGGACCCCGTCCACATTGATCCAGGTGGCGGCCGGGGGCCCCTGGAGGGGGAAGACCTCCTCGAGGTTCTCGACGCTCCGCTCGACCAGGCGCTCCCCCTCGTAGGCCATCACCCGCACGGCCACCGGCTGGGGCCGGGGCTCGCCGATATGCACCAGGCTCCCCGGGGGCATCCCGGCCTTGGGGGAGCCTTTCTTGAAGAAACGCGTCATGCATCCCCCTCCGGGCGCGCGTCCGCGCCCTCTGCCGGCTCCGCGTGCCCCATGAGGAGCTGCAGCCGGCGCCGGTCGTCGCCGGCCACGTAGACCGTCCGGCTGGGGAAGGCGAAGTCGATCTCCGCCTCCCGGAAGCGGCGCAGGATCGTGAGGCAGGTCCGCTCCAGCCAGGCGCTGTAGCCCCACCAGTCCGCCGGGTGGTACCAGGCCACCACCATGATGTTGAGGCTCCAGTCCCTGAAGCCGTTGAAAAAGGCCCGGGGCGGGAAGTCCGGGTGCATCCCCTCGTGATTGTCCAGCACCTCCCGCAGAATGGCCACGGCCGCCTCCACCTTCTCCGGCGGGGTGTCGTAGGTCAGGCCGAAGTCGGCAAGCCAGCGGATGTTGGGCCGCTTGCCGATGTTCTCCACGGTGGAGTTCACCAGCTTCTCGTTGGGGATGGTCACCAGGTGGCCGGCCAGGGTGCGGATGCGCGAGCTGCGGAAGCCCACGTTCTCCACCACCCCGTCGTGGCTGTCGATCACCACGCGCTCCCCCACCTGGAAGGGCTTGTCGAAAAGGATCGTCAGGGTGCCGAAGAAATTGGCGATGGAGTCCTTGGCGGCCAGGGCCACCGCCAGACCGCCGATGCCCAGGGAGGCCAGCAGGGGGCCGATCTCCACCCCCGTGAGGTTCTGGAGCACCACCATGCCGCCCACCAGGAGGATGAACACCCGCAGGGTCTTGCCGATGAGGGGCATCAGCATGTCGTCGATGGTGCTTTCGGAGCCTGCCGCCCAGCGCTTCAGGCGCTCGTCGATCAGGTGCACCAGGTTGTAGGCGAACCAGACCAGGGCCACCGTGGCGGCGATGTCGGCCGTTTTCTGGGCCACGGCGTGCACCAGGTTGGCGCCGTCGGACTGCCGGAAGTGCTCGAAGAGAGGGGCGATCGACCCATAGAGACCGTAGGCCCAGATGAACAGGGTCAGCGGGCGGGCCAGGGCCAGCAGGAAAATGCGCGTCCAGGAGATGACCCCCTCCCGGGATGGAATCCCCCGGATCTTCCTTTGCAGCAGGGCGCGCACCACCCTTTCGGCCACGATGACCAGGAAGACCAGCCCCAGGCATACGGCGAGCTTCATCCAGGTGATGCCCTGGAAGGCCTCGGCGGCGACCCACCCCCCCAGGCGGTCCGAGGCTTTATCCCCCAGGCGGTCGATGCCCTTGCCCAAACTCTCGCCAGCCCGGTCCAGGGGTTTCGCTTCCACCTGGAAGGGCGGTTCCGCATTCTTGTCCGGGGATGTTTCGGCCGGCGCGGCCGCGGGCGCGTCCTGCCGGGGCGCGTCCGCCGGCATGGCTCCCGGCGCCACGCCCAGCCAAACGGCCATCCCAAGGGCCACGATGGTGCGGCGCAAAGCTGTGGTCATGCGTTTACCTCCTTTCGCCGGGACCCCCTTCCGCGATGGCCGGCATGCAAATCCATTGGCCGGTGGTGAATGACCAAGCGCGGGGCCGCAAGGCGGGACGCTGCCAGGGGCGGGAGACCAGCCACGTCATCCACCCGGGGCGGGACGTTGCGGCCCGCAGCGCGGATGATCCGCCGCCCCCGGGAGGGCGCCCCCGGATTCCCGCGCGGGGCGCCGCGCGCCGCGCCCGGCGGCCGCCATTGCCTATATCACAGGCGGCCCGGGGGGACAAACCGGCCCCTTGGGCCGCCACCCGCGCGCTTTGACAAGCCGCGGCCGATCCGGTAGTGTGTCGCACCCGACCCTGGAGACGCGTCCCCATGCCCCACCCAGCTTCCATTCCCAGCGGCGTGCCCGCTTTCGATCGCCACATCGGCGGTCTGGCCGTGGGCGACAACGTCATCTGGTACGACGACGCCGGCAGCCTGGCCGACGCCTTCTGTCTGGAGTTGTTGCGGGAGTCCCTGGCCCACGCGCTGCCGGTCATCTACGTCAGCTTCGACCGCTCGGTGAAAAACCTGCTGGAAAAGCTCGGCCCCCTGGCGGCCTCCCCCCACCTCACGCTGCTGGACTGCTTCACCTACGGCAAGGGTGACGGTGCTGAGGTCTTCGTCCGCTCCCTGGCGGCGGAGGCTCGCCCGTCGGGCTGCCGCATTCAGCGCGTCGCCGCCCCCCGGGACATGGAGGCGGTCGCGGAGGCCTTCTACCGCCTCCAGGCCGAGTTGGGGGAATCGGTGCGCTTCGTCTTCGAAAGCCTCACGGGCG
>DJGG01000010.1:5036-8334 GCA_002432195.1 Desulfobacteraceae bacterium UBA5852
TTTGGGGCGGCGAGGAGCGCCTGGTGCATTTTTACACCCGCACCTGCCCGCGCCTCTACGACCTCAACACCATCGCCTACTGGGTCATCGAAAAAAAGGCCCACACCCCGCGCCTGCGGGCCCAGATCAATCAGGTCGCCCAGGTGGTCATCGAGCTGTCCGTGCGCCGGGGGCGCACCGCCTTGCGGCTGCTCAAGGCCGAGGGCCGCCACCCGGACGGGCTGAATCAGCCCCTCCCCTACGCGACGCGGGACGTGGGCATTTTCTTCGACGAGGCTCCCCGGACGGCCGCCCGCATCCACCTGGGGGGCCGGATCCGCGGACTGCGATCGGCCGCCGGCCTCTCCCAGAGCGACGTGGCCCGGCACCTGGGCGTCACCCCCAGCACCGTCTCCCAGATGCAGAGCGGAATCATCTACCCCTCCATCCCGGCCCTCTTCCGGCTGGCGGAAGTTCTGGGGGTGGAGGTGGGCAAGGTGCTCCAGGAGGCCGCGGAGCGCCCCGAGCCCATGGTTTTCGACCCCCAGGAGGCCGATCCGCCGGAAGCCTTTCGCGGCCAGGCCTCCGGCCTGCTCTGCCGGCGCCTGCTGGCGTCCGGCCAGGAGGGGCGGCTGCAGCCCTTTCTGGTGGACTTTCCCCCCCGTCGGAAACTGGCCGGACACTTCTTCCAGCACAAAGGCGAGGAGGCCGGGTTTCTCCTGGAAGGGCGCCTGGAGCTGACCTGCCTGGGTGCGGCGCAGGCGGTGGCCGCCGGACAGCTCATCCGCCTGCGCCGCACCACCCCCGCCGCCTGGCGCAACCCGGGAACCTCTGCGGCCCGCCTGCTGTGGCTGCTGGTGGACTGAGCCCCGCAAACCCTAAAAAAAAGGCGCGGCACCCGCGGGCGCCGCGCCTTCCCTGTTGGTCCTGAAAACCGCCTGCCGGACCACCTCCGGCCCCGGGTGGCGTGAACCGCCCGGGGTGCGGTGTGGCCCCCCGGCCGCGATCCCCGGTCCCCCTGCGCGGATTCTCAGGGCTTGCCCCCGTCCTTGACCGGCAGGACAGGGGGGTCGGTGGCGATTTTCATCTTTCCGAGGTACTGGGGCAGTTCGAGGCCGGCCATGCCGGCGATTTCGTGGAGGGGCGGCAGGCTCTTGAGGAGCCCGGCGACGAAGTTGCTCGTGGCCGAGCCCCCGTCGGTCGCCGCGCCCGAGTCCCAGACGGTGATCTTGTCAATCTTCAGGTTCTTGATGGCCTCCACCTGGGTGGCGACCAGCTGCTCGAGCTTTTCGATCATCAGCAGGGTGGCCGCGGCCTTGGCATCCCCGGCGCAGCTCTTCACCAGCTCGCTGTAGCCGGCCGCCTTGCTCTCCAGCACCTTGCGGATCCCCAGGGCCTCGGCTTCGTACTTGAGCAGGATGGCGTCGGCGCCGCCCTTGGCCTCCCGGCGGATGCGCTCGGCTTCGGCCTCGGCGGCGATTTCGACCTTGAGCTTCTCGATTTCCTGCTGGACCACTTCCACGGCCTTCAGGCGTTCTTCTTCCGCACGGTATTGGGCCTTCTGAATCTCGACCTCGGCCTCCCGCCGGGCCACCTCCCCGAGCTTCAGGGCATTGGCCTGCTTGATGGCCAATTGCGCCTCGGCATCGGCGATGTCGGCCTTGGCGGTGTTCTCCCCGGCCACGGCCTCGGCTTCCTGGCGCTGCACGTAAATGCGCTTGTCGGTGTCGGCCCGCTTGCGGCCTTTTTCGGCCTCGGCCAGGTTTTCGGCCACCTTGATCTCCATTTCACGGTCGGCCGCGGCCTCTCCGATGGTGGCGGCCGTCTCCTGCTGCTGGACGAAGATCCGCCGTTCGGCGTCGGCTTTCTTCTTGCCTTTCTCGGACTCGGCGATATTTTCGGCGACCTTGATCTCCCGCTCCCGGGTGGCTTCGGCCTCGCCGATGGCGCCGAGCTTCTCCTGCTCGGCCACGTCGACCTTGGCCTGGTTGATGGCCTCGGCGGCGGCCTTCTTGCCGATGCTGCCGATGTAGTCGGACTCGTCGGTGATGTCGGTGATGTTCACGTTGATCAGGTAAAGGCCGATTTTGTTGAGCTCCGGGGCGACGTTTTTGCGGATGGATTCCAGGAAACTCTCCCGGTCCTGGTTGATCTGCTCGATGGTCAGCGAGGCCACGGTCAGGCGCAGTTGGCCGAAGATGATCTCCTTGGCCATCTCCTCGATCTCGTCCTGCTTCAGGTTCAGCAGGCGCTCCGCAGCGTTGTTCATGATGCCGGGCTCGGTGCTCACGCCCACGGTGAAGGTGCTGGGCACGTTGATGCGGATGTTCTGCAGGGACAAGGCCTTCTGCAGCGGGATGCTGATGGTCATGGGCGTCAGGTCCATGTAGGCGTAATCCTGGATCAGGGGCCAGACCAGGGCCCCGCCGCCGTGAATGCAGTGGGCCGACTGGCCGCCGCTGACCTTGCCGTAGATCACCAGGATCTTGTCGGACGGGCAGCGCTTGTAACGCGAGGCCAGGAAGGCGATGGTCGAGACCACCAGGATGACGAAGGCCATGATGGGGATGATCCAGAAGCCCAGCTCGTACATGCGAAGATCTCCTCTACAGGGTTAAATGCGTTCCACCACCAGAACGTTGCCGTCCACCCAGACCACCCGGATCGGCGTATCCGTCGCGATGGCCGCCTGGTCCACGGAGGCGGCGTCGTACTCCCGCAGGCTGTTGTGCACGGTCACCAGCACCCGGCCGGTGCCTTGGGCCGGAATGGAGATGTACACCTTGCCCTGGGCCCCCACGGCGCTGTCCATGCGGATGGTGCCGCTGGACTGCAGCTTGACCACCAGGGCGAAAAGCTTGCCGATGATCCACACGCAGGCCAGGCCGGCGGCCACGGCCCCGGCCATGGAAACGAGGGTTCCCATGCCGCTTTGGCGGTGGAGGGCCAGCCCCACGAGGCCGAACATCATCATGAAGGAGGTCAGGCCGTGCACCGAAAGGATCCGGAAGCCGATGTCCGAGTCGGTGTGGTGCGCGTCCAGGCCGGTCCCGTCCACGTCGATGCCCCCGTCCAGGGAGTGGTCCGCGCCGAGGAACTGGCTCACGAGGCGGATGAGCACAAAGACCCCGCCGATGACGGCACAGACCAGGAAAAAGAGCTCCAGACCGTTGAGCTGCGCAAAGAGTGTCTTCATGGTCCTTTGTCTCCGGTGCGGGTGGGCCGGCCGAAGGCCCCCACCCTCGACAGCGTGCTGGTGCTTCAGGCCTTGGGAGATCCACGCGCGCCCGCCGCGGCAGCGCCGGATTCCGCGGCGCAG
>DJGG01000010.1:8345-8764 GCA_002432195.1 Desulfobacteraceae bacterium UBA5852
GCCTGAACTCGTCGTGCGTAAAATGGGAAGGAGCTGGACCGCCGCCGCCCGCCCGGCCGCGGCCGCCCAGGGGGAAAAACATCTCAGATTTTCGGGGATTGATCAAGCGCTAAGCCTGCCCCGGGCCGGGTTCGCGCCCATGACGCGGGGCGGTGGCGGGCAGCGGGGCGCGCATAGGGGGCGGCGGCACCCGCGTTTCTGCGCCCCGCCAACCCGCGGGGGACCGTGTCGCCATCGGGATTTCCCGGCGTTGGGGGACTTCCGAATCCCCGGCCGTCCTCCGCGCTTCACCCGGCCGTGAGATCCATCGCCGTCGATGACGCTGCTCAGATCACGTGTTTCATACCCGATGGGATCTTTCCTAGTCGCGAACCACGTCTCCAGGCTGCGCTAAGAGGGTAGAGTAGAGGGCAGGTCAC
>DJGG01000010.1:8796-10977 GCA_002432195.1 Desulfobacteraceae bacterium UBA5852
CCTCATCAAACCGTGCGTGCGGTTTTCCCGCACACGGCTTTCCGATGTTCTTCACCGCAGGGCATTCGCCCTCGTCCAGCCCGCTGTCGTCGGCACCCTGTACAAGCCGTACGCTGCATACAGCCGCCGCACCGGATACCGGGCATAGCCTCCCACCCGATGCCGGATCTGGTGGCGCCTGCACAGATGGGTCCGCACCCGCTGCTCCGCGTGCTCTCTCACCCGCAGGAGGCTCCGAGCACAGTTGCGATAGTGAAAATAGCCCACCCAGCCCCGCAGGGCCGCGTTGACCTGGGCCATCAGCACCGCCAGCTGCGTCTTGATCTTCTGAATCGATCTCTTCGACGGCTGCACGTGCGGATAGGAATGGCCCGTCTTCCAGCTCACCCTCATACGTAGCGCAAACCCCAGGAATTCAAAACTCTCCCGCCGCGCATCCACCACCCGGGTCTTCTGCTCGTTGAGGCGCAATCCCAATCGCCCCAAGACGTGGCGCACCACTGCCAGGGGTGCGGCGCTGCCCTTCCGGCACAGCACCACAAAGTCATCGGCGTAACGCACCAGCCGGACCCCCAGGCGCCCCTGCAGCCCGTGCCGCTGCCAGATCCGGTCCAGCAGATGCAGGTACAGGTTCGCCAACAGCGGCGAGATCACCCCGCCTTGGGGCGTGCCGCAGGGGTTGCCCTGTCCTCCCCCCGTGTGCCGGCGCCGACCGTCCTCGGCCTCCTCCACCACCGGCGCCTTCAGCCACATCCGCAGGATGTGCAATATGGCCCCGTCCACGATCCGCTCGGCCACTACCGCCAAAAGCTTCCCGTGGGGGATGGTGTCGAAGTACTGGGACACATCGGCATCGATGACCTCCGTATACCCGCAGTTCAGGGCGTAGGCGATGTCATCGATGGCCTGGTGGGCTGACTTACCCGGTCGGAACCCGTAAGAAGTCTCGCTGAAGTCCGCCTCGAAGATCGGCTCGATCACCAGCTTGACGGCCATCTGCGCCACCCGGTCCCGGATCGTCGGGATCCCCAGCGGACGCCATCCGCCACCCGCCTTCGGGGTCCGCACCCGCCGCACCGGGCTGGCTCGGTACTGCTTGCTCCTCAATGCCTCTTGCAGCTCCGCCACGAAGGCGGTGACCCCTTCCCCGCGCTCGATGGCCTCGAAGGTGACCCCGTCCACGCCGGCGCCCCCTTGCTTGGCCCGCACCCGGTGATAGGCATGATCGAGGATATCCGCCCGATACACCTTGTCGTACAGCGCGTAGAAGCGATAGGCTGGCTCCTGCTTGGCCTTGCGGTACAGCTTCCTCTGCAGTGTCCTGATGCTCTCCGGGGTTGTTAGTATCGCTGCAATCCCCGCACCCTCCACCCGTCGGTTGCGCGAACAAAGCAGGGTCCCTTCCGTCGGGCCGGGTTATGCTGTCCCGCACCCTCAAAAGGTACTATGAACCCCTCCGACTCCCGATACCGCCCCCGGCGACTTCGTTGCCTTATACGCCGCGGTTGAGGCTCCTCACACCCCACGGCACCGGGTCTCCAGCACTGGGCCGCTTATCTGCCGACACATGCCACCCCTACCACCCCGGGAGAAGAGACGAGCCGCTTCCGTTATCCTCCTGCCCGCCCCCAACGGCCTTCCCCTTGCGTCCAGAGGGTCGGCTCCTCCGCTTCTAAGTAACGAGGCTACCCATGGGTTCACTTGCGTTGCGGCCTGCACCTTTGCCGGTGGGGAACTTGCGACCCCTGATCGCTCAGACGCCACTCCCCCGTGCTACCGAGGCGTACGGACAACTCCTCGGACGGGACTCTAACCCGATAGACAAACGACTGTTACTGCGTACAGACGGTCATTAATTCACAAATACATACGGCAGGAAGCGTTTCGACACACCTAGCCTGGATAAGGAATGCTGGATGCCGGCCGATGGGCGCGGATCTCGGATAATCGTAACGCTGAGGCCAGGAGCTCGCCGGCGGAGAGAATGCCGCCAATGCGCTGTGGCCCTCTGGTGGAGGACTCAGGAGAAATATGCCCAAACGAAATCGAAAAATATAACTAATTGTTTTTGCACACTTTAATAAATATTTGGCAGGAGACCCAACTCTCCCACGGCACCCGCTTACGCCCCATCCAAGAACAATGGGACTTTCCCCTCGATAGGCGCAATCGGTAGATGGC
>DJGG01000010.1:11025-12284 GCA_002432195.1 Desulfobacteraceae bacterium UBA5852
CCACTCCAGCACCCGAGTATTGCCGTGAAGCACCATAGGGCGTCATCGCAGCGTCCCAATCTCGGTATGCCCTTCTCGTGACACCTGCCACACTAATACAAAATGCATAAAGAATGGACGTATGTTCACTAGTTTTTGAAGGTCCCTGCTGCCACGGTGAGTCGCCCTCTTAGTCACACGGCAAGTCAAACGCTCGACAGCACGCTCGTGGCCACGAGGTCCTGAGGGAGGTCACTACTCGGCCCAATGAACCCCGACTCACTGTATCCCCTTGACGATATTCAGGACTCCCGCCACCCCGATAAAGCTGTAGACAACCTTAAGAAACGCGGCGCTGGTAAAACGCCGGGCGAAGAGGTGCCCCACTCCAGCGCAGATGATGACTGGCAGGATCGACACGCTGGCAATGCCCACCACATCCTGGGAAAGACCGCGGCCGAAGAAAACGATGTTGAGCAGCCGCCAGAGCGTGGCCGACATCAGGACGATCTGCAAGGTGCCCTTGGCGTCGGCGGGGTTCTCGTAGCGCGAGTAGATGAACAGCGCCAAAAATGGTCCTCCGGCAGTGAAAGCGCCAGCGAAAAAGCCGCCCACGACGCCAGCGACCGTCCCCAGGGATAGGTGCAGTCGGTGGCGGATACGCGGCCGCAATAGGGCGTGCAGGGCGAAGAGCAGCAATGTCATCCCCAGGGCTACGCGGAACACTTGTCGGTTGCCGAAGGCGTAGATGAACCAGTAGCCGAGAGGCACACCAGCTATTTCACCGGCCAGGATGACCCCAGCCAGCTTCAAGTCGATGCGCGCCTCCTTGCGGCCGGCGAAGATGATGGTGCAGTTGAGCGCCACTAGCAGGAGGTTGGTCACCACCGAGGCCCGTTCCAGGTCCCACGGGGTGAAAGCGACGCCGGCCATGGCGATGATGCCGCAGCCGAGGCCGGTAAAGCCCTGTGCGAAGGCCGCGAAGGCGACGACCAGCACGAAGTACGGGATATAATACGCATCGAGCATGACGGCTCTTCCGCGGCTCTGGCAGCCTCGCGGGGGTCCACAGCCTGTCTAAGAGTGGGTCGATCCCGGCAGCGGGGCACCGCGGAAGAGCATCGGCAGAGCCACGATTCCCAGCGCGGCGTTGAGCTGGAAGGCCATCGCAAAGCCCCATCGGTCCGCAACCCAGCCGCTGAGCAGGGTAGCCAAGGCGGTGGCGGCGAAATTCAGAGTCGTGTAAACCCCGTTAGCTGCCCCCTGGTCCTTGGGAAACG
>DJGG01000142.1 GCA_002432195.1 Desulfobacteraceae bacterium UBA5852
GCCCTCCGCTGGCTGGCGGCGCTGGCGGCCCTGGCCGTGGCGCTCTGGAGCTGCGGCTATGTGCGCATGGTGGGGGACCAGGTGGAGGGCTCCGCGCGGTCCATGGTGCCGCCGGAATTGCTGCCCGTCCGCCGGCTGGGCCCGGAGGCCACCGCCGTGCTCTCCGGAAGCGCCGCCGGGGCCACCCCGGCCGGCGTGCCGATTGCCGTGCTGGCGGTATCCGCGGCTTCCTCCCTGGCGCCCTGGCCGTCGGTCCTTCAGGTGGCGGACTACACCCGGCTGCCCCGGGAGGGACCCTTCCACCTCTTTGTGCCCCCCGGCCGCTACCGGATCCTGGCCTTCGTGGACCTGAACGCCGACCAGGTGCTGGAGCCGGCCGAACGGGCCGGCGGCATCTTCCAGGCGGAACCGCTGGCCGTCGGCCCCCACCAGGTGGTGACCGACTTGACGCTCCCCCTGGCCTACCCCCGGCCTCCGGAAGCCGGGGTCCGGGTGTCGCTGCGGAAGCTGCCACCCCGCCTGGCGGATGCCCGCTCCCTGGAATTCGGCGGCTGCGCCACCCTGGAGGATGAGACCTTCCGCCCGTCCAACGGCACCCTGGGGCTCTGGCAGCCCATGGACTTCGTGGAGCGGGTCGGCGTCCACCTCTACGCCCTGGAGGCGTACGATCCCGGCAGGCTCCCGGTGCTTTTCATCCACGGCAGCGGCGGCACGCCCCGGGACTGGGATTACCTGTCGCGGAGCCTGGATCCCCGCCGTTTTCAAGCCTGGTTCTACTACTACCCTTCCGGGCTGCGCCTGGAGACCGCCGCCGGCCTGCTCCAGGCCAAGCTCGACGCCCTGGAGCGCCGGCACGGCTTCCCGCGGCTGGCCGTCGTGGCCCACAGCATGGGGGGGCTGGTGGCGCGGGCCTGGGTCAACCGCTATGCCTCCCGGACCCCCGGCGGCTACCTGCAAACCCTGGTCACCCTATCCACGCCCTGGGGCGGCGACGCCAACGCCCGCCGCGGGGTGGACAGCGCGCCCCTGGTGGTTCCCAGCTGGCAGGACGTGGCGGCGGGCAGCGCCTTCCTGCAGTCCCTCCACCAGGCACCCCTGCCGCCGGAGGTGGCCTTTCACCTTTTCTACAGTTACGGCGGCAACCGTCCCTTCGGCCTGGAGGCCGGCGATGGCACGGTGAGCCTCGCCAGCCAGCTCGATCCCCGGGCCCAGTCCGCGGCCTGCCGGATCGAGGGAATCGACCGGGGGCATATTGCGGTGCTGTCCTGCCGCGAGGTGGGCCAGCGGCTGAATGCCCTGTTGGGCGGGGCGGGCGATGTCGCCGAAGTCCTTCCGGCGGCCCCCGGCCAGGAGGGTGAACCCGTCAGCGCCCCGGGCGGCAACGCCGCCGCCGGGGAAGCATTCCCGGCCGAGGCCGCCGCCCGGGACCTGCCCCATGAGGTGCGCCGGTGCGTCGATGGCCTGCAGTCGGCGGAAACCGGCCGCCAGAGGGACGCCGCCCGCCTTGCCGTCCGCCGGGGCCTGAGGCACGGTGCCATTTTCGGTGCCGCCGCCGGCCAGCTGGCCAGGGGCTTCCGGGTGGACGCAACCGATCGGGAGCACGTGGATGCCATGGCCTGGATGTGCAACCTCCTCGGGATGTCGGGGGAGGCGGCCTACCGGGACCTGCTGGACACGGTTGCCCGGGAGAGCCCGAGCGACAAGCTCAAGGAGTACGCCCGGCGGAACTTCGGTAAACTCCCCGACCGTTGACCGTCGGTCACCCCGTCCCCGGCCGGTGCCCGGGGGCGGGCGTCAAGCAAATGACGGTGGGCCGCGTGCGGCCGCGTCGCGTCCTGGCGGCGGATATCCCTCGACCCGCGGCCCGCCAGGGGAGGCCGTGAATTTCGTGGTTGCTTGAGAATCTGGCCTGGTTTTTGCTCTGCTCTGGGGCGGCGCCGCAAGCCAATCGCCGGCATGCCGCCGGCCGGCGCCTGGGCCTTTTATGCATTCCCTGCACCCACAACCGCGTTTTCCCCTCTCCGACGGGCTTGCCGCCGGCCGGCACCCCTGGTGGCGCCCCTGGCGATGGGCCCGCCGGGTGGTCCTGGCGGGCTGTCTGGGCGCGGCGCTGCTGGTGGCCGCCCGCCCGGTGCCGGCCGACTACCTGACGGACATGGACGGGGACGGGTTCACCGCGGAATCCGACTGCGACGACCACGACGCCGGGGTGTACCCCGGGGCGCCCGAGTTCTGCGACGACGGCCTCGACCAGGACTGCCGCGGCGGGGATCTGTCGTGCGCCGATTGCCCGGACGAGGATCGCGACGGGTATGCATCGGCGGACTGCGGCGGACGGGATTGCGACGACCGCGATGCCGAGGTCTACCCCGGGGCGGCGGAGACCTGCGGGGACGGCCGCGACCAGGACTGCGACGGGCGGGACACTCCGTGCCGCGAAACCGCCGCCGGGCCGGATGGGGAGGGGCTGGGGTTGGCGTCCAACCCCGCGCACACCGCGCTTGCCTGGGACGGGAGCCCCGGCGTCTGCCTGCCGTGCCACGAAGCCGAGGCGCGCGAGGTCCACGCGTCGGTCCACTACCAATGGCAGGGTCCCGCGCCCTCCATGAGCCACGGCCCGCCCCGCCAGGGGAAGCTCGCCGGCGCGCAGGACAGCTATGCGGGGCCCATCCTGGGCAATTGGGACGCCTGCGGCGCCTGCCACATCGGCTTGGGGCGCATGCCGGAGGACGATGGGGCACCCAGCCTGGCCCAACTCGCCGAGATCGACTGCCTGGTCTGCCACCAGGCGGGCTACCGGCGCCTGCGCCGGAAGGGGCGCTACGTGCCCGACACCCAGGCCATGGGCATGTCCCTGGACGATGCCGTGCGCCGGGTGCACCGCCCCCAGCGGGCCAACTGCCTGGCCTGCCACGCCATGGCCCACGGGGGCGACGGGGTCAAACGCGGCGACCTGGCCCAGGCCCAGGCCCGTACCTTCGACCGGGAGTTCGATGTCCACATGGCCATGGAGGCCGGCAACCTCCGCTGTCAGGACTGCCACGAGGTCGAGCGCCACCGTTTCGCCGGCCAGGGAACGGACCTGCGTCCCACGGACCGCCCCCATGCCATCAGCTGCGCGGCCTGCCACCGCCTGCGCGACACCGCCGAGGGGCATGCCATCCCGGCCATCAACCGGCATGTGGCCCGGGTGGCCTGCCAGACCTGCCACGTGCCCCTGTATGCCCGGGAGGCCTTCGACACCCCGGAGAGCGAGGCCACGGAGATCCACCGCAGTTGGCGGGACACCGCGGATCTGGATCCCCCCTTCCGCCCGGCGGGCACCCAGGCCAACAACCTGGTGCCCCGCTACCGCTTCTGGAACCGCTTGAGCACCAATGGCCTCCTGCGGGACAGCGTTTCCATGGACCCGGCGACGGGGGCCTACCCCAGCTCCCGGCCCCAGGGGGCGGTGGGCGATCCGCCGGGCGGAAGCAAGCTCTACCCATTCAAGTACCACACCACCGAGATGCCCCGCCTGCCCCGCTCGGGGGAGCTGGTGGCCCCGGACACCCGGGTGTTCGCCGCCACCGGGGATGGGGAGGCCGCCGCCGCCGCCGGGGTGGTGAACATGGGGCATCCCCCCGGGGAGCCCTACCGCTGGGTGTCCACGGACGCCTTCCAGCTCCTCAACCACCAGGTGGCCCCGGCCTACCGGGTGCTGGGCTGCGGGGATTGCCACGGCAATCCGGCCCGCATGAACCTGCAGGGGGAGTTGGGCTACCAGCTGAAAGGGGGCACGGAGACGGCCTGCACCCGTTGCCACCAGGCCAAGAAGCGGCCCGGCTTCCGCAGCCTGCACGAAGGGCACGTGAGCGCGCAGCGCCTTGACTGCAGCCACTGCCATAACTTCTCACGGCCGGAACGCGGTCTGCGGCGGCCGGCGGCCTCCTGATCCCCACGGGGGCCATCCGCCAGCCTCGAGGGATCATCGGGGTTCGTGGCGGGACGTTGCCGGCAGGCGGGCGGCGCTCAACTCCCCAGGTGATCGATGAGGCGGCCGCTGGTCTGGCGCAGGCACTGGCTCACCTGCTTGGCGATCTTGAGCACCAGCAGGAGGCCGATGCCGGGGAATTCCCGGTTGAGGCGGGCGAAGTGCTCGGCGGTCATCACCAGCAGCGTGGCCGGGGAAGAGGCCACAGCCGAGGCCGAGCGGGGCTCGCCGTCGATGAGGCACATCTCGCCGATGGTCTTCCCGGAGCCCAGGGTGGTGATCCGCTTGGCCCGATGGTCCGAGTCGCGCTTGACCACGTCCACACGCCCCTCGACGATGAGCACCAGATAGGCCTGACGGTCGCCCTCCCCAAAAATCACGGTTTCCGGGTCCACCTGGTAAACGTCCATGAAATCGGCCAGTTTCTTGATCTGGTCGAAGCTGAAGTCGTTGGTCCAGGGGGTGGCGTCGATGAGGCGGCTTTTTTCCAGCAGGCCGTGGCTCAGGGGTTGCCTGTCCAGCAGGCCCTTGGCCTGGGTCGGTGGGCCGGTGGGTACCATGGGCGGGCGCGCTTCCTTTGTGGATGGACACCGTCTCGCTTTCCCGGCGGCATGGGCAGGGTCCGGGGCAGCCGAAAAGTAAGCCTGGAAGGGTTATCGGCCGGCAAGCCCGCAACTTGAGCCCCGGCCTGGACCCGGCCCCTCCCGACGCCATGGCGCCCGCGGGCGGCCGAACCCCGTGTCGGGCTTTTTGCCAATCTGTCAACTCCCCTGCTGGTCCGGATCCCCGCCGGCCGGCCGCCGTCGAAGGTATCCTGCCGATATTCAAGCTGATCCGTCGGATGCGGCGCGGGCCGCGGTATGGCCCGATACTTGCTCAAGAATAGGCGAGGGGGCCGGCGCCCCGGGTCGGATCGTCCTCCCCGGGCTCCCTGCCGGCCCCGAAATCCCAGCAACATGGAGGTACCCCATGACCGCACCTTCGACCATGTCGCTGCTCGTGGCCCTTGACGGTTCGGAACGCTCCCTCAAAACGGTCGCCTACCTGTGCAAGGTGGAGGCCTTCCGCAAGGCCGACATCCGGCTTTTCTACGTGCTGTCCGGGGTCCCGGAAACCTACTGGGACCTGGTGAAGGAGCCCTCCAGCCTCAAGCCTTCCGCCGAAATCCTGGCATGGGCCAGCCAGGAAAGGGACCGGGCGGCCCGGCACCTGGGACGCTGCCGGGAAATTCTCCTGGAAGCCGGGGCCGCACCCGATCGGGTGGAGACGATTCTCCACGAACGCCGGCTGGGAGTGTCCCGGGACATCCTCTCCGAGGCGCGCAAGGGCTACGATGCGCTGGTGATCCGCCGGCGGGGCATGTCCACCCTGGTGGGCCTCACCATGGGGAGCGTGGCCCAGAAGCTGTTGCACAACCTGGATGCGGTGCCTATCGTGCTGGCGGGTTCCAGGGCCCACAACGGGCGGGTGCTCATCGCCTATGACGGGTCCGAGGCCGCTGAACGGGCGGTGGATTTCGTCGGACGGGTGGCGGGCGGCACGGACACCACGGTGGCGCTGGTCCACGTGCTGCGGTCGGGGCCGATGTTTGCCATGGATGCCGGGGCGGAGGAGCTCATGGCGGCCTGGGCCGCGGAAGCGGCGGCGGCCATCCGGCAGCGGCTGGAGCAGGCCTGCCGGCGGTTGGAGGCCGCGGGACTGAAGGAAAAGGCGGTCAGCGCCCACGTGGTCCAGAATGCGGCCAGCCGCGCCGGGGCGGTGGTGGAGATGGCCGCCCGGGATGACTTCGGCACCATCGTGGTGGGCCGCCGGGGACTTTCCCGGGTGCAGGAGTTCACCCTCGGGCGGGTGGGCAACAAGATCGTTCACCTGGGGCGCGAGCACACCGTCTGGGTGGTCAACTGACAGCCGTCGCCCTCTCCCGGGGGGGCAACCGCCCGGCCGCGCGGCGCTGGGCGCCGGCCGCGCGGCGCGG
>DJGG01000004.1:0-22087 GCA_002432195.1 Desulfobacteraceae bacterium UBA5852
GGCGCTCATGGTGGCCTCGGTGCCCGAACTCACGAGCCGGACCTTCTCCACCGACGGCACCAGCCGGCAAATGGCCTGGGCCAGCGCCAGCTCCACCGCCACCGGCGCGCCGAACGAGGTGCCCTTGCCGAGCGCCTCCTCCAGCCGCCGGACCACCGGCGGGTACGCGTGCCCGAGGATCAGCGGCCCCCACGACGCCACGAAGTCGAGGTACTCGTTGCCGTCGGCGTCCCAGAGCCGGGCCCCGGCGCCCCGCTCGATGAAGGGCGGGGTCCCGCCCACCGATCCGAAGGCGCGCACCGGCGAATTGACTCCGCCGGGGATGCACCGGACGGCTTCGGCGAAGAGGGCGCGGCTGCGCGTCTGGTCCATGGCCGCCTCCTCAGCGGATCAGTCCGCGGGCTACCAGATCCTTGGCGAAGTAGGTCAGGATCAGGTCGGCGCCGGCGCGCTTGATGGCGGTGAGCACCTCCAGCGCGATCCGGTCGTGGTCCAGCCAGCCCTGTTGGGCGGCCGCCTTGATCATGGAGTATTCGCCGCTCACGTTGTAGGCGGCCAGGGGCAGGTCGAACCCGTCGCGCACTGCCCGGATGACGTCCAGGTAGGCCAGGGCCGGCTTGACCATGATGATGTCCGCGCCTTCCTCGGCGTCCATGGTGGCCTCCCGGACGGCTTCCAGGGCGTTGGCCGGGTCCATCTGGTAGGTGCGCCGGTCGCCGAAGCGCGGTGCGGAGTCGGCCGCCTCCCGGAAGGGCCCGTAGTAGGCCGAGCAGTATTTGGCGGAGTACGCCATGATGGGGACGTGGCTGAAATGGTTCTCGTCCAGCAGGCCGCGGATCTCGGCCACGCGGCCGTCCATCATGTCCGAGGGGGCCACCATGTCGGCGCCGGCCTGGGCGTGGGTCAGGGCCGCGCGGGCCAGGAGATCCAGGGTGGCGTCGTTGTCGATCCGGTCGCCTTCCACCATGCCGCAGTGGCCGTGGTCCGTGTACTGGCAGAGGCAGACGTCGGTGATCACCAGCATCTCGGGCACCTTCTGCTTGACCTCCCGCACGGCCCGCTGCACGATGCCGTTCTTGGCGTAGGCTCCGGTGCCCAGGGCGTCCTTCTTTTCCGGCAGGCCGAAGAGGATCACCGCCGGAATGCCCAGCTCCCGCGCCTCGGCGGCCGTCTTCACCAGCTGGTCGACGGAGAGCTGGAAGTGGCCCGGAAGGGAGGGGATGGGGTTGCGCACGTCCTTGCCGCCGATGGCAAAGAGGGGCAGGATCAGGTCGTCCACGCCCAGGGTGGTTTCGCGCACGAGGCGGCGGAAGGCTTCGCTCTGGCGCATGCGCCGGGGACGGTAGTCGGGGAACAGCATGCTGGCTCCTTTGGGCTGTCGGCCGGTGGCCTTGGAATCCCCGCGGGGCCGCCCCGCGCGCGTCGGGGAGGGGGGCCGGGGGCGGGCCGGCGCTCAGATGGATTGGCTGATCTCTTCGTCGCTCAGGTAGCAGGCCGGGTCCGGGGCCCAGATGTCCCCGGTGACGGCCTCGGCCCGCACGCGGAAATTGCCGCCGCAGATGTCCAGCCAGCGGCAGCCGGCGCAGCGCCCCGTGACGTAGGACTTCTTGTCCTTCAGGCGCGCCATGAGGGGATTGGAGGTGTCGCTCCAGATGGCGGAGAAGGGCCGCTCCCGGACATTGCCGAAACTGGTGTGGCGCCAGAACTGGTCGGCATGCACCTGGCCGTCCCAGCTCACGCAGCCGATGCCCCGCCCGGAGTTGTTGCCCTCGTTCATCTCCAGCAGCTCCAGGACCTCCTTGGCCCGCTCCGGATCCTCCTTCAACAGGCGCAGGTAGAGGTAGGGGCCGTCGGCATGGTTGTCCACGGTGAGCACTTCCTTGGCCTTGCCCCGCGCATGCAGGTCCCGGGTGCGGTCGATGATCAGGTCCACCGCCCGGCGGCTCTCGGCGTGGGAGAGGTCGTCCTTCACCAGCTTGGAACCCCGCCCGGCGTAGACCAGGTGGTAGAAGCAGACCCGCGGGATGTCCATCTCCTCCAGCAGGTCGAAGACCGCCGGGATCTCGCCGACGTTGAACTTGTTGACCGTGAAACGCAGGCCCACCTTGATGCCCGCGGCCTGGGTGTTGCGGATGCCGGCGAGGGCCGCCTGGAAGCTGCCCTTGACGGCCCGGAAGCGGTCGTGGATGGGTTCCATGCCGTCCAGGCTGATGCCCACGTAGGACAAGCCGATTTCCTTGAGGGTGCGGGCCGCCTCGGGGGTGATGAGGGTGCCGTTGGTGGAGATCACCGCGCGCATGCCCTTGGCCACGGCGTAGCCCGCCAGTTCGGGGAGGTCCGGCCGCATGAGGGGTTCGCCCCCGGAGAAGAGCACCACCGGCACGCCGAAGCCGGCCAGGTCGTCGATGAGGGCGCGGCCCTCGGCGGTGGACAATTCGTTGGCGAAGTTCTCGTCCCGGGCCTGGGCGTAACAGTGGATGCACTTGAGGTTGCAGCGGCGGGTCATGTTCCAGACCACCACCGGTTTCTTGTCGACGGAAAACTGCAGCAGGTGGGACGGCAGCCGCCCCGAGTGACGCCCGTAGCGCAGGGCGTCGGAGGGCTCCACCGTGCCGCAGTAGAGCTTGGAAATTCCGATCATCAGGGATCCGACCTTTCGGGGTCGAGAGGCGGGGCGGAACCCATGCCGGCGCGGATCTGGGCGGCGATGAAGTCCTCGGGGTGCAGCAGCGCCTCGCGATTGAGGAAGAAACGGGTGCGACCCGTCTTTTCGGTGACCAGCTTCAGGCCCAACTCGAAATCCGCCGCAAGCCGGCGGGCAAAGCCTTCGAGATCGGCCTGGGAGTGTACAAGCTGAGCCATGACAAAGTCAACCGCGTCCTCCTCCAGGACGATGTTGATGTCGTGGCGCTTGTAGAACTGCAGCTCGATGGTCTTGATGGCGTCGTAGCGGGTCTTGATGTGCTCCAGCACCTGGCCCACGTCCATGATTTCCCGGCCGTAGCACTCGGCCACGAGCTCCAGCCGGGCGGGGGTGAGGGTCAGGCTGTATTTCTCGCTCAACACCCGGCGGTTTTCCCCCAGGTAGGCCTTGAGGGCCGCGCGCTCCTCCGCCGCCAGGCGCTCGAACTCCGCGGCCAGCTCGGCCTGCCGGTCGCCGGCCAGCATGCGCGCGAGGACCTGCTGGGGGTGGGTGATGACCTCGGCGGTCACCGGGAACCGGCGCAGGCTGGAGGAGGGCAGGCGGCGCTCGAAGGGCACCAGCACGCTTTCGATGGCGCTCACCAGGCCCCGGGCGCCGGTGTTCTCGGCGTAGGCCTTGCCGGCCAGGAGCTTCAGGGCCGCGGCTTCGAATTTCACCTCGATGTCATAGGCCGCAAAATCGAGCTTCTTGCCCAGGACGATGGGGTTGTTGGGGTTGCGCAGGATGTCGTAAAGGTCCTCCTCGGAGAGGGGGGTGAGCACGGCCCGCACGGGCAGGCGCCCCACGAACTCGGACTCGAAGCCGTATTCGATGAGGTCCTCGGATTTGACCTGGGGGAGGATGCGGGCGGGGTCCAGGTCGCCCTTCAAGGTGGCGCCGAAGCCGATCCCCTGCTTCACGATGCGCCGGTGGACGATTTCCGCCAGGTCATTGAATGCCCCGCTCATGATGAAGAGGATGTTGGCGGTGTTGATGGTGCGCTTGTCCTTTTTTCCGGTCTTGCGGAAGCGCTCGATCTCCTGGATCATGGAGATGGGGTCGTGGGGGACCTTGAGGTCCACCTCGGTCTCCTCCATGGGCTTGAGCAGCGCCCGCTGGACGCCGGAGCGCGATACGTCCACCCCGATGACGTTGCGGGCGCTGGCGATCTTGTCGATCTCGTCGATGTAGATGATGCCGTACTGGGCCAGCTCGATGTCGTCGTCGGCCTCGCGCACCAGGTCCCGCACCAGGTCCTCCACATCCCCCCCCACGTAGCCCGTTTCGCTGAACTTGGTGGCGTCGCCCTTGACGAAGGGCACCCCGAGTTTTTTGGCGATGAGGCGCACGATGTAGGTCTTGCCCACCCCCGTGGGCCCCAGCAGCAGGACGTTGTTCTTGATGCGGCCCACCATCTCCCGGGAGTGCTCCCGGCCCGCCAGGGCCTGCTTGATGCGGTTGAAATGCGTGCAGACCTTGGTGGCCAGGATGGCCTTGGCCTCGTCCTGGCGCACGATGTAACGGTCCAGGTAGGCGATGAGGTCCTCGGGGACCAGGTCGAAGTGGATGGAGGGGCGGGGTTTGGGGGGCTCCGCGGCGGTGCCGGTGCCCGCCGGCTCCGTGACCGTGAGCGGGTTGATGACCTTCACCTGGGTGCCGAAGCGCTTGGAAAGAAATTCACCGATTTCCTTCTCGATTTCCGCCGGGTTGGGTATTTTTTCGCTGGATCTTTCCATAGCCCGTGATGCTAATCACCGGCGCCTTCGAATTCAAGGGTCGGGACACACTGGGCCCGGCCCGTAGCCCGCCGCACATGGATCCCGAGGGGTTGTCCTCTGGCGGGGCCCGGCAAGTCAAGCGGGCGGATAAAGCGCCTTGACCGAAGAGGGATTCCCCAGGCGGCCGGCGGCGATTGAAGCGCAGAGGCAATTCTGGTAGGCTCACGCCTTCAGGGTGCGGCGGCTCCGGAAAGCTCCCCGCGCCCCCCGCGCCGCCGCGATCCGCGGATGGAGGCCCCATGGCCAACCTGATCACCCTGGCCCGCTTCCTGCTGCTTTTCGTCCTGATCTTTTCGGCCTATCGGGCGCCCCCCCTCTGGCAGCTGGCCAACGGCCCCCTCCTGACGGTCATTTTCGTCATGGACGGCATTGACGGCTTCGTGGCCCGCAAGCGCCACGAAGAGTCCCTCTTCGGTGCGATCTTCGACATCGCCATCGACCGGGTGGTGGAAAACGTCCTCTGGCTCGTGGTGGTGGACCTGGGATTCGTGCCCGTCTGGGTGGCCATCGTTTTTCTGACCCGCAGCTTCACCGTGGACGCCATCCGCTCCCACGCCGCCTCCCAGGGGCATACCCCCTTCGGGATGATGCAGTCGCCTCTGGGCAAATTCCTGGTGGCGGGGCGCGGCATGCGTCTTTTCTACGGCGTGCTCAAGGCCGTGGCCTTCGGGTTCATTTTCCTGGTGCAGCCCTGGCCGGCCCTCTGGCCGGAGGCTTACGGGCGCTGGCAGGCGGTTATCGGCATGGCGCAGAACGGCCTGGTATTTGCCGCCGTGCTCATCTGCCTGGTGCGGGGTCTGCCGGTGATCGTGGAATTTGTCCTGTCCAGCGGACGCGCCAGGCCGCCGTCCCGCGGAAACGCTTGACCCCGCTGCCGCCGGGGTGCCGGGGAGCAACGTCCAATGGCGCTGGTGCTGGTGGACTTCGATGGTACCCTGCTGTCGGGCCTTTCCTCGGAGAAGCGCTTTTGCGCCTGGCTTTGGCGGCGGGGGCGCATCGGACCCCGTCAGGTGGCCGCCTGCCTGCGGTTCGCGCACCGCTGGCGCAGGGCCTGGGGCGCCGCGGTGTGGAAGCGGAACAAGGCTTACCTGGCGGGCCTGGCGGAGGCGGAGGTGGCCTCCCTGGCCCGGGCCTTCGCCCTCCGGCGCCTGGTGCCGGATCTCTTCCCACCCATGCTGCGGCGCCTGGAGGCGCACCAGGCACGGGGCGACGCCGTGCTTCTGCTCACGGGGACCCTGGAATACATCGCCAGGCCCATGGCGCTGCACCTGGGTATCGTCTCCCTGCGGGCCACGCGCTGTGCGGTTTCCGGGGGGCGCCTGGCTGAGGATCCACCCCTGGAGCACCCCCTGGGGGCCGCCAAGGTCCGCATCGCCGCGGAAGAGGCGCGCCGCCGCGGCCTGCCCCTGGAGGAGGCCACGGCGTATGGCGATGCCCCCGCAGNNCTGGCCCTGCTGGCCGCCGTGGGGCGGCCGGTGGCCGTGCGACCCCACCCCCGCCTGCGGCGGGAGGCCCTCCGGCGGGGGTGGGAGGTGCTGGGGGAATGAATCCCCGGCCCTCGTCGGGTGGAAACCGGCGGGGCCGGGTGGACGCGCCGGCGCGGTGCCGCCGGTCAGGGTTCGATGCGGGTGCCCAGGACCTTCAGGAACTTCCGCAGCCAGTCCGGGTGGGCCGGCCAGGCCGGGGCGCTTACGAGGTTACCGTCCACATGGGCCTGGTCCACGGGGATGTCCACGAAACGTCCCCCGGCCCCGGCCACGTCCGGCCCCACCGCGGGGTAGGCGCTGCAGCTCCTGCCCTTCAGGACCCCGGCCGCGGCCAGGAGCTGGGCCCCGTGGCAGATGGCCGCGATGGGCTTGCCGGCCTCGCTGAAGTGGCGCACCATGCCGAGCACCTTGGGGTTCAGGCGGATGTATTCGGGGGCCCGGCCCCCGGGAACCACCAGGGCGTCGTAATCCTCGGCCCGGATTTCCGCGAAGGTGGCGTTGAGGGCGAAGTTATGCCCGGGCTTTTCGCTGTAGGTCTGGTCGCCTTCGAAGTCGTGGACCGCCGTGCGCACCGTGGCCCCGGCCTTCTTGTCCGGACAGGCGGCGTGCACCGTGTGGCCCACCATGGTGAGGGCCTGGAAGGGTACCATGACCTCGTAATCCTCCACGAAGTCGCCCACCAGCATCAGGATTTTTTTGACGGCCATCGGAACCTCCTTCGAGTGTCGGGAACTTCACGTGCGGGTTTGGAGCAGGGTTGCGCGCCGCCCCTCGGGCGAGGGGCGCGGGTCGAGGCGCTTCGGCCGGCGCGGCGCGCACGAGCGTTGTGATGGTCATTCCTAGGCCTTGCGGGAACGCTTGTCAAACCGGGCGGCGGGGTTGCGCCGGTCGTTGCGGGCCTTATTCTAACAGGCCGTGGATGTAACGCGGCCGCGCCGAGGCACCGTGCGCCTCGGGCGTGCCGGCCGCCCGCAGCCGCCGGCGTGCGTCCCCGGGCGTTGTTCTCCACAGGCGGCCGGTCGAATCCGCCGGCGCGAACGGCGCCGGCGATCGACGTGACCAACCTCAAGACTTCAAGGAGCCAAGCATGCATACCCTTCCCAAACTGACTTATGCATACGATGCGTTGGAACCCTATATCGATGCCCGTACCATGGAAATCCACCACACCAAGCATCACCAGACCTACATCGACAAGCTCAATGCCGCCCTGGAGGGCCACGGCGCGCTGCAGTCCCGGTCGGCCGAGGATCTCCTGCGGTCCCTGGACGCCGTACCCGAAGCCATCCGGACAGCCGTGCGCAATCATGGCGGGGGACACGCCAACCACAGCTTCTTCTGGCCCACGCTGAAAAAAGGCGTGCCGGCCAAAGGCCCGGTGGTGGAGGCCATCGCCGGACGCTTCGGGGACCTGGAGGCCTTCAAAAAGGAGTTCGCCAACGCCGCCGCGCTGCTCTTCGGCAGCGGGTGGGCGTGGCTGGTGTGGCACCAGGGGCGGCTGGAGATCACCACCACCCCCAACCAGGACAACCCCCTGAGCCGCGGCCAGACGCCCCTCCTGGGGCTTGACGTTTGGGAGCACGCCTATTACCTGAAGTACCAGAACCGCCGGCCGGAATATGTCCAGGCCTTTTTTTCGGTCATCAACTGGGAGCAGGTGGATGCCCATTTCCAGGCGGCCCGGAAGGGTTGAGCCGCCGGAGGCACGCCAGCCCGCGGGCCGGTCGCTTCCGACGGCGGCCGGCCCTTTTGCAACTGGTTCCATCCCCCGAAACGGAGAACGGAAGATGACGACTGCCTACCGCTTCAACACCCTGGCCCTGCACGCCGGCGCCACCATCGACGACAGCGCCTCCCGGGGCGTACCCCTCCATCGCACCAGTTCCTACGTCTTCAAGAACACCCGCCACGCCGCCGACCTTTTTGCCCTCCGGGTTCCCGGCAACATCTACACCCGGCTAATGAACCCCACCCACGACGTCCTGGAGCAGCGCATGGCGGCCCTGGAGGGCGGCGGCGGGGCCCTGGCCCTGGCCTCGGGCACGGCGGCGATCTTCTACACGGTGATCAACGTCTGCGGCCAGGGGGATGAGGTGGTGGCCGCCAACAATCTCTACGGCGGGACGTACACCATGCTCCACGATATCCTGCCGGAGATGGGCATCCGCACCCGTTTCGTAAGCCCGCTGGAACCGGGCAATTTCGAAGCAGCCATCACCGAGCGCACCCGCCTGCTGCTGGTGGAGAGCATCGGCAACCCCGTGCTGGATGTGGCCGACATCCAGGCCATCGCCGCCGTGGCCGAGCGCCACCACCTGCCCCTGGCCGTGGACTCCACCTTCACCACGCCCTACCACCTGCGACCCCTGGAGCACGGCGCCCACATCGTGGTCCATTCCCTCACCAAGTGGCTGGGGGGTCACGGCACGGGCATCGGCGGGGTCGTGGTGGACGGCGCCCGCTTCGACTGGAGCGACCCCAAGTTCCGACTCTTCAACCGGCCCGATCCCTCCTACCACGGCCTGCGTTACGCCCACGACCTGGGGGAGTTGAACCCCCTGGCCTTCATCATGCGCATGCGCCTGGTGCCCCTGCGCAACCTGGGGGCCTGCATCAGCCCGGACAACGCCTGGATGTTCCTCCAGGGCATCGAGACCCTCCCCTTGCGCATGCAGCGCCACAGCGACAACGCCATGGCGCTGGCCCGTTATCTGCAGGGCCATCCCCGGGTGGCCTGGGTGCGCTACCCCGGCCTGGAGGACGACCCGGCCCACCCGGCCGCGGCCCGCCAGTTCGCCAACGGCTTCGGCGGCATGGTCGTCTTCGGCATCGCCGGGGGGCGGGCGGCCGGGGAGCGTTTCATCGACCGCCTGGAACTGGTCTCCCACCTGGCCAACGTGGGGGACGCCAAGAGTCTGGCCATCCATCCGGCCAGCACCACCCACTCCCAGCTCTCGGATGCCGATCAGGCCGCCGCCGGGGTGACCCCCGACCTGGTCCGTCTTTCGGTGGGCATCGAGGACCTGGAGGATATCCGCACGGATATCGACCGGGCCCTGGAGGCCTCGGCCGCGTGAGCGAGTACAGCGACCACGACGCCCGGGGGGTTTCCGTGGGGCTGGTGGAGAAGCGCTTCTTCACCTTTGCCCAGCCGCCGGAAACCCTGTGCCTGGAAAGCGGCGGGCGCCTGGGGCCGGTGACCGTGGCCTACGAGACCTGCGGCACCCTGAGCCCCGCGGCCGACAACGCGGTGCTGATCTGCCACGCCCTTTCCGGGGACTCCCACGTGGCGGGCACTTACCGCGCCGACGACCCCAAGCCCGGCTGGTGGGACCTCATGGTGGGGCCCGGCAAGGGGATCGACACCGGCCGCTACTTCGTGATCTGCGCCAACGTCATCGGCAGCTGCATGGGCTCCACGGGCCCGGGCAGCCCCGATCCGGCCACGGGGCGGCCCTTCGGGCTGAACTTTCCCCTGGTGACCATCGGCGACATGGTGAAGGCCCAGAAGGTTCTGGTGGAGCACCTGGGGATCCAGCGCCTGCTGGCCGTGGTGGGGGGGTCGGTGGGGGGGATGCAGGTGCTGGAGTGGAGCGTGCGCTACCCCGCGATGGTGCGGGCGGCCATCCCGCTGGCCACCACCTGCCGCCACTCGGCCCTGGCCATCGCCTTCAACGAGGTCAGCCGCCAGGCCATCATGGCCGACCCCGACTGGCGCGGGGGAGCCTACTACGAAGGGCCCCGCCCCGACCACGGCCTGGCGGTGGCCCGCATGATCGGCCACATCACCTACCTCTCCGACGAGGCCCTGCGCCAGAAGTTCGGCCGGCGCCTCCAGGACAAGGAGGCCTTCTCCTTCAACTTCGACGCCGACTTCCAGGTGGAAAGCTACCTGCGCTACCAGGGGAAGAAGTTCGTGGAGCGTTTCGATGCCAACGCCTTCCTTTACATCACCAAGGCCGCGGACTACTTCGACCTGGCCCAGTCCCACGGGGACGGCTCCCTGGTGGCGGCCTTCGCCAAGGCCCGGGCCCGCTTCCTGGTGGTGGCCTTCACCTCCGACTGGCTCTACCCCACCTACCAGTCCCGGGAGCTGGTGACGGCCCTGAAGAAGAACCGCCGGGATGTCAGCTTCTGCGAAATCGAGGCCGATTGGGGGCACGACGCTTTCCTGCTGCCCAATCCGCGGCTGACGGACCTCCTCAAGGGATTCCTGCACCGTGTCCACAGCGACCCCGCCTAAACCGCTGCGCTTCGACCTGCAGATCATCGCCTCCTGGATTCCGGCGGGATCCACGGTGCTCGATCTGGGCTGCGGCGACGGGGAGCTGCTGGAGTATTTGCGGGAGCACAAGCGGGTGGCCGGAACCGGCATCGAGCTGCGCGAGGAACGGGTGGCCCGCGCCATCCAGCGCGGTCTGCCGGTGCTCCAGGGGGATATCGGCGCGGAGCTGGCGGATTACCCCGACGGGGCCTTCGACACGGTGATCCTGAGCCAGACGCTCCAGCAGGTCTACCAGCCGGCGGAGCTCATCCGGGAGCTCCTGCGGGTGGGCCGCCGGGGAATCGTGAGCTTCCCCAACTTCAGCCACTGGTCCGTGCGGGCCCAGCTGCTGGTGACCGGCTACGCCCCCAAGAACGCCCAACTGCCCTACGAGTGGTACAACACCCCCAACATCCGGGTGATCACCCTGCGGGATTTCCGCAAGTTCATGCGCGAGCTGGGGGTGCCGGTGCTCCGGGAGGTGGCCATCGTCTCCCACGCCCGGGACCGCCGGGGCCGCGTCATCCATCGCCTGACGGACCTGCGGGCCACCTACGGGATCTTCATGATCGGGCGCTGATGGCCCGCATGGGGTTCGGTTCTCAAAGGCGCGGGGGTCGGTCAGCCAACGCCGGCAGGCCGTGTTGGGCCTTGGCCCCGCGAGAGTCGGATGCGAGGCTGGGCGGGGGGCTGCCCCGCTGAAACGGCCAGAACTCGCCCCTTAGAACGCCTAAGTCCCGGCGCTACAGGCGTGATCCCAGGCGGCGCAGGAGTGGTAAGCGCTGCTGGAGAAGAAAAAACATCGCCGCGCCGGGACCCAGGCGTTCTAAGGGTCTCAAACAGCTGCCCGTTCCAGCGGGGCAGCCCCCCGCCCAGCCCACCGTCGGAGCGCGGCCAAGGCATCGTCGCCGATCGAGTCTATCCCGGAAACTGCGCCAGCACTCCCAGCACCTCCTCCACGTCGGCGGCGGTGTGGGCGGCGTTCAACTGGAAGCGGATGGTCTCCTCCCCCCGGGGCACCACGGGGAAGGTCAGGCCCACCACCAGCACCCCGTGGTCGAAGAAGTGGCGCACCAGGCGATGGGTCCTGGGGGTGTCGCGCACCAGCAGGGCCACGATGGGGTGGGGTCCGTCGATGGATTCCCGGCCCAGAGCCCCGATTCCCCGGCGGAACTGGGCCACGCGCTCCCCCAGGTGGGCCAGGCGCTGCCGGCCCTCGGGGCTGTCGCAGATCTCCAGGGCCTTCAGGGCCGCGGCGCAATCGGCCACACTCAGGGGGTTGGTGTAGATGTAGGTGTCGGCCTTCTGGCGCAGGGCCTCCACCACCGTGGGGCTCGCGGCCGCGAAGCCGCCGTTGACCCCGAAGGCCTTGCCGAAGGTCCCCACCACGATGTCGGGTGCCGTCCCCGTGTGCTCCAAGGCTCCCCGGCCGCGGGCGCCGAAGGCCCCGATGCCGTGGGAGTCGTCCATCACGGTGATCACCCCATCGGGGAACCGCGCGTGGTGGCGTTCGGCCAGGGCCTGGATGCCCTCGATGGGGGCGCAGTCCCCCCGCATGCTGAAGATCCCGTCGAAGACGATCACCACCCGCTCCACGGCCTCCGGCACGGCGTCCAGGCAGCGGGCCAGATCGTCCATGTCGTTGTGGGCGTAAATGGCCTTGTGGGTCCCGGGAACCCCGGCGATGCGCATGGCGCGGATGATGCTGTTGTGGTTCAGTTGGTCGCCGATCCAGTAGGTGTGGGGGGTGGAGATGGCCAGGGCCACCCCGCAGTTGGTGGTGTAAGCGGAGTTGAAGATCTTGGCGGCCGGTTTGCCGATGAAGCGCGCCACGCCCTCCTCCAGGGCCGCATGCGGCTCGAAGGTGCCGTCGATGAAGCGCACCGCCCCGGGCCCAACGCCGAGCCGATGAGTGGCCTCGTCGGCGGCCCGGATCAGCTCGGGGTGGTGGGCGAGGGAGAGGTAGCTGTTGGAGTTCATGCGGATGAACTCCCGGGGGTTGCCCCGCAGCCGGTAGCGGGGGCCCCGCTCCCCCGCGGAGGGCAGGTAGGCGGTGATCACCCGTTCCGGGGCCTTGGCGCGGCCCTCGGCCGCCAGGGCGTCGATTTCCCGGGTCAAGGCCCGGTCGAGACGGTTCAGGGGCATGGGGATCCTCCCGCTGGCCGGCCGCCGGGTTGGGCCGGCGGCGCGTGGTTTACATCTCGGTCCAACTCAGCACCACTTTCCCCGACTGGCCCGAGCGCATCGCCTCGAAGCCCTTTTCGAACTCGGTGTAATGGAAGCGGTGGGTGATCACGGGGGTGATGTCCAGGCCGGTCTGGATCATGCTGGTCATCTTGTACCAGGTTTCGTACATCTCCCGGCCGTAGATGCCCTTGATGGTGAGGCCGTTGAAGATCACGAGATCCCAGTTCATGGGCACGCCGGGGGGCAGGATGCCCAGCAGGGCGATCTTGCCCCCGTGGCACATGCTCTGGAACAGGGTCTCCAGGGCCTGGGGGTTGCCCGACATCTCCAGGCCCACGTCGAAGCCCTCCTTCATCCCCAATTGCCGCATGGCGTCCGCCACCGTCGCCTGGCGCACGTCCAGGGCCAGGGTGGCGCCCAGCCGGCGGGCCAGATCCAGGCGGTAGGGGATCACGTCGGTCACCACCACGTAGCGCGCGCCGGCGTGCTTGGCGATGGCCGCGGCCATGCAGCCGATGGGGCCGGCTCCGGTGATGAGCACGTCCTCCCCCAGCAGGTCGAAGGACAGGGCCGTGTGGGTGGCGTTGCCCAGGGGATCGAAGCAGGCCAGGATGTCGCTGGGGATGGCGGGATCGCAGGCCCAGACGTTGGTCACGGGGATGCACAGATACTCGGCATAGGCCCCGGGGCGGTTCACGCCCACGCCGCTGGTGGTGCTGCAGAGATGCCGCCGGCCGGCCAGGCAGTTGCGGCAGCGGCCGCAGACGATGTGCCCCTCGCCGGAAACCAGGTCCCCGGGTTTGAAATCCCGCACGTTGCTCCCCACGGCCGCCACCGCCCCCACGAATTCGTGGCCGATCGCCATGGGCACGGGGATGGTCTTGCGGGACCACGCGTCCCAGTTGTAGATATGCACATCGGTGCCGCAGATGGCGGTTTTGTGGATCTTGATCAGGACGTCGTTGATGCCCATGGGGGGCAGGGGCACGTCCTGGAGCCAGAGGCCCTCCTCGGGCCTGGCCTTGACCAGGGCTTTCATGGTGTCCATGGGGTGGAATGCTCCGCTCGTTTGGGCGTCCGCAGGATCCGCCCAGGGGCCCGGGGTTGGGCCGGGGCAGGCGGTGATACACCGGCAACCTGCTGTCCGACCCCAGGCGCGGGGGGCGCGCGGCTTGCCGGAGGCCACTCTGGCAGAGGGGGGCGGAGGAGTCAAGCACCGCTGCCGGGGCGCCTTGCTCCGGGGGGCGGAAGGGCCTACGGTGACGAGCGGAAAAGGAGGGGGAACCATGGCACCTGCCGACCAGCCCCGCATGATCACCACCCGAGGGGATGGGGTGGACTTACGCTGCGCCGTCTGGGAGGGGCAGGGGCCCACCCTCCTGGCCGTCCATGGGCTCACCGCCAACAGCCGCTGCTGGGACACCCTGGCCGGGGCGCTGGTTCCCGGCTACCGGCTCCTGGCTCCGGACCTGCGGGGCCGAGGGGGTTCGGGCCATCCGGAACGCGGCTATTCCCTGGAGCACCACTTGGGGGACCTCCTGGCCCTCCAGGAAAACCTCCATCCGGCCCCCCTGGTGCTCGTGGGCCACTCCCTGGGGGCCTTCATCAGCCTGGCGTTTGCGGCCCGCCATCCCCACCGCGTGCGCGGTCTGGTGCTGGTGGACGGGGGGGGGCGCCTAGCCCCGGAGGAGATGCGGGCGGTGACGGCCGCCATCATGCCGTCGCTGGAGCGTCTGGGGCGCGTTTTCCCCTCCGTGGAGGCCTACCTGGCGGCCATGTCCCGCTTTCCCGCCCTCCAGCCCTGGAACGCGGCCCTGGAAACCTGTTTCCGCTACGAACTGGAGGCCGTGGAGGCGGGGGTGCGGTGCAACATCCAGGCGGCGCACATCCTGGAGGAGGCCGCCCACCTGCAAACCGCCGACGTGACCGTCTGCTACCCGGCCATCGCCTGCCCGACCCTGATCCTGCGTGCCGCCTGCGGGGTTTTCCAAGAGGGGGACCGGCTGTTGCCGAAACCGGCGCTGGAGCGCATGCTGGCGGCGATTCCCGGGGCACGCTGCGTGGAGGTGGCCGGGGTCAACCATTACGGGATCGTGTTCCAGCCCCACCCAGTCCGGGATGACGCCCTGCGGGAGTTCCTGGGGCGGCTGGAGGACGGCGAAAGGCGCGCGGGACCGTGCCCCTGCAATTCATCAGCGAAAACCTGACGCCCGTGACGGCCACGGTCGACACCCGCCGCCTGGCCCCGGGGGCTCCGGGCCTGCCCGGGGTTTTCCTGTGGCGCGGGCGCCGCCTGGAAATCGCCGTTTTGCTGCGCACCTGGCGCGACACCGGCCCCTGCCGCCACGGCAGCCCCGAGCGCTACGTGCGCCGGCACTGGTTCGAGGTGCGGGCGGTGTCCGGGGAGATCCTTAAAATCTACTTCGAACGCCAGCGGCGCCCCGGGGCGGCCCACACCCGCCGCTGGTGGCTCCACAGCATGGGGGCCTGAGGGGGTTCGGGGAGCGCCCGCCGGAAATCAGTCCATCCAAGCGACAGCGCCTCCCGGGGGGGGGCCAGGCCGCAGGCCGGCGTGGGGCGGCACTCACCCGGCACAGGCCTCCAACATGCGCCGGACGGCCTCCCGGGCCGGCGCGGCATCCTCGGGGGGCGTCTCCACGGCATAGCCGCCGCTCAAGTGTTTCAGGCAGGCCAGGAGCTTGGTTTCGGTGATCTTGCCCATGTTTTCGCAGGCGCTGGCCATCAGGGGGAGAATCCGTTTGGATGGGGCGAGGCGGGCGGCCAGGCGCTCGACCAGGCGGATTTCGGTGCCCACATAGATGGTGGCCCCCGCCGGCGCCCGGTGACAGTAGTCGATGATGCTCCGCGTGGAGCCGCTGGCCTCCGCCAGGGCCACCACCTCCGGACGGCACTCCGGGTGCACCACCACGAGGGCATCGGGGTGGGCGGCGCGGGCCGCGCTCACATGGGAGACTTTCATGCGGTGGTGGATGGCGCACATGCCGGGCCAGGCGAAGAGGCGCACCCGGCGGACGGCTTCCGGGTCCAGGCGGCGGCCGTCCCCGCGCACGTCCAACACCAGGCGCTCCCCGGCCGGCAGCCCCAACTGGTCGGCGGTATTCCAGGCCAGGTTCTTGTCCGGCAGGAAGAGCACCCCGTCGCCGCGCTCCAGGGCCCAGCGCAGCATGGTGGCGGCATTGGCCGAGGTGCAGACCGCGCCTCCATGGCGGCCCACCACGGCCTTCACGCCGGCCGAGGAGTTGACATAGGTCAGGGGGACGATGCGACGGCCCGCCGCGGCGAGGTGCGCCAGCACGGACTGCACCCGGGAGGCGGGGGCCATGGCGGCCATGATGCAGTCCGCCTCCAGGTCGGGGAGGTGCACGGTCTGGCCGGGGCCGGCCAGGATGGCGGCGGTTTCGGCCATGAAGTAGACCCCGCAGAAGACGATGTGCTCGGCCGCCAGCCCGGGGACGCGACGGGCCAGTTCCAGGGAGTCGCCGACGATGTCGGCGTGCCGGACCACATCGTCGTGCTGGTAGTGGTGGGCCAGGATCACGAGGCGCTCCCCGAGGGACTCGCGGAGACGGGCGATCTCCCGGGCGAGGTCCCCGGGGAGAGGAGGGGTCGGTCGGTGGTGGCTCACGGTGCGCATCCTCAATAAGAAAGGGTTGGCGGAAGGCCGCCAACCCTTGGTGTGTTCTGGTACGCCCGGCTGGACTCGAACCAGCGATCTTCAGCTCCGGAGGCTGACGCCCTATCCACTGGGCCACGGGCGCGTGGATTGAGACGACCCTACGTACGGGAATCCGGATGCCTTGTCAAGGGCGGATTGGACCCCCGCCGGATCAGCCCTCCACGGCCATTCCCATGCGTTTCAGGGCCGTCATGGCCTCCCCGGCCACGTATAGGGACCCGGCGATGCAGATCACCTCATCGGGGCCGGCGCGGCCCAGGGTCTGGGTGACGGCCGCGGCCACCTCGGGGATCACGCTCACGGCCGGGTGGAGGGCCGCGGCCACCGCTCCCAGCTTGGCGGCCGGGATGGCGCGGTCGATGACCGGGGCGCAGATGACCACCCGGCCGGCCGTGGGCAGGAGGGCCGCCAACATCCCCTGGTAGGGCTTGTCGTCCAGCATGCCCAGCACCAGGGTAACCCGGGAGGCCGGGTAGGTGGCCGCGAGATGGCGTGCGAGGTTGCGGGCCGCGGCCAGGTTGTGGGCCCCGTCGATGATCACCGCCGGCCGGTTGCCGATCTGCTGAAGCCGCCCGGGCCACTTGACCCGGGTCAGGGCGCGGCGCACCTGGCTTTCCGTGAGGGGCAGGCCGCGCGGGACCAGGGTCTCGGCCGCCGCCAGCGCCAGGGAGGCGTTGCCCACCTGGTGGCTGCCGGGCAGGCCCACGGCCAGATCGTTCCAGCGCTGCTCCCGTCCGTGGAAGTCGAAGCGGCCGTTGCCCCGGCGGCGGACACGGAAGTCTCGCCCCAAAAGATACCAGGGGGTGGCGCAGGCCGCGGCCGCGGCCGCCACCGCCTCCCGGGCCGCTGCCTGGGAGACCCCGGTGACCACCGGCGCGCCGGGTTTGACGATCCCGGCCTTCTCCCGGGCGATGGCGGCGATGGTGCGGCCCAGGTAGGCGCGGTGCTCCAGGGAGATGTTGGTGATGACGCAGACCTCCGGCTGGAGGATGTTGGTGGCGTCCAGGCGCCCCCCCATGCCGGTCTCCACCACGGCCCAATCCACCCCGTGGCGGGCGAAGAGGTGGAAGGCCATGGCGGTGGCGAATTCGAAGAAGGTGGGCTGGCGCTCGCCGCAGGGCACGGCGCGCACGGCCTCGAAGGCGGCCACCACGTCGGCGTCGGAGACCATCCGGGAGTCCACGCGGATGCGCTCGTTGAACTTCATGAGGTGGGGCGAGGTGTAGAGTCCGGTCTTGAACCCGGCTTCCGTCAGGAGGGTGGCCAGGGTGGCGGCCACGGAGCCCTTGCCGTTGGTGCCGGCCACGTGGATGCAGCGGTAGTGGTTCTGGGGGTCACCCAAGCCGGTCAGGATGTTGCGGATGCAATCCAGCCCCAGCTTGATGCCGAAGCGGTGCAGGGCGAACATGGTCTGAAGGCATTCCTCGTAGGCCTTCATAAAGCCTCCCCGCCAACGCAAAGACCCGGCAAAGGTTCGCTCTGCCGGGTCTTTGACAATGCTGTCGTGGAGCTTAGCGGCGGTAGCCGCGCCGGGCCGCTGCAATGCGTTCCCGCCGCAGAGCTTCCCGCTGCTTGCGGCGCCGGAACTCGCTCGGCTTCTCGTAGCTCTTCTTGACCTTGAGCCGTTTGAAAAGACCATCGTTCTGAATTTTCTTCTTCAGAATGCGCATGGCCTTTTCCACATCGTTGTCGTAAACCTTGACCGCGATTTCCTTCAAGCGCTTCGCCCCCTTCCCTTCATCGGAAAAATTTTAAATTAAATCCGATGCTTATTTAGCTAAATGACTTCAAGCGACTTAGCCTTATACCCAATGCGGCATTTTTTGGCAACAAAAATCAACTTCCACCACAGGCCTTGCGGCCTGCCCCTCAAGCCCCCGCCGGCGTGGACCCCGGGATGGCGCAGGGTGAGCGCATCCTGCCGCCCGTGGACCGTCCAGCGGGCCGGCAGGGGTCCGTTGCCCGGCAAGGGGGACGGGGGCCCGCCTTGACAGCCCTGGGCCTTTGGGAGATATAAGAACCCGTCTCTGAATAAGGATCCTGGCTCCAGCTCAAGGCGCAGCCGATTTCCCGACCGTAAGTATACGCCGGCATGTCGAGGATCTGGAAGACGGCGGCAGCGCCGGGTTGGCGCCCAAAGCCTCTTTTGAGATGGGTTCGAGACGTTTCGTTTGGGCATGAAATGGGTGCACACCCGTCCGTCCACCGCCGTATCCGACGGGCGGTGACACCGGGAAGGCGACGCGCGCCCGGCGGTGGGGCTGCGGCACCCTTGCAGCGGTCCGCGACGAATGGCGGGATGGGGCGATCGCTTCCCGCTGACCGGGCAACCGGCGGGCCGCCCCGCCGGCGCCTGCCCGAGAGGCTTGCGCAATCCACGGATGGCCTGTCGGCCAAAACCCCGAACCACCCTACTACCAAGGAGGAAGGCGTATGCGACTGATTCTGTTGGGCGGCCCCGGCGCGGGCAAGGGAACCCAGGCCAATTACATCAAGGAGCGCTACGGGATTCCGCAGATTTCCACCGGCGACATGCTGCGGGCGGCGGTGAAGGCGGGAACCCAGTTGGGGCGGGAAGCCCAAAAGTTCATGGATGCCGGCGGGCTCGTGCCGGACGAGGTCATCATCGGACTGGTAAAGGAGCGCATCAAGGAGGCCGATTGCCAGAAGGGCTTCCTGTTCGACGGTTTCCCGCGCACCATTCCCCAGGCCGATGCCATGAAGGCCGCCGGCGTGCCCATCGAGGCCGTCGTGGATATCGACGTGCCGGACGCGGAGATCATCAAGCGCATGAGCGGCCGGCGGGCCCATCTGGCCAGCGGCCGGACCTATCACGTGATCTTCAACCCCCCCAAGGTGGACGGCAAGGACGATGTGACCGGCGAGCCCCTGGTGCAGCGCGACGACGACAAGGAGGAAACGGTGCGCAAACGGCTGGATGTCTACCACAAGCAGACCGAGCCGCTCATCGATTATTATAAGAAATGGCAGGCCGGCGGCGGCGCCGCGGCCCCCAAGTACATCCACATCAACGGCGTAGGCAGCCTGGAGGACATCACCAAGTCCATTTTTACGGCGCTGGACAAACTCCGGAAATAAGCGTCGCCGATGGGTTCGCCCCTGAAACGTCCCGCCCGGATCCGGGCGGGACGTTTATTTTCCAGGGGGCGGGGCGAGGTCTCCGGCGGCCAGGCGCCGGGCGGCTTCCAGGGCCTGGGCGCGGGAGTGAAGGCGGCCGGCCAGCCGCAGGCGCTCCACCGCCGCCAGAATGCGGCCCAGGGCCGGGGAGGGGGACAGGCCGAGCTCACGGAGCGCATCCTTGCCGCTGAGCAGCCGGGGGGACCGGCGGCGCGGTTCGTGCACCGCGAAGTAATATTGAAACAGCCGGTCGAAAAAGGGGCGGGGATCCTCGGCGCCCGGGGCTGCGCCATCGCCTGCGGCGGCCCTGGCCAGCAGAAGTATGTCGGGCACATGCGGACCCGCCGAGGCGAATTGGTCCACGATCCGCTCGGCGTTCAAGTTCCCGGCGCGGTGGGCCGATAACAGTTCCCAGGCCATGGATTGGCAACGCAGAATGGTGGCCAGGGCGCTTGTGTCCCGGCGCGACAGATGCCAGCCACCCCAGGCGGCGGTGGCGGGATCCGCGACTCCGGGAAGCGGGGGCTGCGGCGCGGCGTCAGGCCCAGTCGGCGTGTGGAGCAGGGCGGCCAGCTTGACGCCGAAGAGATTGCGCTCCCCCGCCGGGCCCGTGAAGCGCATCCCCAGCCGGGGGTGCAGGCCTGCGGGCCGCGCCAGGGAAGCTTCCAGGCGGCCACACAGGCGGACGCCCTGCGCGAGGGTGCCGGCGTGGTCGGCTTCCGGCAGCAGCCGCCCCAGCAGGCCGGCGGTGGCCATGGCCTCCAGGAGGGGGGCACTGGCGGGGAGCGCCAGCAGCTTGGAGACCTCGTCGTGGATGCGCTCGCCGGCCACGGAGGAGATACGGTGGGCTTCCGCGGCGATCCGGGCCTGTGTTCCGGCGGCCAAGCGGAACCCGTAAGCCCCCGCCAGGCGGAAGGCGCGCAGCAGTCGGGCGGGGTCGGCGGCGAAGACCTCCGGGGTGGTCATGCGGATGCACCGGAGGGCAAGGTCCCTCCGTCCGCCGAAAGGATCCACCAGGGCAGGTTCCACCAGAGGGCAGGCCATGGCGTTGATCGTGAAGTCCCGACGCCGGAGGTCGTGGAGCAGGTCGCCCTCGGGAATTCCGGCGACATCGTAGTGGGTGGCGCCGGCCACGACCCGCCAAACCCTCCGGCCGGGTCTGCCGATGGGAATGGCGCGCACCCCCAGGCGGGCGGCCAGTTGCGCGGCATAGGCCTCGGGGGCCTCCAGCACCGCCAGGTCCACGTCGGTGAGGCGCTTGCCCAGGAGGAGGTCGCGGACCGTCCCGCCCACCAGGAAGACCCCCGGCCGGCGGGGCAGCGCGATCAGCGCAGGGGTTTGACGGATGAGGGCCTCGATGGTCATGGCGCCCTTTTCCGCAGCGCCGGGCGCCGCCCGGACATCCCTGGTCGGCCTGGTGCTGCGACTGGTTGTTATTGCTCCACATTAGGGCAAATAAAGCTAAAAAAGGCTTGACACCCATTCCGGCATGATATACCGTCCACGAAGCCCAAGGCACGGTACCCGCCTGATGGCGCATTCGCCTGACTTATCTTTCTTTGCCTATAACACTCAACTCCTCCTAAAACCAACAAGGACCCAGCTCTAAAGCCGCCTGAAAGATAGTCGCTAATTCCGATAAGCTGGCTGCCGGTGCCTCGGTGACCGCCAGCGCACTCGCACGCGGAAGGATGCATCACCCTGCGCATCCTGCCGCTTGACGCCCACCGGGCGGTGCGCCGCCCTTGACACGCCACAGCACCTGTTCCTTGTCGCGCGGCCGACGGCTGCCCAAATATCCACGTTACACAATAACCATCAAAGGGGTAGTGGTTTAATGAACATCAGTGAGCTCAAGGAGATGAAGATCAGCCAGCTGACCCAGATGGCGAAGAAGTTCAACATCGAGGGGGCGGCGGGCATGCGCAAGCAGGAGTTGATTTTCGCCCTGCTCCAGGCCCAGATCGAGAAGAACGGCTCCATTTACGGCCTGGGAACCCTGGAGATCCTGCCCGACGGGTTCGGATTCCTGCGTTCCCCCAGCTACAACTACCTGCCGGGACCCGATGACATCTACGTGTCGCCCTCCCAGATCCGCCGGTTCAACCTGCGCACCGGCGACACCATCTCCGGGCAGATCCGCCAGCCCAAGGAATCGGAGCGCTATTTCGCCTTGCTCAAAGTGGAAGCGGTCAACTATGAGGATCCGGAGGTGGCCCGGGAAAAAATCCTCTTCGACAACCTGACCCCCCTGTACCCGGAGCGCAAGACCAACCTGGAGAATGCCGCCGACAACTACTCCACGCGCATCATGGACCTGCTGACGCCCATCGGCTTCGGCCAGCGCGGCCTCATCGTCTCGCCCCCCCGCTCCGGCAAGACCATGCTCTTGCAAAACATCGCCAACAGCATCATCATGGGCCACAAGGACGTGGTGCCTTTCGTGCTGCTGATCGACGAGCGGCCCGAGGAAGTCACCGACATGGAGCGCTCCGTGAACGCGGAGGTCATCAGCTCCACCTTCGACGAACCGGCCGAGCGCCACGTGCAGGTGGCCGAGATGGTGATCGAAAAGGCCAAGCGGCTGGTGGAGCACAAGAAGGACGTGGTCATCCTGCTGGACAGCATCACCCGCCTGGCCCGGGCATACAACTCCGTGGTGCCCCCCAGCGGCAAGATCCTCTCGGGCGGCGTGGATTCCAACGCACTCCAGCGGCCCAAGCGTTTTTTCGGGGCGGCGCGCAACATCGAGGAGGGGGGCAGCCTGACCATCATCGCCACCGCCCTGATCGACACCGGCAGCCGCATGGACGAGGTCATTTTCGAGGAGTTCAAGGGCACCGGCAACATGGA
>DJGG01000004.1:22094-29031 GCA_002432195.1 Desulfobacteraceae bacterium UBA5852
TGCTGGTATCCCTCAACCCGGTGGACAGCATGGAATTTTTACTTGATAAAATGCAGGGATCGAAGAATAATGCCGAGTTCCTTGCTTCCATGAACGCCTAATTTTTCAGTCGGAGGACGTTTACAGCCATGAAAGACGGTATCCACCCCACCTACGGGGAAACCAAGATCACGTGCCACTGCGGCGCGACGTTCACCACCGGATCCACCCGGCAGGACATTTCCGTGGAAATCTGTTCCAAGTGCCACCCGTTTTTCACGGGCAAGCAGAAGCTCATCGACACGGCGGGGCGCATCGAGCGCTTCCGGAAAAAATACGAGAAGTTCCAGCAGCCCGGCGACAAATAGCCCCGCAGTCCCCTTCCTCGTTTCCGTCATCCGTTCGAAGGACCTTGCGAGCCCCCGCGCGGCCGTGGCGTCGCCTCTTGGCGATGGGCGGCGGCCACGCGGGGCCGTTCGCCTTCCCCGCGGCCGTCACCTTCGCCGCGCCGCCCCAAGGCCGATCCCCTGAAGCGAGGACCCATGTTCGATAAACTCATCGGCGTCGAGGAGCGCTATCTGGAAGTGGAGGCGCTCCTCAGCAACCCCGAGACGGTCAAGGACCGCGACAACTTCCTGAAACTGAGCCGGGAGCACGCCGAACTCGCCCGGGTGGTGGAGGTCTTCCGCGCCTACAAGGAGACGGACGCCCAGATCGAGAGCAACGCGGAACTGCTGCGCGACCCCGACCCGGAGATCAAATCCCTGGCGCGGGCCGAACTCACCGAGCTGACCGAGCGCAAGGAGGGGCTGGAGGCGCAGTTGCGCCGGCTCCTGATCCCCCGGGACCCCAACGACGACAAAAACGTGATTCTTGAAATCCGCGCCGGCACCGGGGGAGAGGAAGCCGGGCTGTTTGCCGGCGACCTGTTCCGGATGTATTGCCGTTACGCCGAAGGCAAGCGCTGGAAGGTGGAGATCCTGAGCCAGCATCTCAGCGGTGTGGGGGGATTGAAGGAAATCATCGCCATGGTCCAGGGGCAGGGGGCTTACAGCCAGCTCAAGTATGAAAGCGGCACCCATCGCGTGCAGCGCGTGCCCTCCACGGAGACCCAGGGGCGCATCCACACATCGGCGGTTACCGTGGCCGTGCTGCCCGAGGCCGAGGAGGTGGATGTGGCCATCGATGCCGGGGATCTGAAGGTCGACGTCTACCGCTCCACCGGCCCGGGGGGGCAGAGCGTGAACACCACCGACTCGGCCGTGCGCATCACCCACCTGCCCACGGGCCTGGTGGTCACCTGCCAGGACGAGAAGTCCCAGCACAAAAACAAGGCCAAGGCCCTCAAGGTGCTGCGGGCGCGTCTGCTGGACCGCATGACCCAGGAGCAGGACGACAAGCGCGCCGAGGAGCGCAAGAGCCAGATCGGTGACGGGGATCGCAGCGGCCGCATCCGCACCTACAACTTCCCCCAGGGCAGGGTCACGGACCACCGCATCGGGCTGACGCTCTACAAGCTCCAGAGCATCCTGGAAGGTGACGTGGACGCCATCATCGATCAGCTCACCACCCACTACCAGGCCCAGGCGCTGCAGAATGCCGAGTCCTGAGTGGACCATCGCCTCCCTGGTCGCCTGGACGACGGAGTATTTCCGGCGCCACGGCATCGACAGCCCGCGCCTGGACGCGGAACTTCTGGTGGCCCATGCCCTGGGGTTGCGGCGGATCGACCTCTACCTGCGCCATGACCAGCCCCTGAACGACGGCGAGCGGACCCGGATCAAGGACCTGCTGCGCCGCCGGGTGGCGCGGGAACCGGTGGCCTACATCATCGGCCGGCGGGAGTTCTGGTCCCTGGACTTGGAGGTCAGCCCCGTGGTGCTCATCCCGCGCCCGGAAACCGAAGGGTTGGTGACGGCCGCCCTCGACCTGCTGGCCAAACCGGGAGGCGGGCGCAGACCGCGGGTGGTGGATCTGGGCACCGGCAGCGGCGCCATCGCCATCGCCTTGGCCACCAGCCGGCCCGACGCCGCGGTGTGGGCCAGCGATCGCTGCCTGGAAGCGCTCGCCGTGGCCCGGCGCAACGCTCAGCGGCACGGGGTGGACGCCCGCGTCCAGTTCCTGGCCGCCGACTGGCTGGCGCCGTTCCCCTCGGCGCCTCCGGGTTTCGACGTGGTGGCCGCCAACCCGCCCTATATTCCTTCGGCCCATCTGGCCGGGCTGGAGCCCGAGGTACGGGATTTCGAACCCCGGGTCGCCCTGGACGGCGCCGAAGACGGCCTGGCCTGCCTGGAGCGCATCATCACCGACGCCCGACGGGTCCTGGCCCCCGAAGGGCATCTCCTGTTGGAGCTCGGGTTCGACCAGTCCGCGGCCGTAGCCGCGCTGTTGACCCGGGCGGGTTTCGGGGAGATCCGATTCCACCGGGATTACGCGGGGCACCTCCGGGTGGCTCAGGCGCACGCGTGAACGCGGACGCCGGCGGCGGTTGCCGGGGCGCCCGGCGGAAAAAGAAGGCTTGCGCAACCGGCGGGAGTTTGGTAATTAAACTCGATTTTTTTGGATGAAACGCATCCCTCACGCCCCCGGACCGGAATCGGGGTGCCTTCCACGGAAGGTCCGAAACCGGGTTGAGGGGGGCGGCGGCCCAACCCACAGACGTCAGCAAGGAGATCATGATGGCCTACGTGAGCATGAAGGAAATGCTGGAAGCCGGTGTCCACTTCGGGCACCAGACCCGCCGTTGGAATCCGAAAATGAAACCGTACATCTTCGGGGCGCGCAACGGCATCTACATCCTCGACCTGCAGAAGACCGTACGCCTCTTCAGGGAAGCTTACGATTTCGTCAAGAGCACGGCGGCCAGCGGCAAGAGCGTGCTGTTCGTGGGCACCAAGAAACAGGCCCGGGAGTCCATCTACGAAGAGGCCAACCGCTGCGAGATGTTCTACGTCCACAACCGCTGGCTGGGAGGCATGCTCACCAACTTCCAGACCATCAAGCAGAGCATCGACCGGCTCAACTATCTCAACAATATCGAAAACGACGGCTCCATCAATCTCTTCCCTAAAAAAGAGCGGCTCAAGATGGGCAAGGAGCGCGCCAAGCTGGACAGCAACCTGGGAGGTATCCGCAGCATGGGATCCCTGCCCGGCGCCATCTTCGTCATCGACCCCAAGAACGAGGCCATTGCGGTCAAGGAAGGCCGCCGTCTGGGAATTCCCATCGTCGGCATCGTGGACACCAACTGCGATCCGGACGAGGTGGACTTCCTCATTCCGGGCAATGACGACGCCATCCGCTCCATCCGCCTGCTGACCTCGCGGGTGGCCGAGGCCTGCATCGAGGGGCGACGCCTCTACGAAGAGAAGCGCCAGGCGGACCGTGACAAATCCTCCGAGGAACCCGAGAGCGTAGCTTCCTCCGCGAAGGTCGAACTGAAACCCGGTGAGCGCAAGATCATAGCCGACGGCAGCGCCGGGCCCGTGGTGGAGATCATCCGCCGTGCGACCCCCGAGGAGGAAAGCGCCGCCCAGAACCGTCCTGCGGAAGCCGATGACGACGAGACCACAGGAGAAGCATCATGACGACGATTACGGCAGAGATGGTCAAGAAACTCCGTGACAAAACCGGCGCGGGGATGATGGACTGCAAGCAGGCGCTCACCGAAAGCGGAGCGGACCTGGAGAAGGCGGTGGATTTCCTGCGCAAGAAGGGCCTGGCCACCGCCGCCAAACGGGCCGGACGGGCCATGAGCGAGGGTTTGATCCAGACCTATGTTCACACCGGCGGCAAGCTCGGCGTGATGGTGGAAATCAATTGCGAGACCGACTTCGTGGCCAAGAGCGACGATTTCCAGGAGTTCGCCAAGAACGTCGCCATGCACATCGCCGCGATCAATCCACTGGCCATTGTGGCCGAAGACATTCCGGCGGAGGTGCTGGCCCGGGAAAAAGAGATCTACCGCGCCCAGGCCCAGGAAACCGGCAAGCCGGCCAATGTCATGGATAAGATCATCGACGGCAAGATGAACAAGTTTTTCAAGGACAATTGCCTGTTGCAGCAGGCCTTTGTCAAGAATCCCGATATCACCGTGGCCGATCTGCTCAACGAGCTGATCGCCAAGATCGGGGAGAACATCTCCATCAAGCGGTTCGTACGCTTCCAGATCGGGGAGGCCTGATGTGCAAGCGCACTACCGGCGCATACTGCTGAAACTGAGCGGCGAAGCCCTGATGGGCGATCAGGGCTTCGGCATCAGCCCCGACATGCTCAGGTACGTGGCCGACGAGGTCAAGTCGGTCTGTGACCTGGGGGTCCAGGTGGCCCTCGTCGTCGGGGGGGGCAATATCTTCCGGGGTATCGCGGCCAGCTCCTATGGCATGGACCGCACCTCGGCCGATCACATGGGCATGCTCGCCACGGTGATCAACAGCCTGGCACTTCAGGATGCGCTGGAAAAGAAGGGCGTACAAACCCGCACCCAGACGGCCATCGGCATGCACCAAGTGGCCGAGCCGTACATCCTGAGGCGGGCCGTGCGCCATCTGGAGAAAGGGCGCGTGGTCATTTTCGCGGCCGGCACGGGAAACCCCTACTTCACCACGGACACCGCCGCCGTGCTGCGGGCTCAGGAAATCCACGCCCAGATCATCCTCAAGGCCACCAAGGTCGACGGGCTTTTCGACGCCGACCCGGTGGTGCACCCGGAGGCCTGCCTGCTCAAAGACATCGCCTACATGCAGGTGCTCGAGAAGCAATTGAAGGTGATGGACATGACCGCCATCTCCCTGGCCATGGACAACCACCTGCCCCTGGCGGTGTTCAATCTGAACACGGCCGGCAACATCCGGCGGGTGGTCTGCGGCGAGAACGTGGGCACGCTGATTCACCGCTGACAGCCCGGAAGAGGGTATTGCCCCACCGCCCGGCCGGGCCCCGTTGCCCGGGACAATCCTTGACCCTTGATAGGGGGCTTGCCATGCTCGACGATATCTATCAGGACACGCGTGACAACATGGCTAGAACCATCGCGTCCCTGCAAAACGAGCTCAAGCGGGTACGCACCGGCCGGGCCAACCTGGCCATTCTCGACGGCATCCGGGTGGACTATTACGGCACCCTGACGCCGCTCAACCAGATGGCATCCCTTTCGGTGCCGGAGAGCCGCCTGATCGTCATCCAGCCCTGGGACGTTTCGGTGATCAAGGAGATCGAAAAGGCCATCCTGAAATCCGACCTGAGCCTGAACCCCACGAGCGACGGCAAGTTGGTGCGTATCGCCATCCCCCCCCTCACGGAGGAGCGCCGCAAGCAGCTCGCCAAGAGCGTGCATAAAACCTGCGAAGAGCACAAGGTGGGGGTGCGCAACCTCCGCCGGGATGCCAACGAGATGCTCAAGAGCCTCAAGAAGGACGGTGACATTTCGGAAGACGAGGCTTTCCGGGGCCAGGACCAGATCCAGAAGATCACCGATGAGTTCATCGAGCAGATCGACCGCGTCTACAAGGAAAAAGAGAAGGAGATCCTTGAATTCTAGCGCGTCCCCGGTCGCTCTGGATCCCCACGGGTTGCCCCGGCACGTGGCCATCATCATGGACGGCAACGGCCGGTGGGCCAAACAGCGCCTGCTGAACCGCGTCAAAGGGCACGAGAAGGGGGCCGAGGCCGTGCGCGACACGGTCAAGACCTGCCGCGAGCTCGGTATCCCCTGCCTGACCCTCTACGCCTTCTCCACGGAAAACTGGCAGCGGCCCTCCCATGAGGTGGAGGCCCTCATGGGTCTGCTCAAGCGTTTCCTGGAGACCGAGTACGACAACATGACCTCCAACAACATCCGTCTGGGGGTCATCGGCGAGATCGCCGATCTGCCCTCCGAGGTCCGGGTCCCTCTGGACCGGGTGATGGAGGGCACGCGGGCCAACGACGGCCTGCGACTGACCCTGGCGCTCAGCTACGGCAGCCGCCCCGAGATCGTCCACATGGTCCGCGCGTTGGCTGCTGCGGTCCAGCGCGGGGACCTGGCCCCCGACGAGATCCATGAGGCCACGGTGAGCGAGCATCTCTATACCCGCGGCCTGCCCGATCCCGACATCCTGATCCGCACCAGCGGGGAGCTTCGTCTCAGCAATTTTCTCCTCTGGCAGTTGGCCTACACGGAGCTTTTTTTCACCCCCACGCTCTGGCCGGATTTCAACCGGGACGAATTCATCGGCATCCTGCGCGCCTTTCAGAATCGCGAGCGCCGGTTCGGAACCGTCGACCCGGCCTAAAGTGCGGTCCCGGTCCCTCGGGCCCTGCAGCACCGCTTCCGCAAGGACGAAAACGCTACCATGCATCTCAAACGCTGGATCACCGGCTTGGCCGCCATTCCCCTGCTGGTCTTCCTGATCCTGCTGGGCGGGCTGCCCTTCACCCTGCTGGTGGGCCTGGCGTCCATGGCCGCTTTGTGGGAGTATCTGGGGATCGTCCGGCCGCAGCGGGACCGCCGCCTGCCGGGTCCCGTCCTCTTGGCCGGACTGGCCGCGATGCCCCTGGTGACCGCCGCGGCCCACGGAGGGCAGTGGGCCGCGCTGGCGCTGGTGCTGGCCATCGATCTGCTGGTCGCGGGCACTCTTTCCCTGACGGCCTTCCGCCGGGACCCCCGGGTGGTGGACCAGGTCGCTCTCCAACTCCAGNNACACCGGGGTGCTGCTGGCCCTGCTGATACCCATCCGTCAGGCCCCCCAGGGCATGGAATGGATATTCACCGTTCTCGTCGTGGTGTTCGCCGGGGATACGGGCGCACTCTATGCCGGCACCTTCTGGGGGCGGCACAAGCTGGCCCCGGCCATCAGCCCGGGAAAAACCATCGAGGGATCCTGCGGCGGCCTGATCTGCAACCTGCTGGCCGGTAGTCTCCTGAACGCCTGGCTGCTGCCCTCACCACTGCCCTGGCCGGCGGCCCTGGCCTTCTTTC
>DJGG01000004.1:29079-35501 GCA_002432195.1 Desulfobacteraceae bacterium UBA5852
GGCACGGCGGCATCCTGGACCGCATCGATGCGCTGCTGTTTGCCGCGCCGGTGGCCTATGCCTTCCGCTTCGGGGTTTTTTGACGGGGACGGCCGCCATATCCGATTCGTGCCGGCCGGCACGGGGGGAAGCGTGACGGCATGAAACGCCTTGCCATCCTGGGCGCCACCGGATCCATCGGGCGCAGCACCCTGGCGATCCTGGACGCCTTTCCCGAGCGATTCAGCGCCGTGGCCCTCACGGCCCGGCGCAACGTGACCCTCCTGGCCGAGCAGGTCAAGCGCTTCCGGCCGAGCCTTGCCGTGGTCCAGGATGACGCCGCCGCCCGTGAGCTGGCCATGCGTCTGGGCCGCCGGAGCACCGCGGAGGTGCTCTGGGGCGCGGACGGTTACCGGGCGGCGGCCAGCCACCCGGACGCCGAGATGGTGGTCACGGCGGTGGTGGGGGCCGCCGGTCTGCTGCCCACCCTGGCGGCCATCGAGGCCGGCAAGGACATCGCCCTGGCCAACAAGGAGACCCTGGTGATGGCCGGGCCTCTGGTGATGCAGCGGGCGGCGGCCCGGGGGGTCCGCATCCTGCCGGTGGACAGCGAGCACAGCGCCATTTTCCAGTGCCTGGAGGGGCAGCCCCGACAGGGCGTGGAGCGGCTCTGGCTGACCGCCTCGGGGGGGCCCTTCCGGGACTTGCCGGCCGCCGGGTTCGCCGCCATCCGCCCCGCCGATGCCCTGCGCCACCCCACCTGGCAGATGGGCGCCAAGATCACCATCGATTCGGCCACCCTCATGAACAAAGGCCTGGAAGTGATCGAGGCGCAGCATCTCTTCGGCATGTCCCCGGAGCGCATCAGCGTGGTGGTCCACCCCCAGAGCATCGTCCACTCCATGGTGGCTTTCGTGGACGGGGCGGTGCTGGCCCAGATGGGACCTCCGGACATGAAGGGGGCCATCGCCTACGCCCTGTCCTACCCGGAACGCCTGCCCCTGGCGGCGCCGGCCCTGGACCTGGCGGGCATCGGGGTCCTGACCTTCCAAGCCCCCGACATGGTTCGTTTTCCCTGCCTGGGGCTGGCCTTCGAGGCTGGCCGCCGGGGGGGCAGCCTGCCGGCGGTCATGAACGCCGCCAATGAAGTGGCCGTGCAGGCGTTTCTGGCGGAGCGCCTGTCCTTCGACGCCATCCCCCGGGTCATCGACCGGACCCTCCAGCGGCATGTGCCCCTGACGCACCCCGGTCTCGAAGAACTGCAGGCAGCCGACCGGTGGGCCCGGGAGGCCGCCGAGGCATTCGTTGCCCGCGGCGAGGCTTGAAGTGGCCCGCCAAATGCCCTATGATGCGCTTTCCGCGGGCCATCGGCCGGTCACGGCCGTTGCCCGCGTGCTCCCACAGGGCAGTTCCATTTCCGGAGTCCATGCCGCATGAGCACCAGCATCGTTGCCTTCGTCATCGTCCTCGGGGTTCTGATCTTCTTCCACGAATTGGGTCACTTTCTCATGGCCCGGCTCTTCCGGGTGGGCGTGGAGAAATTTTCCCTGGGTTTCGGGCCCCGCCTCTTCGGCAAGACCATCGGGGGCACTGACTATCGGGTGTCGGCCATCCCCCTGGGGGGCTATGTCAAGATGGTGGGCGAGGAGCCCGACGCCGACCTGGACCCGGCCATGGTCCCCTTTTCCTTCACCCACAAGCCCCTTCTCCAGCGCAGCATCATCGTGGCGGCCGGTCCCCTGTTCAATCTCCTGCTGGCGGTCGTGATCTTTTTCGTGGTCTTCCAGGTTTCGGGCATCTATGTCCTGCGGCCGCTGGTGGGTGATGTCCAGGAGGGCTCGGCGGCCGCGGCGGCCGGACTGCGCAAGGGCGATGTGATCCTGGCCATCGATGGGCAGCGTATCGAGAGCTGGGAGGAGATGGCCGCCAAGATCGTGGCGAGCGAGGGGCGGGTGCTGGGGCTGGCGGTCAACCGCGAGGGGGAAAGCGTGAACCTGGAGGTCACGCCGGAGCTCAAGGCGGCCCAGAACATTTTCGGAGAGGCGGTGGAGCGTTACGTGATCGGGGTCACCTCGGCCGGCGAGTTCTTTCCCCGGGAGCTTTCCCTGGCGGAAGCCGCGGGCCTGAGCGTGGTGCGCACCTGGGAGGTGACCAAGCTGACGGTGCTCAGCGTGGTGAAGCTGATCCAGGGCAAGCTCCCGGCCACCACCCTCGGCGGACCCATCAAGATCGCCAAGATGGCCGGCGACCAGGCGCGGGAAGGCCTGGTGAGCCTGCTGTTCTTCACCGCCGTCATCAGCATCAACCTGGGTATCCTCAACGTGCTGCCCATTCCGGTGCTCGACGGCGGCCACCTCCTGTTCTACGCCATCGAGGCGATCACCCGCCGGCCGGTGAGCCTCAAGGTGCGGGAAGTGGCCCAGCAGATCGGCATCTTCCTGCTGATCATGCTGATGATATTCGTCATCTACAACGACATCGCCAATCCCTGAAGCAACCCCCCGGCGGAAGGATGCCCTCATGCCGCATCGCCTCGAAGTGACCCTCAAGCCCGAGCTGTTGGACCCCGAAGGGGAAGCCCTGCGCCGCAAGGCCCGGGACTATTTCGGCACCGAACTGCACGCCGTGCGCAGCGTGCAGATCCTGACCATCGATGCGGACCTCAGCGCCGAGCAACTGGCCACCATCCGCCGGGAAGTGTTCACCAACCCCGTGACCCAGGTCTCCGCCTACGCGCCGCTGCCGATAGATTTCGACTGGTGCCTCTGGGTCGGATTCCGGCCCGGGGTGCGGGACAACGCCGGCGCCACCGCCGTGGAGGCCATCGAAGACATTCTGGGCATCCGCCTGCAGCCCGGTGAGGCGGTTTACACCTCCAAACGCTATTGCCTCAAGGCCGCGGGGCTGACGGCCGCCGACGCCGAGCGCATCGCCGGCGCCCTGTTGGCCAATGACATCGTTCAGCAGTGGAAAGTATTCCCGGCCGCCGACTGGGATCCGGCCACCGGCGTCGGACTGGTGATTCCCAAGGTGCGGCTGGATCACGTGCCCCGCTTGACCACTTTCCCCATCGACAGCGATGCCGTCCTGGCGCGCATCAGCGACGAACGCAACCTGGCCTTGAACCCCAGGGACATTCCCACCATCCGCGCCTATTTCATCGATCCCCGGGTGCGCGCCGAACGGGCGGCCGTGGGGCTGGACACCCCCACCGACGTGGAACTGGAGTATATCTCCCAGGCCCGCAGCGACCATTGCAACCACAACACCTTCCGGGGGCTGTTCCGCTACCACGAACCGGAAACCGATGTGCGGTCCACGGTGGACAGCCTCTTCAAGACCTGCATCGAGGCGCCCACCCTGGAACTCCAGCAGCGGAAGGACTGGGTGGTCTCGGTGCTCTGGGACAACGCCGGGGCCGGGCGCTTCGATGACCGGCACCATTACGTGATCACCGGCGAAACCCACAACTCGCCATCCAACATGGAAGCCTATGGCGGCGCCATCACCGGCATCGTCGGCGTCTACCGCGACCCTCTGGGCACGGGTAAGGGGGCCCGGCTGGTGATGGGGGGCTACGGCTATTGCGTGGGTCCCCGGGACTATGACGGGGAACTCGCGCCCCGTCTCCACCCCCGGCGTCTCCTGGACGGGGTGATCGAGGGGGTGCGCGACGGCGGCAACAAAAGCGGCATTCCCACCACCTTCGGCCAGGTGCTCTTTCACCCCGGCTATCTAGGCAAATGCCTGGTGTATGTCACGGCCGTGGGCATCATGCCGGCGGTGGTCGCCGGGCGGCCGGCCGAGGAAAAGACCACTTCCCCGGGAGATCTGATCGTCATGTGCGGGGGGCGGGTGGGCAAGGACGGCATCCACGGGGTGACGGCCTCCTCGGAAAGTTTTTCGGCCAGCACCCCGGCGGGGCACGTCCAGATCGGAGACCCGTATACCCAGAAGAAGATGCACGATTTCCTTCTGGAGGCCCGGGACGGGGGCCTGATCCAATTCATCACGGACAACGGCGGCGGCGGCCTGTCGTCCTCCATCGGGGAGTCGGCGCGGTTTTCCAAGGGCGCCCACGTGGAGCTGGAGAAGGTCCCCCTGAAGTACGAGGGCCTGGACCAGTGGGAGATCTGGGTCTCCGAATCCCAGGAGCGCATGACGGTGGCCGTGCGGCCCGCGGACCTGGAGCGCTTCATGGCCCTTTCCCGGCGGCATGCCGTGGAGAGCACCGTCATCGGCCGGTACACAGACACGGGCAAGCTGCACATCGCCTACCGGGGCCAGCCCTGCGCCCACGTGGACCTCGATCTGCTCGAAGCGGGCTTCCCCCAGTGGGAATTCGAGGCGGTGTGGCGCTCGCCGGAAGCCCGGGGGCTGGAGGAGCCGGTGGTGGGACTGCCGGCCGACGTCCAGGGTCTGCTCCTGGATATGCTGGCCCGGCCCAACATCTGCTCCCGGGAGTGGATCACCCGCCAGTATGACCACGAGGTCCAGGGCGGCAGTGTCATCAAGCCCCTGGTGGGGGCGGGGCGGGACCTCCCCAGTGATGCCGCCGTGATCCGTCCCGTGCTCACCTCCCGGCGGGGCCTGGCGTTCGCCCAGGCGCTGCAGCCGGCCTACTCGGCCATCGATGCCTACCACATGACCGCCAACGCCATCGACGAGGCCCTGCGCCGGGTGCTGGCCGTGGGCGGGGACCTGGAGCACGTGGGCGGGGTGGACAACTTCTGCTGGCCCAGCATCCAGTATGACGCGGTGAAGAACCCGGACGGACGCTTCAAGGCGGCCCAGCTGGTGCGCGCCTGCCGGGCGTTGAAGGACCTCTGCCTGGCCTACGGCATCCCGCTGCTCTCCGGCAAGGACAGCATGTATGTGGACGGGCACCTGCCGGGGCGCTACGGCGTCACCCACAAGATCTCGGCGCCGGAAACCATGCAGTTCGCCACCATCTCCGTGGTGCCGGACGTGCGCCGCTGCACGACCATGGACGCCAAGGTGCCGGGGGACGGGGTTTACGTGCTGGGGGCCACGCGTGACGAACTGGGGGGCTCGGAGTACTACGAGCACCTGGGCTATACGGGGCGCAACGTCCCCCGGGTGTGCCCCGCGGAGTTCCTGCCGGTCTACCGGGCGTTGCAAAAGGCCGTGGAGGCCTCCCTGGCCGCTTCGGTCCACGGGGTCTACCGGGGCGGGCTGGGGATTCACCTGGCCTGGGTGGCCATGGGCGGGGAGCTGGGCCTGCGCGTGGACCTGGAGGCGGTGCCGGCGGAAGGTGTGGAACGGCCGGACCGGCTGCTGTTTTCCGAATCCGCCGGCCGCTTCATCGTCACCGTGGACCCCGCCAAACAGGAGGCTTTCGAAAATATGCTGGGCGGCCTGCCCTGGGCCCGCGTGGGTGAGGTGACCGCGGCGCCGGCCCTCGTCATCACGGGACGGGGCGGAGCTCCCCTGGTGGATCTGGCCGTCGCGGACCTGAAAGCCGCCTGGAAAAAACCCTTGGGAGATCTGGTATGAAGCGGGTGCGAGCACTGGTTTTGACCGGCTACGGCCTCAACTGCGACCAGGAAACCGCGTTTGCCTTCGACCGGGCGGGGGCGGAGGCCGTGCGCGTACACATCAACGCCCTCATCGACGGCAGCGTGCGGCTGGCGGATTTCCAGGTCCTGGCCTTCGGCGGCGGGTTCGGCTGGGGGGACGACCACGGGGCCGGCGTGCTCCAGGCCGTGCGTCTGAAGACCAACATCGGGGACCAGCTCCTGGAGTTCGTGGGGCGGGAAAAGCTGATCATCGGCATCTGCAACGGTTTCCAGGCCCTGGTGAACATCGGGTTGCTGCCCGGTTTCGACGGGGATTACCGGAGCCGGCAGGTGGCCCTGATCACCAACGATTGCGGCAACTTCCGGGACGATTGGGTGCATCTTCTGGTGACGGCCGCATCCCCGTGCGTTTTCACCCGGGGCTTGGGTGCCCTGGACCTGCCGGTGCGTCACGGCGAAGGCAAACTCTACGCCGATTCCCAGGTGGTGGCGCGCCTGGAGGCGTCCGGCCAGGTGGTCCTGCGCTATGCCAAACCCGGCGGGCAACCGGCCGGAGGGGCCTTCCCGCACAACCCCAACGGGTCCATCGGCGACATCGCCGGCATCTGCGACCCCACCGGACGGATTTTCGGCCTCATGCCCCATCCCGAGGCCTTCAACGACCCCACCAACCACCCCCTGTGGACCCGGGAGCGGGAGGTCCGGCGGCGCAAGGGCCTGGAAAGCCTCACGGACGAGCCCACACCCGGTCTGCGCATGTTCCGCAATGCGGTGGCCAGCCTGCAATGACCTGCCGCCTTCCGAGTTGGCCCGTGCGGGGTGGCCGATTAACAGCCTGTGGATAAACTGGGTCTCGGGCCGAAAGGCTGCGTTGCGACCCTCGAGAAAATGCTCACAACCCTT
>DJGG01000004.1:35532-53551 GCA_002432195.1 Desulfobacteraceae bacterium UBA5852
CCGCGCCTTGCCTTGCGACCCGGTACTTGTTTATCCACAGGCTGTTGAACTATTAAATTTTTTTAATGCCCATCCTTAAAAGTTTTTCATCATCCCCCACGCCGCCCCTGTTCGATGGGCCCACCTCCCCATGAGGCGCTGCGCTCACCTGAACCGCCTGATGTCCATTAGTCAAATATTACAATTTGTTATAGGTTCCGAGGCTCGATCGGCACGCCTTCCGCGCGCATTTCGGGATTCAGGGCATAAATTTTGCTTGAATCTGGACGGCTCACAACCCCGGGGAGATACGCATGAAAAAGGACGCAGGCTTCACCCTAATCGAAATGATCATCGTGATAGCGGTCATCGGGATCCTGGCGGCCATTGTCATCCCCAACTTCCTGTCCTATCGCGAAGGCGCGCGCATCCGGGGAGCGGCCAGCAACCTGCGGGCGGATTTCGAAATGGCCAAGCTGCGGGCCATCAAGGATAACGGCATGGTGGGGATGGAGTTCAACGCCAATTCCTACCGGGTATACGTCGATCTCAACGACAACGATGCCCTGGATGCCGGGGAACGGATCCTGTCGAACCCCACCTATCCGCCGGGGGTGACCATGTCGGCCACCACCTTCCCGGGCAGCCGCATGGAATTCAATTCCCGGGGGGTCCCCAACGGGAATTCCGGAACGGTGAGCCTGGTGAACACTTCCGGCACCCAGATCGATGTCATCGTGAGCACCTTCGGGCGCATCCGCACCGAGTAGGCGCGCGGCGCCCTACCCCATCCCATGGGAGCACGCCAATGAAACGGTTTCCGGGCCCAGGCAAGAACGCGCAAGGCTTTTCCCTGATCGATGTGCTCATCGGCATGTCCATCCTGTCCATCGGTATCCTGGCGGTGGCGCGCATGCAGATCAGCACCGTGCGCAACACCACCAATGGCAACACCATCACGGAAGCCGTCATGCTGGCCCAGCAGAAGATGGAGGAGCTCAAAAGCGTTCAGGACGTCACCACCCTGGCCGACGAGATGGAAAATAACCTCGAGGCCGATGGCACGCCCGGGGCGGGGATCTACAACCGTACCACCACCATCGCCGTGCCGGCGAATGCTTCCCTGGCGGCCAACTCCCGCCAGGTTACGGTGCAGGTGCAATGGTCCACGGTCCACGGGGGAAACCGCACGGTGGTGCTGGAATCGTTGGCCCGATCTTTCAGGAGGAACTGATGAAAGCCGCTATGGCCATCCTCAGGGAGTCATGCAAGGAATCCGGCGCCGGCAATTCCCGGGCGGCGGGCTTCAGCCTGGTGGAGATGCTGGTGGTGGTCGCCATGTTGAGCGTTCTGATGGCGGCCACATACGGGGTGATGCTGCCCCTCAGGCGCTCCTACACCACCCAGGACGTGGCCGCCGGAGCCCAGCAGACCGCCCGCATGGCGGTGGAATTCATGGCCAAGGAGATCCGCCTGGCCGGCCTCAACCCCACGGAGTCGGGCTCGGACTTTTTCGGTTTCGAACGGGCTTCCGCCACCGACATGCAATTCACCTCGGACCGCGTCGACAGGGCCTCCGGGGAGACCGAGGCCAACGGCACGGTTGACGACGGCAATTCCGAGCGCGTGGGCTATTTTTTTGAAGCTTCGGACAATTCCCTGCGGGAGAGGCGCTACGAGGGGTCCGCCAGCCAGCTGACCCAGTCCCTGGTGAACAACGTGCAGGCGCTGCGTTTCCGTTACTTCGACGCGGACGATGCCGAAACCGCCACCCTCGCCGACATCCGGGCCGTGCACATCTCCCTGACGGTCGAGGAACCGGCCGGTCGCGACGGCCTCCTGCAGCGCACCTATGCCACCAAGGTCATCTGCCGCAACCTCTTCCAGGTCAACGAGTGAAGGCCGGTCGGGGTAAAGATCTGTGGATGCCGCTACGGACGGCCGTGCGGGCGGCGACGATGGAAAGGAACCGGAAAATGAAGGGCTTGATGCAACCGATCTCCAATACCAGGGGCTCCGCGATAGTCCTGGCCCTGATGGTGCTCTCCCTGCTGACCTTGATCGGCATTCTGGCCACCCGGACGAGCAACACCGAAGTCCTCATCGCCGGCAACGAGATCCAGGGCAAGATGGCCTTCTACAATGCGGAGGGGGCCTGCATGGAAGGGGTGGAACTTTTAATGGCTCGGCCTGAAGCCGACCTGGTGAGCCGGCCCCCAGTTCCGGGTTGGGTGTTCGTGGCCCCTGGACCGGACCTGACAAGAGTCGAAAACTGGGATTTCGACGGCGCGGATGGTGACGACACCGCGGTGGAATCCACGGTCAAGGCAGGCGGAGCCGTCGCCTTCGCCGTGCTCGAGCGCGGTGTCTCGGGGTCCATGGTGATGACCAAAAAGACCCAGGTGCGCACCTATGCGGTGTTCGGCATGAACAACGACCGCATGGGCCGGCCGATCGTCGAAGCCGGGAAAAAGCGCAAACTGGCCATCAATTAGCTTGCAGGTTGCCGTGGACCACCCATTTCCAAAACGATCCAACGCCGTGTCCCAGCATTCAATTGCGCCCAGGAAAGCCGTTCGAGCACCAGGGCAGGAGGAACGCATATGAAATCCGCCAAATATCCTGAACGCTACAAGCTGATTCTGATGCTTCTCGTATCGGTCTGCTTCCTGGCACCTGCGGCGGCGCTGGCGGCCTCCTCCATCAGCATTTCCTACTCGGGGGGGGATGTGGCCGAAGGGGGGACGGCGGCTTTTCAGCTCAACCTGGCGGGCGATCCTTTGCCCGGCGCGGTAATGGTCGAATATACCCTTTCCGGCGCCGGCATCACGGCGGGTGACGTGAACCCTGGATCGCTCACGGGTAGCGTCATGCTGGATAACGGGGACTTCCCCAGCGTCGATGATTTGGACATCGTCGATGACAACCTGGTGGAACCCAACGAACTCCTCACCATAACCCTTATCGATCCCGATCCTTTCGATTCCGTGACGATCGCCGGGTCGGCAAGCGTCACCATACCGGCCGATCCCAATGACACGGCCACGGTGGGGATCGCGCCGGCCAGCGCGAGCGTGGCCGAGACGGCGGGGACGGTGGCCTTCACGGTGTCGCTGGCAGGCGGCGTGCAGGACGGCGAGGTCGTGGACGTGAGCTACGCCCTCACTGGGGGCGCGGCCACGCTGGGGACGGATTTCAGCGACGCGGGCACGGGGCAGGTGACCCTGACGGCGCCGGGGACGGCGACGATCACGGTGAACATCGCGGATGACGCCCTGGTGGAGCCGGCGGAGGACTTCACGGTGACCCTGACGGGCACTGACCGCACGGACATCACCGTGGGGGCGGGGGACACGGCGGCGGTGACCATCGAGAACACCACAATCGCCACCCTCACGGGCTTGACCGGTCCGGCCACGGTCAACGAGGGGCAGACGGCCACCTTCACGGTGACCGTCGACAACGCCATTGCGGCCGGTTTCAGCGGCAGCGTCGACTATCTCATCACCGGGGTCGGGCCGGCCGACATCACGCCCTTCCCGGTGAGCGGCACACTCACCATCGACGGCAGTTCCGCCCCGGAATTCACCATCGCGGTGCCCATTGCGGCGGATGCCCTGGTGGAAAATGCCGAGAACCTGACCTTGACCCTGTCGAACCCGGCTCCGGCGGGCCAGGTTGCCCTGGCAGGTCCCCTGGAGGATACCACCCAGGTGGTCAACGCGACTACCTGCGAAATTGCGCTGACCGCCCCGTCGCCGGCCACGGTGGCCGAAGGCGGCTCCGCGGATTTCACCCTGACGATCAGCAACCTGCTGGATATCGGGGTCAGCCGCACGGTGGACTACGCCATCACCGGGGACGTGAGCGCTGCGGACCACGTGCCCTATGCCGCCAGCGGAACCTTTGACGTCAACAGTGGCACGTCTCTGACATCTACCATTTCCGTTCCCATTGCCGCGGACGACCTGGTGGAAAACCCCGAGGTCCTGACCTATACCCTCACCCAGGCAGCGGGCCACCCCCAGGTGACCGTTGGCGCGGGCGGCACGAGTGCGGCCAGCGTCACCATTGAAAATGCGACGTTGGCCGAAATCAGCATTGCCCCGGTGGCCGGGACGGTCATGGAAAGTCTTCCGGCGCAATTCCAGGTGAGCTTGAGCCGCGCCCTGGCACCCGGCGTGGGGCCCATCACGGTGAGCTACGTGGTGGAGGGGACGGTTACAGCCGATGACCACGGAGCACCTCCCGCCGTGGTGTTTCCGGACGACGGCGCCACCCTGACGATGCCGCTGGAAATCGCCACGCTGGAGGATCTCGTGGTGGAGCGGCCCGACGAGGTCCTGACGGTGCGCCTCACAGGCCCCACCAGCGGGCAAGTGACCGTGAACCCGGCGGCCGACAGCGCCTTGGTGACCATCGATGACAACGACTGGAACGTCGTCGCCACGGCCACGGCCAGCGGCACCATTTCGCCCCTGGGGACCACGGTGGTCAACAACGGCGAAAACATCACCTTCGACCTGACCTGGGATCACGCCATCGAGGCCCCGGCAGGCGTCGTGCTTACCACCGGGGCCCTCGACGGCGCCGGGAGCGGCACCTACACCCTCACCAACGTGACGGCCGACACCACCGTGGATGCCGTCTTCAAGCACCGGATCACCTACACAGTGGGAAGCAATGGGCAGTTGGACGTGCCCGGGGTGGGCCTGGAGCCCGAGGGCAGCAGCGGTGAGATCATCGTGGACCACAACAGCACCCCGTCCTTTACGGCGGTGCCCCACTCCCCGGGGACCCCGGCGGGCAACACCGCGGTCTATTGCGTCCGCGAGGTGGTGGCCAATGGTGCTTCCCAAGGCTCAGGGGCTCTCTACACCTTCCCGGCGGTGACGGAAGACGGCTCCTTTTCCGTGGATTTCCGGGACAACTCCTTCACGGTAAACATCCTGCCGGCCGAAGCCGTGGCCGAAGGCGCCCAATGGCGGGTCTTCGACTCCAGCAACCCCGACCCGGGGACCAAGTACGTGCCCGACGACACCTGGCGCGACAGCGGCTCATCCATCGGCCTGGACTGCCAGGTGAGCGGTTACATGGTGGAGTTCAAGACCGTCACGGGGTGGACTTCCCCCGACCCCATCGCCTTCGCGGTGAACAGCTCCACCACCACCAATCCTTCCGTAACAGGGGTCTATTCCTCCAAGACCTTCATTCTGACCCTGAACACGGCCAGTTACAGCGGTGGCGCCACCGGCAGCATCACCCTGGACCCCGCCGGCGCCCCGGGCCCCAGCGACGACCCCGCCAACCAGGTCTACGAGCGCATATACCAGAGCGGCACGACCGTGGTCCTGACGGCCAACCCGGACACGAGCTTCGCCTTTTACCGTTGGGAGGGGAGCTATTCCGGCACCGGCATCAGCGCCAGCATCCTGATCAACGGCGACAAGAGCATCACGGCGGTCTTCAAGGCGCCGTCACCGGACGCCGACGCCGACGGCTTCGACGCGGACGTGGACTGCAACGACAACAATCCCAACATTTTTCCGGGAGCGCACGAAACCTGCGGCAACGACGTCGACGAGAACTGCAACGGCATGGCCGACGATGTCTGCGGAACGGACGACGAGGACCAGGACGGTGACGGCTATTCCCCCAGCCAGGGGGACTGCATGGACGACCCCGGCGACCCCCTGGGAGTGGCTTCGAGCTCCATTTATCCCGGGGCTCCCGAAATCTGCGGCGACGGCATCGATCAGGACTGCTACGACGGCGACCGGGAGTGCAACGGCACGGAGGTCACCTGCGTCGTGCCGTCGGAAATTCCCCTGGAGACCCAGGCTCAGGCCGCCCCGCCCCTGGTCATGTTCCTGGTGGACGACTCGGGCTCCATGGACTTCGAGGTCATCGTGCGGGGCGGGGACGAGGGGCGCTTCGACGGCAGCAACGGCAGTCGCACCAACTGGCGCTCCTACCTCTACCCCTTATCCCTGGGGGGCTACAGCACCGACAATACCTACACCGCCTCCGACCGGGCCCTCACGGATGCCGAGCGCAAGCTCTGGCGCTCCCAGTGGTACGACCACAACAAGATGTACTTCAACCCCGGAGTGGCGTACGACCCCTGGCCCCGCTGGAACACCCTGAGCGGCACGGCCGGCAGCGGCGGCAGCCTGGCCGTTAACGCGCATCCGGACTACCCGCGCCTCAACCCGGTGAACAGCGCCACCTTCCCCATGTCGCTGACCTTCACCACCATCAGCAACAGCGGAAGCGCGGGCAGCTACCAGTACGTCCAGGTGCGCTCGGTGACGGGCACCAGCCAGGTGACCTTTGCCGATGCCGTGCAGCTGGTGCGTGTCAGCGACGGTCACACCATCCGGGTGGACAACTCCGGCGGGGCCAACGGCGGCGCGGACGGGTACTTCATCCATGACACCGGCTGGAACGAGTGGACCGCGGGCAGCGCCCACCTGGGGACGTCCCTGTCGCGTTGGAGCAACTACAACGACTGCACCTGGTATTTCAGCGTGCCCACGGCGGGCAACTACGAGGTCCAGGTCTGGGTGCCGGAATACCGGGATGCGGCCACCTCCGCACGCTACGACATCAAGCGCAGCGGCGGTGTGGTGAGCGGCCCCTATTACCTGAACCAACGGACCTACCACAGCCAGTGGAAAACCATCGCCACCCTCAACTTCGATGCCATCCCCATTCCCCAGGACGTCGTTATCCCCGTGGCCCACTATTACGTGTGGCAGGATACCAACAACGACGGCGACCGCGACAACGGGGAGGTGTTCCTGGTGAACCTGCCCTATGCCCACGGGGCGGCGGGCGCCGAATTCGAGATCTACCAATTCACGGATGACGGCGACGAACGCGTGGAGGCAGGGGAACTGTCCGCCACGCCGTTGACGGATGCCCAGATCGACAGCCTCGAGGCCATGGCGGCCACCCCGGCCATCCGGCCCCGGGACGCCGAGGGCAACCTCCTCACCTATGACCAGGTGCGCCAGAATTTCGCCAACTGGTTCTCCTTCTACCGCCGCCGGGAGCTCACGGCCAAGTCGGCCCTGGGGCAGGTGGTGGAGGAGATGAGCGCGGCCAAGATCGGGGTGGCCACCATCTGGAACCGGGTCAACCACGGGGTGGTCAACATCGACGTGGACGGCCTGCCCGACGACACCAACACCCTGCTCAGTTGGATCTACAGCATCTACTCCTACGACGGCACGCCCCTGCGCCGGGGGCTTCAGAACATCGGCCAGTACTACGACCTGCACGACAGCGGCAACACCGGCCAGATACCCGACGGGGGCACGCCCCCCTGGGCCTCGGAAGCCGAGGGCGGCGGGTGCCAGCGGGCCTTTGTCATCGCCATGACCGATGGTTACTACAACGCGAGCGATTCCACGGTGAGCCCCACCGTGGGCAACACCGACAGCGACGGAATAGACCGTTTGGGCCAGGATTCGGAATTTGACATGGGGGTATTCACTGGACCCAACTCGGGTTCCAGCCCTACCCTGGCCGACATCGCCATGTACTACTACGAAAACGATCTGAACCGGAGCCTCTCGAACGTGGTCCCGGTGCATAACCAGGACAGAGCCACCCACCAGCACATGGTGACCTACGGAGTGGCCTTCGGGGTCACCGGTGACCTCAATCCGGACGACTACCCCGACTGCCTGCCCCGGTGCGCGCCCAGCGACTCCTCCTGCCCGACGCCGGCCTGCCCCAGTTGGTCGGCGCCCACCACCCAGCCCCGGAGGATCGACGATCTCTATCACGCCAGCGTCAATGGCCGGGGGCTGTTCCTTTCGGCCGAGAGCCCCGAGACCCTGGTGAGCTCCCTCCTGCGCGTGATGGCCGACATCCAGGGACACAAGGCCACGGGCGCCTCGGTGTCCATCAACACCCAGGAACTGCGCAGCGACAGCTATCTCTTCCAGGCCAATTACATCCCCGGCGAGTGGGTGGGTGACGTGGAAGCCAAGCCCCTGCATGCCACGTTAGGCTACGTCCTGCAGACCCAGGATGCCCTGGGCAACTACGTGGACCAGGTGGACTGGTCGGCTTCGGCCCGACTGGACACCAAGGGGTGGGCCAACCGGCAGATCATTACTTACAACGACGCCAGCCTCACCGGTGTGCCCTTCGCCTATGACAGCCTCAGCGCGGCCCAGAAAGCCCTGCTCAACGGTAACGCCACCATCGCTCAGTCCCTGGTGAACTACCTGCGGGGGGATGCCGGCGGGGAGGTCCGCAACGGCGGTCTCTTCCGCGACCGGTCCGGAATGCTGGGGGACATCGTGCATGCCTCCCCCATGTCCTACCGCTGGGACAGCGAGGAACCCGGGGTCATCTTCGCCGGGGCCAACGACGGCATGATGCACGCCTTCCGGGAGTCCGACGGCGTCGAGATCTTCGCCTATGTGCCCAACCTGGTATTCAAGAACCTCCATCTGCTCGGCGAAGACCCTTACGTCCACAAGTATTTCGTGGACAGCGAGCCCTACATCAAGAAACTCGGCAGCGGCGCCACCATGCTGGTGGGCGGGCTGGGCCGCGGCGGGCGGGGGTATTTCGGCCTCGACATCTCCAGCCTCAGCACCAAAACCGGAGCCGCGGGAACCACTCCGCCCTTCACCGAGAGCAGCGATGCGGCGCCCCTGGTGAAGTGGGAGTACCCGGTGAACTCGGACCCGGAAAACACCGCCATCGATCCCGACATGGGCTACAGTTACAGCCAGGCCTATATCGTCAACTCCTATGCCGGCTGGGTGGTGATCTTCGGCAACGGCTACAGCAGCGCCAACGGGGATGCGGCCCTCTACGTGCTGCGCCTGACCAGCAGCGGTGAGTTGGCCTCCGCCACGCCCACCAAGATCCGGACCTACTCGGGTGGGGCCGCCCCCAACTGCAACGGGCTTTCGTCACCGGCCCTGGTGGACACCGACCTGGACGGCAAGGTGGATTTCGCCTACGCCGGCGACCTCCTGGGCAATCTCTGGAAGTTCGATCTTCGCGCCGACAACGTGAGCGCCTGGAAGGTGGCCTACAACGCCCAGGCCGACGGCACCGGGGCTCCGCGGCCCTTGTTCCAGGCCAAAAACCAGGCCGGCTTCCGCCAGCCCATCACCACCCAGCCGGATATCATGGCCCACTGCCGCGCCGATCGCTACGGGTATCTCGTGATCTTCGGCACCGGCCGCTTCCTGGGGCTGGACGATTTCAACGATGCCGGCAGCGTCCAGAGCGTATATGGCATCTGGGACTGGGCCGAATCATGGGAGAAGCTCAATCCCCTCACCAACAGCGCCGACAAGCGCAACCCCACGGCCAAGTTTCTCGGGGCCTTCGATACCAACCGGCAGTTGACGAACCTGCTGAGCAACCCCCTGATGCCGGAAACGGACCAGACCATTTACAGCATCGATGTGAGCCTGGCCGGCCTGGGCGATTCCGTGGCCATTGAGGGCGTGACCTTCACCCGCGCGGCCCTGACGATGGCCAGCACGCGGTCCTTCGACGGGGCCTCCGGGCTTGCCCTGTGCATCAACAACGCGACCTACGGGGTGCCGGATGTGCGCGCCTCGGCGAGCGGCACCAATGTCGTCGTGCGCACGGACCCCCCGGGGGGGAGTCTGAGTGTCAGCACGGTTAACGACACCGGAATCATCACGGCCCAGGCCGTCGACCTGAAAGTGACCCTGCTCAACCAGAACGTGGTGTACAGTGATTCGGAAATAATCGTGCTCACGGACAACGCCATCGACTGGTTCAATCCGGCCAATGCCGCAGGCAGCCACGCGGGCTGGTACTATGACCTGCCGGGTAACGGCGAACGGGTGGTCAACGACGTCCTCATCCAGGGCGGGGCGGTGATGGTGGTTCCCACCATACCCTCCGATTCGCCCTGCTCCACGGGCGGGGATTCCATCATCTTTGCCATGGATGCCTGTACCGGAGGACGCACGACCACGGCGACTTTCGACATCAATGGAGACGGGCGGGTGGATGCGGGCGATCTCATCAACATCGGGACTGTCAGCAATCCCATCTGGGTGGCGCCCACCGGTATGCGGCGCACGGGGCTCTGGTACACCCCGGCGGTGTTGAACATTTCGGGTTCCGCCTGGGACCGGCTCTTCTTCAGCACGTCCAACGCCGGAACCGAGGATGAAATCATCGCGGGCGAGCAGATCGGCATTTATTACTGGCGCAATTGGTAACCCAGGCCCGTGGAGGGGGAGAACATGAATACGGCGTACAGAATAGCGGGATGGCTCATCATCGCGTCGCTGATGGGGATCGCGGCCGAGGCTTACGCCCAGAACACGGAGATCCTCACCGTGAATCCGGCTCCGAGCGTGCCCGGAACCGGCCTTGGATCGGCGCGCATCGACGAAATGATCAGCACCGAGGAGATCGTCATCGATGACATGCTCTTCCGCATTGCACGGGATGCCACCTTCTTCGACAAGGGGCACCAGCGGGCGGTATCGCTCTATTTTTTCAAGGTCGGCGACCGCGTGCGGTACACGCTGAACGAGCAGGGGGAGATCGAAGACATGTGGGTGTTTTCGGAGGACGCGCCATGAGGGCAATGGGACGGGTATTTCTGGTGGTATTGATCGTGATGCTGTCGCCCCTGGTAGCCTGGGGCGAGTATTACCGGTACACGGATGCCGGGGGTAACCTGCGGTTTACCGATAATCTGGCCGAGGTGCCGGAGGCGCAACGCCCGCAAGTGGCGGTTTACGAGGAGGCCCAGCCCCCGCCGGCGCCAGCGCCGGCGGTAGGGGAACCGGCGACGGAGGCGGCACCGGAGGAGCCACCCATCAAGACCTTCGCGGCGGATCCCGAAACCGTGGAGCGCCTGGAGGCCACCAAGCGCACCCTCGACCAGGAATATGCCGAGCTGATGGATGCCAAGCAGAAGCTTCTCCAGGAGAAGGAAGAAAAACTCAAGGGACTGGCGGCGCGCGACGTGAAAGCCCGCCAGGATTACGAAAGCCGCGTCAAGCAACTCAACGACCGTATTCGCGACTATGAAACGCGGCGCGAGGCCTTCACCAAGGAGTGCGCTGCGCTGGATCAGAGCCTGAGCGAAACGGCTGCCCAATAAGCCAACGGGAGGGGCGCGGCAGCCCTCCGCGGCTTGCCCCGGACTTTAGGCGGCCTACGGGCATGCCGAGGCGCCTCCAGCCGCCATGCCGGCATTGATGGACGGCTTCCATAACAGGCTCCCGGTATCGGGAGCCATGTGGTTTTTCTTGGTTTCATTAATATTTTATGCCACAATACTTTTGCTGCGGCCTTGACACCCTCGCGCCATGGCGGGTTGCGCGCACCTTGACGGCGCGTGACTCCGCTGGAGGAGGAAGGACGGTGGTTTCGCATGCCTGAGGAAGAAGTCCTGATTCGGGAAAGCCTCTATGACAGCCACGGGCGCAGCGAAGCGCTGATCACCTTGCTGGTGGAATTTTCGCACGTTCTGAGCGCCTGCCTGCGAAGCCTGCCGGCCGCCGACGAGACGCCATATGCCGAAGAAACCACCATTGATGATCCGCTGCACCTAGACCCTTACCGCCAGATCAGCAAGAGTATCCTCAAACTCGCCGATCGCCCCGGAATCAAAGGCCCCCTCCTGATCCGCGTCAAAGGTGTGTCTTCCGTGGAGCGCCATCGGGGTTCCCGGCCGGACTACGAAGTGCTTTTCAGCGATATTGTCATGGATCGGCAAAGCGTGGCGCGCATGATCCGCCGCAAAGGGGATCGCCTGGCGTATCTCGAAGCGCTGATGAGCAAGGCCTTCGACACCTTCGCCGCCCACGACATCGTCACCTTTTTCCTGCGCATGCCCGAGAACTCGCCGCAGGCAATGGGATTGGTGCGGTACGCCGTGGCCATGTTGGCGCAATACAAGGCGGCCCTGGCGGGCAATACCGATATTCTCATCCCGGATCGCGGGCGGAGGATCGCGACTCCTGTCATGCGCAACGAGAAAAACCAGCCGGACGTGAACCTGACCTTGCTGGCGGGTCTCAACCGGATTTCGGTCGAGGCCATGGGAAGCCTGGTCAAGGAAGTGTGCGAGTGGATCACCCAGTCCGACGCTTCTGCGGGGGCGCATCGCTATGCCAGCGTTTACAATGCCATTTCGGGGGTCAAAAACCTGGGCGCCAAGCTGATCAAACCCCCTTTGGAGGTCAACAACATCCAATGGCTGGTGCTGAACAAGGACCAGAACAAATTGCCCAAAGGCAAAGCCCAGGTCGCCCGAATCGTGTTGGATCGTTACGGCCATTCGCCACTGGAACAGGCCATAACCTTCAATGCCGTCTATGGCAGCGACTTCGCCGAGCTTAGCGCCGTCGATCTGGGCCAACGTCTGAAACGAGTCTCCGAGCTCTTGAGTGCCGCGGATGATCGGCCCAAAAAGGAGATGATTACAGACGAAATCATCGCCAATCTTCAATGGCGCATGCACCAGGTGGGCGAAAGCGTGCTGGAGCAGCTGAGCGTGGAGGGCGGCAAGGCGCGGTTGTTCCACGCCGATCACTGGAGCGACCTCGGGCCTCTGGCACCCGGTATCGCACGACTCCTGGGATTTTATTGCGACCGACGGGCAACCCACTACAAAATGCTCCATATCGGGGATGCCGATGTTCGGTTCCAGAGCCGGGATTTCGAAATTCTGGCACGGGAATTTGACATGTCCCCTTTGGACGTGCGGGAAATCATCAAACTGCTGAAAAGCTGTTTCGCGGTGAACGGGCGCTTCCTTAGGCCCGGATTTGAAGATAATGTAGCGGCCTTTTCGCTCCACGAAGAGAAAGTTTTCGATATTTTATGGCACTACCTCAAGCAACCGCTGCCGCGCGAAGATCGCTTGGCGTTTCTGAACGCGCTGCAACTCTACTTCGTCAAGCTCAAACGGCCGGAAAAGGCATTGGAGATCCTGCTGGACGATTTTCTGGCCCGTCCCAATGATGTCGGCTTTTCTGACCGGAATGCCATTATGCTGGCCAATCTGCTTCTCCGGCGTTACAACAAGGAATTGGAGATCGAGATTGAGATCACACCCGAAGAAGTCTTTCTGGTACGGGAAGGACTCAATCGCGAAGCGGCAGCGGCAGCCCTGATGATGGTCGATCAGCGCAAGGAGGCATTCTTCGAAAAAATCCGCAGCATCCACCGCCGCCTGCTCGAGGCGCTGGAGACTTCCCAAACCGAAACCGCCGATATGGGACTCAAGTACCTCCTGTCCTTGGAACGCGAGATCCATATCTTTGTCGCCCTGCTGGGGGGGGATCTGGCGCGTTCGGTTTTGCGCAGTGCCTTAAACGAGTATGGATTTGCCGATGCGGAGTTGTACCGCCTGGCGGATTCGCCGCAGACCCTTGAGGCCTTGTTGAATCACTTGAAGGTTCTGCTTCGCGGCGTGGGCCGCACCGGAGAGCCTGCCGATGTACCGGTCCTGGATTTCGTCATCGGCCAGCGGGACGAATTCCTGCTGCTAAGTCGGGAAGATCGGCACGCTGCCATGGTCAACCGCGTTATGGAGTGGGCCGCCAGAATCAAATCCGACCTGCAAGGCCGTCCCGTGACCGAGCCGGCTTGACCGGGCCTCGGTTGATCCTGTTTTTCCTGCATACGGCGGGTCTGCAACCCGTCGGGCCTTGCTTCGATCGACCCGGACACCCGCCGCCTGCCGCCTGCCGCCACCGCGATGCGCCGACTTCCGCTCCGAGGTCCTTTCCGCCCGCCGTTTGCGCGGCACGGCGGCAGGAGACTTCCCATGCCTTGCACCCCGGCGGCTGGAGCCATGGCCGCCGGGATGCGCCGTGCGGCAAGCGCCTCACCCGACAAGTCGCAGGAGAAGGCCGCGCCCGGGAAGGGCTGTTGCATCCATCGCTGTTTGCCCCATCGACCGAACGTGATAGAATGCCACACGAAAAGGCTTCCTGCCGGCCGTGGCGGCTCATCCGTCGGGATAGAGCGCCGCGCGAGCCGCAAGCTGCGGGCCGCGACACCGAATGAGCCTCGGTCACCTTTAATTCACGGCCAGTCAGAGGAATCGGACGACCTCCATGGACCCACAATATCCGACCCAACAGGGAAATCACGTGAACATATCCGGCCACAAGGCCGCCACCACGACCCCGACCGATCTTAAGGACCCCTTTGCCACACGGGATGTCTGCCGTGTGCTCTTCAAGCACAAACTGTTGACCAGGGACCAGATCAAGGATCTCCTCAAGCGCCAGGAATCCCTAACCCAGGATTCGGAGCGCAAGCGCCGTTCCGGCGATGGCGTCGCGGGGGCCGCCAGTCAGGAGGCCCCTACCATCATCGACGTGATATCCCAGGTGCATCCGGCACGGGCCGATGGGAAGCCCGGCGCCCTGGAGGAAGAGGCCGTTTTCCAAGCGCTCGCCCAGGAATGGGGTTACCCGTACCAGAAGATCGATCCCTTGAAACTCGACCTCAATGTGGTGACCACCACCATCCCGCGCAATTTCGCCATGAAGCATCTGGTGCTGCCGATCCGCATTCAAAATGGCGAGTTGACCGTTGCCACTCCCAATCCGTTCAACATGGAAGTAATGGACGACATCGCCCGTGTGACCAACATGCGGGTGGTGCCGACGGTCAGCTCCAAGACCGATATCAACAAGCTCATCAACGAGTTTTTTGGATTCAAGCGTTCCATCGCCGCGGCGGAACATCTCTTCCAGGGCCCTTCCATCGACCTTGGCAACCTGGAACAGTACGTGCGATTGAAATCCGGCGATGAGCTGCCTTCCAATGACCAGCATATCGTCAACGCGGTGAACCACCTGTTCCTTTACGCCTTTGACCAGCGCGCCAGTGACATTCACATCGAACCCAAACGTGACACTGTTCTGGTGCGCATGCGAATCGATGGTGTGCTCCACACTGTCTACAAACTGCCCAAGAAGGTACACAACGCAATTGTCTCCCGGATCAAAACGTTGTCCCGCCTGAACATGGCCGAAAAGCGCCGCCCCCAGGATGGCCGCATCAAAACGGACAAGGGGGGGGTGGAGATTGAAATCCGCATTTCCACCGTACCGGTGGCCTTCGGCGAAAAGGTGGTCATGCGGGTGATGGACCCCGATATCCTGGTCCAGGACCTGGACGGATTGGGATTCAGCCCGGATGATCTGCACAAATTCAATCAATTCATCACCATGCCCCACGGCATGATCCTGGTGACCGGCCCCACGGGAAGCGGCAAGTCTACGACACTCTATTCAGCCCTGCGGCGCGTATCCACCCCTGAAAACAACGTCATCACGGTGGAAGATCCCATCGAAATGATCCACGAGAATTTCAATCAGATCGGCGTGCAGCAGACGGTGGGAGTGACCTTCGGGTCGATATTGCGGACCATACTGCGGCAGGATCCGGATATCATCATGATCGGCGAAATGCGCGACCTGGAAACCGCGGAGAATGCCATTCAGGCGGCGCTCACCGGGCACCTGGTCTTGTCCACGCTGCACACCAACGATGCCCCCTCGAGCATTACCCGCTTGTTGGATATCGGCGTGCCGCACTTCCTGGTCCAGGCCACCCTCATCGGGATCGTGGCCCAGCGGCTGGTGCGCGTCATCTGCGAGTACTGCAAGACCGCCTTCGAGATGGAGGCCGAACATTTGAAGGCCATCGGCCTGGAAACCGCCACCGGGACCGCCACGACGCTGTACCGGGGGAACGGTTGCATCCGCTGCCGCAACACCGGATACCGCGGGCGCATCGGAATATACGAAATCATGCCCTTCTCGGACGCCCTCCGCAAGATGACCACACACCGCGCCAACGTGGAGAACATCCGTATCCGCGCCAAGGAGGAGGGGATGGTGAGCCTGCGGGAAAATGCCCTGAAGAAACTTCTGGATGGCGTGACGACCTACGAAGAGGTCCTGCGGGTCACGGCTGGTCGCAAACCGGTGGTGGGCCGGGGGCCGATCTGATCGTCCCCCGGTGGCGCCCCGGTAAACGCCTGCGCCATCGTCTCGAGCAGGCTTGGGGTTTCTGGTCCCAGGCGGCCGTCAATACACGCCTTTTCCCGCCAAACGGCTGAAACCGGCCCCATCCCCCGCCATGCAGGGGTGCTGGTGGAAATTTCCGCCCCGAGGGCGAGGGCGCGTTTACCGGTCGATGATAGGGCGGCAGGGACGCAAGATATCACAAGGGGGGTCCCGGAAGACCGGAACCCCCCTTGTGATTGGCGGCTGGCGCGGCTGTAATGGCCGCCGTCCGTTTCGGCTCAAAACGGTGTACTGACCGGGGTCCAGGGTTCGATGCCGGTGCGGGAGCGCGTGACCAGGACCGTGGCCGTGGTCTCCTCCGTGTGCAGGACCAGCACCGAGCCGATGTCCGTGCGGGGAAGCTGGATCAGTTTGTTGGTCTTGCCGTCGATGATGCGCGAAGCGCGCTGCTCGAAGACGGTGTAGCGCTGCCCCACCTCGACGCCGTCCGATTCCCCCTTGTCGATGAAGGCCGTTATCTCACTGGCGATCATCTTGTGGTGTTCTTCGGAGCAGATCACTTTTCCCAACAACCCGGGCACACTCTCCTGGAGGGCAATGGTGGCCGAGCGCTCGATATAAGGGGTCACCATATCCTCAATCTGAACCGGACGATAGCTTTTGATGATCTTGGCGACGGCAATGTCGGGGGTCACCTCGGTGACTTCGGCCACACCCAGCAGGAAGTGCTGGATACCGATCGTCGCCTTGCTTTCGTTGTCCTTAATGGGCTTGAGGGTGCGGTAGATGGTGAATTGCTGCCCCGCGGCGAAGGTGTGCCCTTGGGGGCGGATGTAGACCACATCGTAATCGCTGATCAGGTTCTTCGGGGGGTCCACATCCATGATAAATCCGCTGGGGGCCAGTGCGGTTTTGCGGATGAAGCCCACCGCGTCCATGTCGATGTAGGTAAACATCTTTTGGATCTGCTCCGGCGCGGGGGGAGGAGTATCCCCCAGAGTATCGCGATCGGCGCGACGATAGAGCTTGATGCGATCGCCGGGGTAGATGAGATGCGGATTGGGGATTTCCTGATTTTCGGTCCACAGATCGGGCCACAACCAAGGTGAATCCGAAAAACGCTGGGACAGGTCCCAAAGGGTGTCCCCGGGCTGCACGATGTAGTAGACGCCGGTTTCGGTTTCGATGATGTGTTCGTCGATCGAGGTGCTTCCGGCGCTGAGAGCCGCAAGCGGCCAGCTGGCGATGATCAGCGTCAGCACCACACCCCACAGGCCTTTTCGAAGGATCGTTTCTCTTCGCATAGAATGCCCCGGCAGGTTGATGGTTGATAATTGGTAGGNNGAATTTTATTGAGAATCATACCCGCCGAAAGCTCGATTTGTCAAGTATTTCGCAGCTGTCAGGGGAGAGGGCCCAGCGTCCGGCTCCGCGGAGGGGGGGAGAAAGAAAAGCCCCTCGGCCAGAGCCGAGGGGCTTTTGCGTCTGAAGCGGGCCAAACAGAGGCGTCGGTTACATCATACCGCCGCCCATGCCGCCCATACCGCCGGGCGCGGGGCTGTCGCTCTTTTCTTCGGGCTTATCGGCGATCATGGCTTCCGTCGTGAGCATCAGACCGGCGACACTGGCCGCGTTCTGCAGCGCAAAACGAGTGACCTTGGTGGGGTCGATGACACCGGCCTCGATCAGGTCTTCGTAGACGTTGGTGGCGGCATTGTACCCGAATGCGCCCTCCGCGTTCTTGACCTTGTCGATGACCACCGAGCCCTCCATGCCGGCGTTGTTGGCGATCTGGCGCAGCGGCTCCTCGATGGCCCGCGCCACGACGTCCACACCAAGCTTCAGCTCGCCCTTGACCTTGGAACGAACCTTGTCCATGGCCCCGAGGCAGCGCACCAAGGCCACCCCGCCGCCCGGAACGATACCTTCTTCGACGGCCGCCCGCGTGGCGTTGAGGGCGTCTTCCACCCGGGCCTTCTTTTCTTTCATCTCGGTTTCGGTGGCGG
>DJGG01000004.1:53627-56404 GCA_002432195.1 Desulfobacteraceae bacterium UBA5852
CCTGGAGCTTCTCGCGGTCGTAATCCGAAGTGGTTTCGTCAATCTGTGCCCGGATCTGCTTGACGCGACCTTCCAGGGCCGAACGGGCCCCCGCGCCGTCAACGATGGTGGTGTTGTCTTTGTCGATGGTCACCCGCTTGGCCTTGCCCAGATCGGCAAGCGTCAAATTCTCCAACTTGATTCCCAGATCCTCGGAGCACACCTGCCCACCCGTAAGGATGGCGATGTCCTCCAGCATGGCTTTGCGGCGGTCACCGAATCCCGGGGCCTTGACGGCGGCCACCTGCAGGGTGCCCCGCAGCTTGTTGACCACCAGGGTGGCCAGGGCCTCGCCATCGACATCCTCCGCGATGATCACCAGGGGCTTGCCCATCTTGGCCACCTGCTCGAGAATCGGCAGCAGGTCTTTCATGCTGCTGACCTTCTTCTCGTTGATCAAGATGTAAGGATCCTCCAGAGAAGCCACCATCTTTTCCGGGTCGGTGACGAAGTAGGGGGAAAGATAGCCGCGGTCGAACTGCATGCCTTCCACCACTTCCAGGGTGGTTTCCATTCCCTTGGCCTCTTCGACCGTGATGACGCCTTCCTTGCCCACCTTGTTCATGGCCTCGGCGATGATATTGCCGATGGTCTCGTCGTTGTTGGCCGAAATGGTGCCGACCTGGGCGATTTCCCGCTGGTCCTTGGTCTGCTTGCTCATCTTGTGGAGCTCTTTAACCGCCGCGTCCACGGCCTCATCGATGCCGCGCTTGATGGACATGGGGTTGTTGCCGGCCGCCACAAGCTTCTGGCCCTCTTCGTAAATGGAGCGCGCCAGAACCGTAGCGGTGGTAGTGCCGTCGCCGGCCATGTCACTCGTCTTGCTGGCGACTTCCTTGACCATCTGGGCGCCCATGTTTTCGAATTTGTCTTCTAGTTCGATCTCCTTGGCCACCGTCACGCCGTCCTTGGTAACCGTGGGTGACCCCCAGGACTTGTCGATAACGACGTTGCGGCCCTTGGGACCGAGGGTAACCACCACCGCATCCGCAAGGGTGCGGACACCTTTGAGCATGGCTTCGCGGGCTTTCATGTCGTACTTGATAATCTTCGCCATTTTTTAACTCCTCCTGCGCTTCAGTATGGATTCGCGAATTATTCGATGATGCCGAGAATATCGTCTTCACGCAAAATCAGGTACTCTTCCCCCTCCACCTTGACCTCGGTGCCGCCATACTTGCTGAACAGAACGCGGTCTCCCTTTTTGACTTCCAGCGCAATGCGTTTGCCGTCTTCCCCCAGGCGTCCGTTGCCGGCCGCAATGATCTTGCCTTCGGCGGGCTTTTCTTTGGCGGTGTCCGGAATGATGATTCCGCCTTTGGTTTTGGTCTCTTCCTCAACACGCTGAACCAAGACGCGGTCGTTCAATGGCCTGATTTTCATTGCTCCCAACTCTCCTTTTCCTCATTTAAGTTAACCAACCGGTAAGGATCGGGGGGTGATACCCGCCGTCGGCAGAATCGCTTCCGGCGTTCAGAGCCCCCTAAGCTCAACCACTCGATTTCAGAGACCCAAATCGGTCACTGGCGTAATCGCGAAACAGCTTCACACCTGTGCCCTTGCGGCAGGCAACCTCGGCCGCACGGGTGGAACCGTTTTCGTGCTTCCGCCATCGGGGCGCGCACGGGTGCGGTGCACCAGGCTTTTGGGCAACAAGTTACGTGTTTTCAGATGAACCGCTTGCTGTCGATCCTCCGGGCGAAGGCTTGGCTTGCGCAGGCGTGGATCCGCTTTCCTTTTGTTGCGCGGTGGGGGAGGGACTCTTTGATTTGCGCGAATAATCGGTCACGTACCATCCGGAGCCTTTTAGATGGAACGAGTTTTGGGATACCAGCTTGTGGAGTTTCCCGGAGCAGAATTTACACTTGGTCAAAGGCCGGTCAGAGAATTTTTGGATTGCTTCGACGACTTGTCCGCAATCCGCACACGCGTACTCGTAAATGGGCATTTTGGTCAACCTCCCTCAACGTTTGTGCCGGCTGGGAATGCCCGCGCAATGGTCCTCACGGCTGCAAAGTTGGCAAATAATACTCAGCGACATCGGCATGTCAAGAGGGGTGGGGCACAAAAAAATCAGAAATCCTGGAGGCTGTCCATGGCCTGCTGCCAGTGGCTGAAAAACCTCAGCACCGCATCCATTCCCGGGATTCCGGTGGAGTTCAGAATCTTGCGCGTTTCGGCGTGCACCCGCCCTTCCTCGGTCCAGCGTTCCTCCTCCGTGGCATGAAAATTCTGGCGAAACGTGCTGAAGCGGACGATGTGGATCAACTCGTGGGCCACGACGTACACTACCAGGGGGTAAAGCTGCAACTCCGGGGATTTATCCAGGGCTGCTTTGATGGCGTGATCTTGCAGGCAAATCTTATAAAAGTCGAAGGCCCGCGAGTTGAGGGGGGTTTCCGCTTGGCGCCCTTCATAGCGGATGACTTGGGCTAAAGGACCGTCAACGATCTCCGAGCCGGAGAGGTCGATGCGGGAACGGACATCATACCGCCGTTTGAGCCACTGGCTGGTGGACATCTTATAATGGTTGCTCACCAATTCCTCGGCCAGGGCGACGGCCTCGTTCACCGTCTCCAACTGGCGACTGGAAAACTTATCGCCGGCAGGCGCCGAGGTCGGCGGAGAAGTTGACGTCATCGCGGGGTCCGCGGCGCCGACGCGCCAGGGTTTGGGGCGCTTCGTGCCATCGGCGCCGGTGTTGATCCTATCAGGCGGTGGATAAACAAGCATCGGGC
>DJGG01000004.1:56462-57163 GCA_002432195.1 Desulfobacteraceae bacterium UBA5852
GTTTATCCACAGCCTGCTAGGTGACCTGGGCGCGGTGGCCAACCCACCGCATCGGCTGCCACCATAGCATCCGGGGGGGCAAGACGCATTCTCTTTTTGCGGTCCTGGTGGGGCAACGCTCCGTTCCGGTTTCCGCCGGAAGGGGCAAGGGGCTTAAATGCTTGGGTGTTCCATAAAAAGGTCTGGACAGTGGATGGGAGCGGATGGTATGGAGGCGCTTTGCCGTAATCGCGATTTGAAAGGGGGTGATCGATTGGGCAGTGTGATCAAGAAGCGCCGCAAGAAGATGAGAAAGCACAAGCATCGCAAGCTGTTGGCCCGGACGCGCCACCAAAGACGAAAGGGTAAATAAACGCTTCCCCTCGACCGTGGGGTGGCGGCACAAGACACCCTGGCCATCGGTGTCCGGTGCATTGGCCTATCTTCTGATTTCGCGGGGGAAGAGTTGCGGCGGATCGGCATTTGAGGATGGCCGTGATGTCCGTCGTCCATGGCGGGCCCTTTCTCGGGGCCCCAGCCGCCTGCCGAATTTTCCCCCGCCGTTCAGCAGACCACCGCCCGCGTCGCGCCCTTTCTGGATGCGCGCGCGCCCCCCGTGCATTCCTCAAACACCCGCTTAGCCTCATTCCCCCGCCCCCGACTCGTCGGCGCCGCCGGCCAGCCGACCACCCGTCTCGGGCGGAGGCGCAGTTTATCCACAG
>DJGG01000004.1:57232-75749 GCA_002432195.1 Desulfobacteraceae bacterium UBA5852
GGACGCGCCGCGGATTTGCGCCCCGCGGCGGCATCCCTCAGGGCGACGTGCTGGTGAATTCCTTGAAATATTTTAGGAAGTCGGACTGGGTGCCCAGGATCAGGGAGCTTCCGGCATCCATGGTGTGGCTGTAGACTTCCAAGGTCTTGGCGAAGGAGTAAAACTCGGGATCGACGTTGAAGGCCTCGGCATAGATCCGGGTGGCCTCGGCATCCGCTTTGCCCATGATTTCCTGGGCGCGACGGTAGGCTTCGGATTCGATCTGCTTCAGGTCCCGTTCCTTGTCCCCGCGGATTTTGCGCGCCTCCCCCTGCCCTTCGGAGCGGAATTTCTCCGCGATCTGCTTGCGTTCCGCGATCATGCGGTTGTAGACCGATTCGCGGATCTGGTCCACATAGTTGATGCGCTTGATTTTAACGTCCACCAACTCGATGCCGAACTTGTCGAGCTTGGGTTGGGCGGATTTCAGGATCCCCTCGGTGATTTTCTCCCGGCCGGTGGTGACGACATAGCGCACCGGGGCCAGATTCGGGTCCGTCGCCTGGTCGCCCTCGGTGGTGACGCCCACCTCGAAGGTGTCCAGGGTGCGATTGCTCATGCGCACGGTTTCGATCAGCCGGTAGGCGCTGACGAAGTTGCGCACCGCGGGGTCGATGATGTCGTCCAGGCGCGCCTTGGCATTGAGGGGCACGATGCCCACGGTCTCCAGGAAGCGTTCGGGATCGACGATTTTCCAGCGGGCGAAGGCGTCCACCCAGATATAGGTTTTATCGAGGGTGGGGATTTGGCCGGGGTCCCCGTCCCAGGTCTGGAGATTCTTGGGGAACATGTTGATCGTGTCCACAATGGGCCATTTGAAATTCAGGCCCGGGACGGTGATGGGTTCTCGGGCAATGCGCCCGAAACGCGTGATCACCACCTGCTCGGTTTCATCCACGACGAAGGCGGATGTGTATACTGCCAGGGCGACCAGCGCCGCGATCACCAGCAGGAGAGGCGCTCTACTTGTCATTTGGGCCCACCGTTCCACTTTTCATGAGGTTCGGCTGCCCAAGGTTCAGCAAGGGCAGCAGGTTCTTCTGATCGGAATCCACGATGTACTTCTGGCCCAGTTTGGGGAAAACGTCACGCATCATCTCCAGGTACATGCGGCGCTTGGTCACGTCCTTGGCCTTGGAGTACTCGGCATATTGGGAGGTGAAGCGGGCCGCGTCACCCTTGGAGCGGTTGACCCGATCCAGGGCGTATCCTTCGGCGGCCTTGACGACCCGCTCGGCTTCGCCCCGCGCCTGGGGGATGGCTTTGTTGTATTCCTCCCGGGCCTGGTAGATGGTCTGTTCCTTTTCCTGGGTGGCCTGGTTCACCTCATTGAAGGAGGGCTGCACCGGGGTGGGCACATTGGTGCGTTTCATTTCAATGGTAACCACCTGTATGCCGGATTCCGCCCGGTCGAGCTCTTTCTGGAGCACGTCGCGGGCTTCCACGGCAATTTCATCGCGCTTGGTGATGACCTCGTTGATGCTGCGGTCGCCCACCACCAGGCGCATGGCCGCTTCGGCCATATCGCGCAGCAGCTGGGTGACGTTGTGGACCTTGAAGAGGTAGCTGTAGGGGTCCTTTACCCGGTATTGCACGATCCATGGCACCACGGCCACGTTCAGATCACCGGTGAGCATCAGGGTTTCGCTCTCCTCGTCGCCAAGGCTGACGACCCGGGTCTGGCCGCGGGCGCTCTGGACGCCGGTGCCGAACTCTTCTTTCAGCACCAGCCGGACCTTGACGTTGGTGTAGGTTTCGATTCCCAGGGGCAGCTTGAATCGAAGCCCGGGCTGGCTGATGCGCACAAATTTGCCGAAGCGCTGCACCACGCCCACCTCATCCACGGCCACGGTGAAAAACGCCGTATAGGCGCAGATCGCCAGCACAATCAGTCCCGCGGCGATCGGCCCCCCGGGCAGGCGGAGCTTCCTCAGGCTGTTGACGATGTCGTCGATCTGGGGCGGTTTGCCGCCCTTGGTTTGCTGTTGCTCTTTGAGCTTTTCCCAGTCCCAACTCATTGGCGAGGTTCCTGTCTGGTTTGGTATGGCGCCGCGGTTTCCCACATGGTCGCTTGCCGACGACCGCGGTCGATGTTGGCAGGCCCGGAAACACGCGCCGACGGGCCCTGTGTACATGATGGAACACTGCATAGATAGGGTACATGGGAGTTCAAGTCAAGGAATAAACAGGATAAATGGTCCTCGAATCCTCCGGCGGCCATTGGAGGACCGAGGTTTGGCGAGGCTCAGCGGGCCGGGAACCGTTGCGCATTGACTTTCGCCGACCGGGGAATTACAAGCGTTGCGAACGGCCACGCACACGCGCCGGGAGGGGTGGGGAAGGACGGCAACCGGACCATCCGCGGGCGATAGGCGCTTTGCCGCCCGTGCGCTCCCGCGGGGGGCATGCGCGTCGGTGCGGTGATGCACCGAATAGGGCCGCGAGGCCTCGACCATCGAAAGCCGCCGTATCTACGACCATGACCCCTTTCACCGTTTCCAGGTCCCCATGACGCGTATGACCTCCACCGACTGCCAGCATATCGGCGCCGTGCTGAAAGCGGTTCTCGATCAGGCCGGAGTTGCCACCGGGGGTATCACCGCCGTATGGGATATCTGGGAGGAGACCGTGGGATCGGCCATTGCCGGCCACGCCCGCCCGGCGGCCTTCAAGGACAAGCTCCTGGTGGTGCACGTGGCCGCCCCCGCCTGGATCCAGGAGCTCCGTTATCACAAGGCCGACATCATCGATCGTCTGAACCGCCGCCTGGGCGACACCGTGGTAGGCGATATCCGCTTCCGTACCGGAGCGCTGCGCTGATCCCGCCCGTCGCTGCCCGGTGCCGCGCCTGGGCCGCATGCCGGAGCTGACCCTCGATACATTTTTCGGCGGCCGCCTCGAGGTGCGCCAGAGCCGCACGGGCTACCGGTTCTCCATCGACCCTGTTCTGCTGGCCCATCATGTGCGTCCGAAACCCGGGAGCCGCCTGGTGGACCTGGGCACCGGGTGCGGTATCCTGCCGTTGATCCTGGCGTTTCGCTTCCCCCAGATCCAGGTGTACGGTGTCGAGCTCCAGCCGCAATTAGCGGCGCTCGCCCGGCAGAATGCGCGGGCCAACGGATTCGTGGAAGCCATCCGAATCCTCACCGCGGACCTGCGCGGGCTTTCGGCCGCCACCTTCGACGGCCCGGTGGATGTGGTCCTCACCAATCCGCCCTATCGCAGGGCCGCATCCGGACGGGTCAACCCCAATCGCGAAAAGGCCGTGGCACGGCACGAAGTGGCCGTGACCCTCGACGAGTGCCTGGCCACCGCCGGCGCTCTGCTGGGCAAAGGAGGGGCGTTCTGGGTCGTCTACCCGGCGGAGCGCCTGGTAGACCTGGTATGCGGTTCGCGGGGGGTGGGCATCGAGCCCAAATACCTGCGCCTGATCCAATCCCACCCGCACGCCGAAGCCCACCGGCTGCTGCTGGGCGGGATCAAGGGCGCCCGGCCGGGCATCCGCGTCGCTGCCCCGTTGTGCATCTACGATCGGCAGGGCGCCTATTCACCGGAGGTGGCGCGGATGTTCGCCCCCTGATGCGGCCCGGGTGGCTTGGTCGTCAGGACCGATCCGGCCGCAGGCTGTGAATCACCAGGCCGGTAATGACCTTGGGGGCGAAATAGGTGGATTTGCGCGGCATGGTCAGCCCGCTTTCGGCAATCCGGCGCACCTGATCGACGGCCACGGGCTTGAGGATAAAGGCCATATCGCACGTCCCCTCGGCAACACAGCGTATGGCGGCGGGGGCTTCATTGGTGAAGGTGATCTGGTCGGTGTGCTCGAGGCTTTCGGCCGGCAGGCGCAGCAGGTCTGCAAACACCAGGCGGTTGAGGACGGTGACGTCCAGTTCTCCCAGGAGGTCGGGGGGCGCCTGGGGAGGGTCGGCGACGCCGGTTGCGGCGGGCAGGCTCAGACGGTAAAGCCGCCGCCGGTCTTTGAGCACCAGCCCGAAGGCCTTGGCCCGGGGGTGGGCCCGGAAGCCCGCTTCCAACTGCTTCAGTGCGCTGGCGCTGTCCTCCGGGCCGATGGGGCCCAGTTCTTCGACGGCGAAGCGGCGGCGGGCGGCCTCCAGGAAATCCGTGCGCAGAGGCCCGGGGATGCCCCGCACCAGGCGGTGAGCGGGAAGGATCCGCAGACCGGGGGATTCCAGGCCGCACAGGTACATCAGGACGAAGTTGGCGGGGTGATCCGCGGGCAGGGGGCCCCGGGTGGCGATGAGCCATTCGCGGTAGGCCAGGGCTGTTTCGTAGCGATGATGTCCGTCGGCGATGTAGATGACCTGGCGGGCGAAGGCTTCGGCCACCTGCCGATGCCGCTGGGGGTCTTCGATGGCCCACAAACGGTGGCGGTCGCCGGAGGCTTGCTGGAGGGCGGCGGTCGGGGGGTGCTGGGCCGCCGCGGCCTCCAACTCGGACATCAGCCCCTGGGTGTCGGCAAAAAGGGCGAAGATCGGGCTGAAGTTGGCATGGCAGGCCTGCATCAGACGCAGGCGGTCGGTCTTGACACTGGCGAAGGTGGCCTCGTGGGGGCGGATGACGCCCCGGTCGAAGGGTTCCAGGCGCACGCGCGCCATGAGCCCGCAGCGGGTCAGCGGTCCCTCGGGGGTGTGGAAGTCATGGGCGCTCAGGTAGAGCGCCGGGCGCGGGTCGGCCACCAGCACGCCCCGGGAAAGCCAGTCCCGGTAACTGGCCTGGGCCCGGGTGTAGCGATTGTCCTCCGGGGTGTCCGTCTCCAGCTGCCGCGCCAGGATCAGGCGCACGATGTTGTGGGGATGGCGCTGGTAGAGCGCCGCCTGCTCGGCGGGGGAAATGACGTCATAGGGCGGGGCCACCACCTCGGCCAGATCGGTGACCTGGGCAGGGTTGAAGCGAACCCCTGGAAATGCAGAAATATCGGCCATGGAGCGCGTTTCTCCTTTGGGTGAGCGAAATGCGGACCTTACTAAAACGGCGCCTGGAGTTCAAGGAAAACTCCGGCGCGGGTGCCCCGTGGCCATCGGCGCACAGCGGCCGGGTGCTGCGTGCCTGCGGCACCATGAGGCCGCCCTGCCGTCCGTGCCCGCGCGTGACCGGGGGGCCGATCCCTCGGGGCGCCTTGCCGCGGGCGGCGGGGGCGAATGGGCATTGACAGAAGGGCTGTGAACAGGTAGATATCCCGCGTTTTGAGTGAGCAGCCTGGATGCAGGAGAGGTGGCCGAGTGGCTGAAGGCCCCGCTCTCGAAAAGCGGTATCCTGCCAAAAGCGGGATCGTGGGTTCGAATCCCACCCTCTCCGCCACCCGCAAGCCGCCCGGCGCCGTTCACGGCCCCACGCACCGGCAAAGCTCCCTCTGTGTTTTCGTGCTGCGGAGAGATGTCCGAGTTGGCTGAAGGAGCACGACTGGAAATCGTGTGTGCCGTTTGTAGCGGCACCGAGGGTTCGAATCCCTCTCTCTCCGCCATCCTCCCCTGAGGGGTCGTCGCCCCGGCCCGGTTACGGCAGCGCCGCTGCCACTCAGCCGCCTTCAAGTTTTCCCTTGCCGATCCGCCGCGCTTTCATTATTCTCACCAATTCGACTCTATCGTCCGCCAGGCCCGGCCGCCGCCGGGCCGTTAAGCACCACGCCAGCGCACCCCAAGGGGCCACCGCTCATGTCCTATCTGGTTCTGGCACGTAAATACCGACCGCGTACCTTTGAAGAGGTGGTCCAGCAGGAGCACGTGACCCGCACCCTGGTCAACGCCATCATCGCGGGTCGGGTAGCCCACGCGATCCTTTTTGCCGGCCCCCGGGGTACGGGTAAAACCACCGTGGCACGGATTCTGGCCAAGGCCATGAACTGCCGGCAAGGCCCCACACCCATCCCTTGCGACGCCTGTCCGTCCTGCCGGGAGATCGCGGCGGGCAGCGCCGCCGATGTCTTCGAAATCGACGGGGCCTCCAACAACAGCGTCGACCAGGTGCGCGAGTTGCGGGAAAACGCCAAATACCTGCCGGCCGCCAGCCCCTTCAAGATTTACATCATCGATGAAGTTCACATGTTGAGCACGCCGGCTTTCAACGCCCTGCTCAAGACCCTCGAGGAGCCGCCGGCCCATGTGATGTTCCAGTTCGCCACCACGGAACCGCAGAAAATCCCCCTGACCATTCTGTCCCGCTGCCAGCGCTACGACCTGAAGAGGATTCCCCTGGAGGCGCTCACCGCGCATATGGCCGATCTCTGCCGCCGGGAAGGCATGGCGCTGCCGCCGGAGAGCCTCCGGCTGATGGCCCGGGAGGCCGGCGGGAGCATGCGGGATGCGCTGAGCCTGCTGGACCAGGTGTTGACCTGCGCCCAGGGAGAGATCACCCATGACGAGGTGTTGACCATCCTGGGCCTGGTGGACCGCGAACTGGTTTTCAGCCTGGGGGACGCCCTGATCCGGGGGGACGCGGCCGCGGTGCTCGATGGCGTCGGGCTGGCCTACGAGCGGGGGCAGGATCTGAAAAGGCTCTACGGCGAGCTGACGGAACATGCCCGCAATCTGGTGGTCAGCCAGGTGGGGCGTGACCCCGGACGCCTGATGAACGTATCGGCCGACGAAGCCCGGGCGCTCGCCCGACAGGCGGCCGGGGCCTCCAGCGGCGCCTTGATGCAGATGCTGGAGCTGCTCTTCCGGGAGGAGGCCGGCGTGCGCCTGGCGGCTCAGCCCCGGGTGGCCGTGGAGATGGCCCTGTTGCGCGTCTGCCAGGTGCGGCCGGCGCTGGCCATCGACGAGATGATCCGCAAGATCGACGGGCTGCGGAAGGCTTTGGAGACCGGCCGGGAGGAGGACTTCCGCGGGGATCCCGGGCCCGAGGCGCAGGTGACGGCTGGGTCGTCCCCGGACCCGGGACCCGCCGACCTGCCGGCCGATCCTCCGTCGGCGCCCTGCTCCGTGGACGACCCGGCCGGTTTGTGGGAGCAGGCCTACCGGCTGCTGACGGAGCGGCATCCCTCGCTGGCGCCGCAGTTCAAGGATGCCGCTGTCCTGGGACTTGCCGGAGAACGCCTGGAACTGGAGGTCCAGGGCAGCGATTTCGTTTTGGGGCGCGCCCGCCGACCCGAGAGCCTGGAGTCCCTCAGCCGCATCTTCAGCGAATTGCTGGGCCGTCCCGTGACGGTGGCCGTCTCCGGGCGCCTGGCCCAAGCCCGGAAGCCGGACAGCGGCCGGGACCAGCGCCTGAAGCAGGAGGCCTATGCGCATCCCCTGGTGCGCGAAACCATGGACCTGTTCCAGGGAAGGATCGTGGAGGTCAAGGTGCTCAAGCCGTCCGGGGAATCCGAGTGAGGCCCGGCACCGTCGGCATCCCTAATTCGACCAGAGGAGAGACGACATGCGCAACATGGGAAACATGATGAAACAGGCCCAGAAGCTCCAGGCCAAGATGCTCAAGCTGCAGGAAGAGCTGGCGGACCGCACGGTGGAGGCTTCCGCCGGGGGAGGCATGGTCAAGGTGGTGGCCAACGGCCGCCAGCAGGTGGTGGGCATCGCCATCGAGAAGGAAGTCGTGGACCCGGATGACGTGGACATGCTCCAGGACCTGGTCCTGGCGGCGGTCAACGACGCCCTGGCCAAGTCCCAGGAAATGGTTTCCACGGAGATGAGCAAACTGACCGGGGGTCTGGGAATTCCGGGCCTGTCCTGAACAGCGCCCATGGATAACATCACATGAACTACTATCCCCCTTCCATTCGCAACCTGATCCGGCAGATCGCCAAGCTCCCCGGTATCGGGGAGAAGACGGCCGAGCGCCTGGCGCTGCACCTCCTGCACGCCTCGCGCAAGGATGCCGAGCTGCTGGCCCGCAGCATCGTGGAGATCCGGGAGCGCACCCGTTTGTGCGCGGCCTGCCACGCCTGGAGCGATGCGGAGCTCTGCCCGGTCTGCAGCGATGCGGGCCGCGATGCCACCGTGGTCTGCGTGGTGGAGCAGCCCGCGGACATGATCGCCATCGAAAAATCGGGGGCCTACAAGGGCCGCTATCATATTCTCGGCGGTGCGCTGTCGCCCCTGGACGGGGTCGGTCCGCACGAGCTGCGCATCGACTCCCTGCTGGAGAAGATCCCCCGGGACCGGGTGGTCGAGGTGGTCCTGGCCACGGGTACCAACGTGGAGGGGGAGGCCACGGCGGCCTATTTGGCCGAGCGGCTGGCGACGCTGCCCGTGCGGGTCACGCGGATCGCCTCCGGCGTCCCCATGGGCGGCGATCTGAAGTATGTCGATCAGGTAACCCTCAAACGTGCCATGGAGAGCCGTCATGCCGTCCGCACCGCTTGAGGCGCCCCCCTTTGAATGCCGCTGCTGCGGCGATTGCTGCCGGGGATTCGGCGGCACATATGTGTCCGAGGCGGACATGGCCCGCATAGCCGCCTTCATCGGTGTCGATGCGGCCGACTTCCGGCAGCGTTTCTGCCAGCCCAGCGGTCGCCGTTGGGTTTTGACCCAGGCGGCTTCAGGCTATTGCGTGTTCTGGGACCGGCTCTGCACGATCCACCCGGTCAAGCCGCGCATGTGCCGCCAGTGGCCTTTCATCCGCCCGGTGCTGCGGGACCCCCAGAACTGGCGCAGCATGGCGGCTTCCTGCCCGGGGATGCGCAGCGACCTGTCCGAGGAAGCCATTCTGTCGGCCGTGCGCTCGGCCCTGGACAATGGTGGTGACTAGAACCCATCTCAAAAAANNGCCTCCGCCTTGACCTGGGGGCCAAAATCCGTTTTTTGAGATGGGTTCTAGGACCTGCTGCCGGATGGCCCTTCGGCCCCCTGGCGGCCTTGGGGCCGGCCGTCAAAACCGGCGCCGGGCGGCAGCGCGTCCGTGGATGGATAACCGACGCCACCGTGGACCGGAAGCGAAACGCCATTTGTGAGGCGGGTTCCGGGAGAGAGGGAGCAGACGTCCGGCGGCGGTGGAGCGGTATCCATCCCCGGGGCGATCACCATCCCCAGAAAGGTTGCGGCATGATCGGGGTTTTCGATTCCGGCGTCGGCGGGCTCACCGTGGTGCGGGCCCTCATGGAGCATCTGCCGGGCTACGACATCGTTTACTTCGGGGACACGGCCCGCAGTCCATACGGCACCAAGAGCCCCGCCACGGTGACCCGCTACGCCCTGGAGGACGCCCGCCGGTTGCTGGCGGAGGGGGCCCGGGTGATCGTGATGGCCTGCAACACCGCCTCCAGCCTGGCGCCGGAGGTGGTGCGCCAGACCTTTGGAGTTCCGGTGTTCGACGTCATCACCCCCGCGGTGGAAGCGGCCTTGGCGGCGACGCGCAATCTCCGCATCGGCGTCATCGGCACGCGCGCCACGGTCCTCAGCGGGATCTACGAGACCCGCCTGCGGCAACGGGCGCCGGGCTGCCGGGTTTACTCCGCGGCCTGCCCGCTGCTCGTGTCCCTGGTGGAGGAAGGCTGGCTGCGCAGGCCGGAAACCGCCATGATCACGAAAAAATACCTGCTGCCGCTCAAAACCAGGGGAATCGATACGTTGATCCTGGGTTGCACCCACTACCCGGTCCTGGCGGAGGTGATCCAGCGCAAGGTCGGCCGCCGCGTGCGCCTCATCGACTCCGCGGACGGTCTGGCGCGTCAGCTGGCCGACTTCATCGCCGGCCCCGCCGGTAAAGACCTCAACCTCCCGCAAACCGGCCGCCACCGCTTCCTGTTTTCCGATCTCACGGACCACCTCGCCGGCATTGCCCGACGGCTCATCAAGGGCCACCTGAACCTGGAACTGGTGCGGACCTGAGAACCCCGGCGGCCCCCCGGTCGCCGGCAAGGCGGTCCGCCCGTCCGGGGACTCTCCCGCCCTCCATCGCCGGCGCGCGCCCTCAGGTCCGCAAGTGGTAGGTCTGAACCATCAGCTCCTTGCGGTATTGATCCAGGAGCGTGGATTTGGACACCATGCCCAGGAAGCGCTTTTCGTCCACCACGGGCATGTTGAAGCGTCCCAGGGCATCCATGCGGTCCAGCACGCGGGTCAGCTCGTCGGCCGGGGCCACGGTTTCCACCTGGCCATCCATGATTTCCCCCACCAGAACGGCATCGTACATGAGGGGGTCGAAGAGGTAGGGGCGGATGTCGTCCATGTAGACCATCCCCAGGAAGCGATGGGTGCGGGGATCCTCCACCGGGAAGAGGTTGCGCCGGGACCTTTTCACGATTTCCACCAGTTCACCGAGGCGCATGTCGGGGTGCACGCTGATGCAGTCGGTTTCCAGCAGTTCCAGCACGCGCAGATCGGCCAGGACCCGCGCGTCGGTGCCCGGCCGCAGCAGCTGGCCGCGTTCCATCAGGTCCCGCAGATAGAAGGAGGCCGGCTCCACGTAGCGGCACAGCGAGGTGGAGATGGCCGACACGATGATCAGCGGCAGGATGACCTCGTAGCTCCCGGTGATCTCCACGATCAGGAAGATCCCCGTCAGGGGGGCCTGCATGATGCCGCTCACCAGCCCGGCCATTCCCAGCAGGGCGAAGCAGCCTTCGTTGACCCACGTGGTGTGGGGCCTCAGCAAGCTCAGCAAGCGGTGGTAGGTGCGCCCCGTGAGGCTGCCGATGACGAGACAGGGGGCGAAGATGCCCCCCGAGCCGCCGGAGCCGAGAGTGAGCGCGGTGGCCAGCACCTTGGCGCCGACCGCCAGGCAGACCACCAGGAGACCGGAGGCGAAACGGCCCTCGATGACCTCCCGGATGGCATGGTATCCCTCCCCCAGGACCACCGGCATGGGCAGCCCCACCAGCCCCACCAGGCCGCCCCCGATGGCGGCCTTGGCCCAGGTGGGCCAGGGGGATCGGCCGGCCAGGTGGTGGGCCCGGCGTATGGTCCGGGTCAGGACCAGGGAGACCGCCGCGGCCAGGACGGCCAGGCCTATGCTGGCCAGCACCACCGACAGGTCGATATGGAATTCCCGGTGGGCGAAGGGGATCTGGTTGCCCTGGAGCAGGTGGCTGATCTGGGTCCCGGCCACGGCGGCGATGGCGATGGGGATCAGGTTGGCGGCCGACCATTCCCCCAGAATCACTTCCACGGTGAAGATCAGGCCGGCGATGGGGGCGTTGAAGATGGATCCGATGGCCCCGGCCGCCCCGCAGCCCACCAGGACCACCCGCTGGCGGTCGTTGAGGGTGAGAAAACGCGCGATGTTGGACCCGATGGCGGCGCCGCTCATCACCACGGGAGCCTCGGGGCCGGCCGATCCCCCGCTGCCGATGGTCAGGCAGCTGGAGACCAGCCGCGAAAAGCTGGAGCGCAGGCGGAGCAGGCCGCCGTAACGGGAAACACTGGAGATGACCTCGGGGACTCCGTGGCCGGCCCCTTCCCGGACGATCCAGGTGAGGAAGAGCGAGGACAAGGCGGCGCCCGCGGCCGGCAGAACAAAGGCCCAGGCCTGGGCACGGTAAGGGTGCAGCCATGCCAGCATGGCCATCAGGGCGCGGTTCAGGGCGACGGCCGCCAGCCCGCTGCAGATGCCCACGGCAGCCCCCAGCAGGATCAGCAGCAGGCGGTCGTCGGAGCGGAATACGTGCCAACTGGCGGGGCGCGGGCGGGAAAAAAGCGGATGAAGGCGCATGGCGGTCAGCGCTCGCCCGGGGTGGGGTCCAGTTGGCCTTCGACGGCGGCGACGGCTTCCAGCAGGGCGGCGGCCGACGGGGCGCTTTTCAGGAAGGCGACGAACTCGGCGTTGCGCAGGCCGTAGGACAGCCGCGACAGCAGGTGGAGATGAGCCTTCACGGTGGGGCAGAGCATCACGAACAGAACCGTCACGGGCCGATCGTCCACCGCCCGGAAGTCCACGGGGGTGCGGAGGAAACAGGCGGCGATGTGCGGCGCCTCCACCAGGCGTCCCGACGGGTCCCGGGGGTGGGGAATGGCCACGCCTTTGCCGATTCCCGTGGAGGTCAGGTTTTCCCTTTCCAGCAGGCGCTGGAGCAGTTCCTCCTTGTGGGCGGCCGGAATGAAGGTCAACCGGGCGGTGATGGCCGCCAGGATCTCCGGAACGCTGGCGCCGTCAATTCCGTGGTATATGCCCCCCCGGGTAAGGGCGCTGACCAGCGTTTCCGCGGCCAGGGGCCGGCAATCCGACGGCGGACCGCCCTCCAGGCAGAGGCTGAGATGGTTCTGGGCCGCCCATTTCCGGAGGGCCTCCGGTTCGAAGCGACAGAGAGGTCCGCTGCGGATCAACGGAATATGGCCCTGGCGGATCCAGCGGTCTATCTTGCTGGCCGGAAGTCCCAGGGCGGCGGCGATATCTTCGATGCTAAGTTCCATCTTCCCGGAAACCGATTGGTTGATGTTGAAAAACTTGCAATATAAGGAAACTTACAGGCCAGATCAAGGATTTAAATTGACGGGGTTTCCCCGGCGGCGGTCAGCGGGGTGCCTGGGGGTGCCCGGTCGGTCCGCCGGGGATCCCGGACGGGGTCCAGGCGCTGCCGGCTATCCCGGCGTTAGAGAGCCAGGGCCTTAACCAGGCCGCGGGCGGGAGGAGAAGCTGTTCCGGAGGAAGAGGCGCTGTGACCCAGGCGCCGGCGGCCACCGGCGCCTGGGGGGGCGGGCGGAAGCTCAGGCAACTTCGGAGACCAGGCCGGCCTTGATATACTCCCGGTTCATGCGCGCAATGTTGACGATGGAAATGGACTTGGGGCAGACCGCCTCGCAGACCCGGTGGTTGGAGCAATTGCCGAACCCCTCGGCGTCCATGGTGGCCACCATCTTGAGGGCGCGCTGGGCGGCCTCCGGCCGGCCCTGGGGCAGCAGGGCCAGTTGCGAGATCTTGGCGCTCACGAAGAGCATCGCCGAGGCGTTCGGGCAGCCGGCCACACAGGCCCCGCAGCCGATGCAGGCGGCCGCGTCCATGGCTTTTTCGGCCATGCCCATGGGGATCGGAACGGCGTTGGCTTCCGGGGCGTTGCCCGCATTGATGCTGATGTAGCCACCGGCCTGGATGATCCGGTCGAGGGCGCTGCGATCCACGATGAGGTCCTTGACGACCTTGAAGGCCCGGGCGCGCCAGGGTTCGATGGCGATCACGTCACCGTCGTCGAATTTGCGCATGTGCAGCTGGCACAGGGTCATGGCCTTGGCCGGTCCGTGGGGTACGCCGTCCACCACGCAGCCGCACATGCCGCAGATGCCCTCCCGGCAATCGTTGTCGAAGGCGATGGGTTCCTTGCCCTCCATGGTGAGGGTTTCGTTGACCCAGTCGAGCATTTCCAGAAAGGACATATGGGTTTCCACGTCCCGGACGGGAATGGTGTCGAAGCGGCCCTTGTCGCCGGGACCGTTCTGCCGCCAGACCTTCAACGTCAGGTTGATGGTGTGTTTTCCCTGTGTCACTTGTAGCTCCTTTGCGTCAATTCCACGTTCTCGAAGACCAGCGGCTCTTTGTGGAGGGTGGGCTGCTCGTCGAACCCGGCGTATTCCCAGGCGGCCACATGGGCGAAGTTCTCGTCGTCGCGCCTGGCCTCGTTTTCGTCGGTCTGGTGCTCCTCGCGGAAGTGACAACCGCAGGACTCGTCGCGGCTCAGGGCGTCCAGGGCCATGACCTCGGCAAATTCCAGGAAATCCGCCAGGCGTCCGGCCTTCTGCAGACTGAGGTTGAAGCCCTGGGTGGATCCGGGCACCTTCACGTTTTCCCAGAACTCGGCCCTCAGGGAACGGATCTTTTCGATGGCCTGTTGCAGGCCTTGGGCGTTGCGGGCCATGCCCACGTGGTCCCACAGGATGCGGCCCAACTCCCGGTGAATATCCCGCACGGTGCGCTGACCGTTGATGGCCAGCAGCCGCCGGTCGGCTTCGAGGGCCTCCCGGGCCGCGTCCTTGAAGGCGGCATGCTCCTCCCCCACACCGGATGGGCCGTTTTTCGCCAGGAAGGGGCCGATGGTGTAGGGAATCACGAAATACCCGTCGGCCAGCCCCTGCATGAGGGCGCTGGCCCCGAGGCGGTTGGCCCCGTGGTCCGAGAAGTTGCACTCGCCCAGGGCGAAAAGACCGGGAATCGTGGTCTGCAATTCGTAGTCCACCCAGAGGCCGCCCATGGCGTAGTGGGACGCCGGGTAGATCATCATGGGGGTCTCGTAGGGATTGTCATCCGTGATGTTCTGGTACATGTCGAAGAGGTTGCCGTACTTGCGGCGGATCACCTCCCGGCCGTCGCGCTGGATGGCATCGGCGAAATCCAGGTAGACGGCATAGCCCGTGGGGCCCACGCCCCGGCCGGCATCGCACTGCTCCTTGGCGTTGCGCGAGGCCACGTCCCGGGGCACCAGATTGCCGAAACTCGGATACTTGGCTTCCAGGAAGTAAAAGCGCTCCTCCTCGGGGATCTGCTTGGGGGGACGTTTGTCGCCCGGGTCGCGGGGCACCCAGACGCGCCCGTCGTTGCGCAGGCTCTCGCTCATCAAGGTCAGCTTGGACTGGGTCTCAGCCTCCTGGGGGATGCAGGTCGGGTGGATCTGGGTGAAGCAGGGATTGGCGAAGAAGGCGCCCCGTTTGTGGCATCTCCAGGCCGCCGAGTTGTTGCAGTTGACGGCGTTGGTGGACAGGTAGAAGACCGTCGAGTAGCCTCCGGTGGCCAGCAGGACCGCGTCGCCCGCGTAGGTCTCCAGCTCTCCGGAGACCAGGTTCCGGACCACGATGCCTCGAGCCCGCCCGTCGACCACCACCAGGTCCAGCATCTCGCGCCGGGCCAGCATGGTCACCGTTCCGGCCGCCACCTGACGCATCAACGAGCCGTAGGCGCCCAACAACAACTGCTGGCCGGTCTGCCCCCGGGCGTAGAAGGTCCGGGAGACCTGGGCGCCCCCGAAAGAACGGTTGGCCAGCGTCCCGCCGTACTCGCGGGCGAAGGGGACCCCCTGGGCCACGCACTGGTCGATGATGTTGTTGCTCACCTGGGCCAGGCGGTAGACGTTGGCCTCCCGGGCGCGGAAATCTCCGCCTTTGATGGTGTCGTAGAACAGGCGCCAGATGCTGTCGCCGTCGTTGGGGTAGTTCTTGGCCGCGTTGATCCCGCCCTGGGCCGCGATGCTGTGGGCGCGCCGCGGGCTGTCCTGGATGCAGAAGGTTTTGACGTTGTAGCCCAATTCGGCCAAGGTGGCCGAGGCCGCACTGCCCGCCAGGCCGGTTCCCACCACGATCAGCGTGAATTTGCGCTTGTTGGCGGGGTTCACCAGTTTGGATTCGAACCGGTACTTGTCCCATTTGTTCTGCAGCGGGCCGCCGGGGGTTTTTCCATCGAGCTGCATTGCGTTCTCCTTAGGCCATAAAGGCGATGTAGATCGGAAGGAAGCCGAAGCCGATGCCGAATACCAGGCTGAGGATGATCCCGGCGCCGGAAACCAGCGGCATGTACTTGGGGTGGTTGAGCCCCAGGGTTTGGAAGAAGCTCCAGAAGCCGTGGCTGACGTGCAGGGCCACGATGACCATGGCGAGCACGTAAAGCCCTACGTAGACGGGGTTCTGGAACGACGCGGCCACGATCTGGAAAACCGTCGTGCCGGTTTTGTCCACGAACGTGAAGTTGAGCAGGTGGAAGACCACGAATACTAGAATCAACAGCCCCGTGTACGGCATCGTGGCCGATCCGAGGGTTTTGCCCCCGGGGTTGCGGCTCACGGCATAGCGCGCGGGGCGCGCCGCGAGATTCTGCAGAAACAGGAAGACGCCGGTCACGACATGGATCGTGAAGAACGTCAGGAGGACGGCTTCCGCCACGCGCAGCACCGGGCCCAGGGACTGCAGTTTGTCGGCATAGGCGTTGAATGCGTCGGGGCCGGCGTAGATGGTGAGGTTGCCGGCCAGGTGGGCGGCCAGGAACCCCAGGAAACTGAGGCCGGTGAGCGCCATCAGAAGCTTTTTCCCGATTGAGGATGACAGGGTTTGCATCAGCCAGTTCATGGGTTCACACTCTCCCTTTTCTCCAGGGTGGCTCCAACCGCACGGCGGCGCATGCCGTGCGCCTGATCGGTGACGGCGCCGGGAGGTCCGTGGGGACGATTACGTGGGGGACGAGGCCTTTCGGCCACCCCAAGGTTTCCTGGTGTTTCCGATTCTGGGCAGGCGGCGCTGGATTCCATTTGATTCCAAGTGGTTGGGCAATGGGGCGCGCGACGGCAATTTCTTCGAATTTAATAAATAAGATTAAATCTTTAGTGGCTCGCCCGAGTGCTGTCAATGAAATTTTGACGCCACCAGCCGTCGCGTTCCACGGCCATGATGGCGTCGGCCAAGGCGTTGCCCGTCTCGGTTTTCAGGCGTTTGCGCAGGTGGGGGATCCAGGTGGCGGGGGGCGCGTAACCCAGGTCGCTCAGGTCCTTCAGTTCCAGCAGAAAGGCCAGCTGGTCGGCGTCGTGGGCCAACCGGGCCTCCACGGAGGCGCCCTGCTGGAATTCGCGGATCAGCGCCGCCAGGTCCCGGCCGAAGGGCACGTCCCGGGTGAGATCGGCCACCGCATGGGCCTCGTCGGCCCGGACATAGAGTTTCTGGACGTAGTTGAGATCCCCGACGCGGGCCTCGGGCAGGTCGTGGACCAGGCACATGGACACCAGGCGGCCGGTGTCGACGCTGGGGACGAGGCGCGCCATCACGAAGGCGATCATGGTGGCGGTGTAGCTGTGCTCGGCCACGGATTCGCGGCCGGCGCCCAGGAACTGGTAGCCCGTGCGGGCGACGTTCTTCAGGCTGCGGGCTTCAAACAGGAGGTGGGCAATGGCGGTGAGGCTCATTCTGCCGGGGCCTTTCGGGTCAGCGGAAGCAGGCGCGGCACGCGTCCTGCGGGTTCGGATTACCCTGCTGGACCCTTCTTAGGGTGGGCCATTCCATTTTGCAAACGTTTTCTGGCCCCGCGGAAGTCCGCGCGGTTGCCCGCCCAGGGCGGCAAACAAGTTGACACATACCGGTGGTTCTTATATTTATACCGTTTTAAGGTCTCTTGAGCTTTGGGGGCCTGGAGGCCCCTGCCGGGGTCTGACGCGGACGGGGCGCGCAATGGTTCCATGAAATTTCCGCAGCGGTGCGCGGCGGACCGTCAGGGCCCGATGCCGCGGGATGGTGCAAGCCGCTGCCTGCCAAACAGGTCATAAGGAGTTTCCGATGGGTGCTGGAAAACTGGAATTGCTGCGCATGGTCCTGGGTGCCGGTTTGATCGTTCAGCTGGTGCTCCTGACCCTGGTGGCATTCTCGATTGTCTCCTGGGCGATCATTCTGATCAAATACCGTTACATCCGCCGCGCCTTCGGCGAATCGGCCCAGTTCATCGACTACTTCTGGAAGAGCCGCGATTTGACGGATGCTTACGCCCGCTCCAAGCAGCTGCACGGCAGCCCGGTGGCCCGCATCTTCCGGGTGGGCTATCTGGAGCTGCGCAAACTGGGTCCCGTCGGCGCACGCGGCGGAGAGGCCGCCGAAGGCGGCGAGTCCCAGTCCCTGGGTTCCCGGGCCGTTGGCGTGGCCAGCCTGCAGAGGACCCTGCGGCGCGCCATCAACACCGAAATGACCCGCATGACCCAGATGGTGCCCTTTCTGGCCACCACAGGCAACACGACGCCCTTCATCGGGCTTTTCGGCACGGTCTGGGGGATCATGAATTCTTTCCACGGCATCGGTCAGATGGGCTCCGCGAGCCTCGCCGTGGTGGCCCCCGGGATCTCGGAAGCCTTGATCGCCACGGCCGCAGGCTTGGCGGCGGCGATCCCCGCGGTCATCGCCTTCAACTTCTACACCAGCAAGATCCGCACCCTGGAGACCGAGCTGCACAGCTTTGCCGCGGATTTCATCAACATCGTGGAGCGCGATATCTTCGGCGCCAAGGGAGGTGGCCGATGATGGCCGGAGGCAACCAGAACGGGCTGATGTCCGAGATCAACGTCACGCCGTTCGTGGACGTGATGCTGGTGCNNGCTGGTGCTGCTGATCATCTTCATGGTCACCGCTCCCATGCTGGTGGAAGGCGTGAACGTCGACCTGCCGGAAACCACGGCGGCGCCGCTGCAGTCGGAGACGGAGAACCTCATCGTCTCCATCGACAGCGAGGGACGCCTTTTCATCAACAACTTCGAGGCCGAGCCCGACCTCTTCGTGGACAAGATGCGCAAGATCGTCGAAGCCCGTCCCGACCAGTCCGTCTACCTGCGGGCCGACAAGACCGTGCCCTATGGCGTGGTGGTGCGGGTAATGGGCGACCTCAAGGCCGCGGGGATCGACAAGCTCGGCATGGTGACGGAACCGCCGGTCGAGGAGAAATCCGCGAAAAAGCAATGACCCGGGCACATCTCGACATCGCCGACGAGGGCCGCTTCAATGCCGTCATGTTCGGCGTCTCGGCCCTGCTGCACCTGCTGGTTTTCCTGGCCATCGTTTTCGGGCCGGGCGCGGGGTACAAGCGCCGGGCCTTCCTGCCGGCCATCAGCGTGAGCCTGGTGGGCATGCCCGGGGGCGGGCCG
>DJGG01000210.1 GCA_002432195.1 Desulfobacteraceae bacterium UBA5852
CGAAGAGTTCGCTTTCCAGAAGGGATTCGTTGAAGGCGGCGCAGTTCACCTTGACGAAGGGGTGGTGGTGGCGCTTCCCCGATTCGTGGACGGCCCTGGCCACCAACTCCTTGCCCGTCCCGCTTTCTCCGAAGATGATCACCGGAGCGTCCGAATGCGCGGCGTTGGCGATCAGGTCGTATACCTTGCGCATGGCCACCGAGGTCCCGATCATGCCGTACGAACGGTCCTCGCCGCGCAGTTCCCGGCGGATGTTCTCGATCTGGGCTTCCTTGCTCACCAGGTCGGTGATGTCGGTCATGGTTTCCACCGCGCCGCTGACGTTCCCCTGGCGGTCCTTGATGACGGAGGCATTCTTGAGAATCGTGATCGTCCGTCCATCCTTGCGGACCAGGGCGCAGCGCTGCCGGGTGAGGTTTCCCGTGCGGAACATGACGCACCAGTGGCAGCGGCCGCCTTCGCGGGCGATCTCGCAGGCGCTGCAGTTCAGGGTGGTACAGGATTTCCCCAGGATTTCCCGGCGGGCATAGCCCGTAATGTCCTCAAAGGCCCGGTTGACCGAAACGATGGTGCCATCGGGATCCACGATCATGACACCATCCTGGATGGAATCCACGACGGTCTTCCAATACTCATTGAGGTCATGCCGGTTCATGGGTGCTCCTGTTAAATTTATGAACGATTGTGTTGTTCAATTCCTTAACGGCTTAACAGGGGCAAGGCAAGCGCAAAATCGCGTCCGGCTTCTCCTCCTGCACCCCTCCAGTGAACCGGGGCGCCCCGGGCAGGAGGGCGAATTCGCCTGCATGCGCATTCCCTGCTGGCATCCGAATTGCTGAATCCAGCTCCAGCGGGTGGAAACACGCTTCGACCGAAGGGGCACGGGTGGGCGGAGTAGGCCATGGAGATCTTCGATCTGCGCAATGCCATCGTTGCCTTGGGGTTGCTGGACATACGCCGCCGCTTCAAAGCCATGCGGGTCGGTGAATCCATGGCGGTCCTCTGGGGGGAGGCGACGGTGGGCGAAGACCTGATGCGGGTGCTGCCCGAGGCGTCCTTCGACGTCGTGTCCCTGGGGGAGATCCCCGGCCAGCCCCCCGGCTTTCGCCTGGAGCTGGTCAAGACCCGTGGGGAACCTGAACCGCTGCGTGGCTCCGCAATCGAATCGCCGCCCGCAGACATTAAAGGAGGTTTGGATGGGAGAGGACATCAAGGTCGGCTGTGCCCGACCCACCGGAGGCCTGGTGGGTGAACCCGCCGGAGTGGAAGATGCGTCGTTTAAGGCCAACCCTGCCAAGGAGGATGTCGCCATGCTCAAGGTCGGAAGAAAGGCCCCGGATTTTTCGGCCCCCGCCCATCACCAGGGCAGGTTCGTGTCCGTGAAGCTCTCCGATTTTCTGGGCAAATGGGTGCTTCTGTGTTTTTACCCGGGGGATTTCACTTTTGTCTGAGCCACCGAGATTTCGGCAGTTGCCGACCCGGTCCGGATCTGGTGGGCCGGGTGTGGGAGGTGTGGCAGCCCCGCATGGAGTTCGATTGAACGGGCCACCGCCCGTGGACCGGGGTTCCCGTCGGGGGCGGGGCCGGGCCGCAAGGTGCCCCGCCCCCGCCTCGCTTTTCAAGGAATGGGCGCCGCCGGGATCAGGGGCCAGACAGCCAGGATGAGGGGCACGGCCGCCACCGTGACCAGCAGGGAGAGGGGCAGCCCCAGCCGCCAATAATCGCCGAACCGGTAGCCGCCGGGGGCCATGACCAGCGCATTGGACTGGTGGCCCACCGGCGTCAGAAAGGCGCAGGAGGCCCCCACGGCCACGGCCATGAGGAGGGGATCCACCGAAACCGCCATCCCCTGGGCCAGGGTGATGGCGATGGGGGCCATGAGGACGGCGGCCGCGGCGTTGTTGACCACGTTGGACAGCAGCATGGTCCCCACCAGGAGGACCGCCAGGGTGACCGCGGGGGGAAAGCGATCTGCCAGCAGGAGGAGTTTGCCGGCGATGAGCTGCGCACCGCCCGTGGTTTCCAGGGCATGGCCCAGGGGGAACATGGCCCCCAGGAGCACGACGATGGGCCAGTCGACGCTCGTGTAGATATCCCCCAGGGGCACCAGGCCCGTCAACACCATGGCCACGGCCGCGCCCACGAAGGCGATCTGGACGGGCAGAAGGTTCAGGGCGGAGAGCACCATGGCCGCCACGAAGATGCCCACGGCCAGCAGCACCTGCCGGGGCTGGCCAATCCGGAGGCCGCGCTCCGCCAGGGGCAGGCATTTGAAGGTCCTGAGAGTGGCCTGGAGGGAGGCCTCGCTGCCCTGGAGCAGGAGGATGTCGCCGATGATGAAGTGCGTCTGGCTCAAGCGCCGCTTGAGCCGCCGCCCGCGCCGGGCGATGGCCAGCAGGTTGACCCCGTAGCTGCGGCGGAGGTGCAGGCTGGCCGCCGTTTTGCCGGGCAGCGGCGAATCCGTTGTGATCACGGCTTCCATGAGGCGGATATCCCCCGATCCCAGGGTGGCCTTGCAGTCGCCCTCCGGACATTCGGCCAGGGTCAGCCCCAGCCCGTCGATCAAGGCCTTCAGATCCTCGGGGGCGGTCTCGACCATCAGGATATCGCCGGCTTGAAGGACCTCGTACCAGGACGGGGCCGGAATGTGGCGCTCTCCCCGGATGAGGTCCACCACCGTGGCCTCCGTCTCCTGCTCCATGGCGGCGGTCAGATGGTAGACGGTCTGGCCGACGAACCTGGAATCCTCGGGGATCACCACTTCGCTGATATAATCCGCGATCTGGAACAGTTCCTCCGGGGACCTCTGTCCCTCCCGCCGGGGGGTGAGCCGCCAGCCCAGCAGGGCGATGAAAACCAGCCCCACCAGCGCCACTCCCGCGCCCACGGGGGTGAAGGCGAACATGCCGAAGGCGGGAAGCCCCGTTTCCGCCCGATAAATGGCGATGATGATGTTGGGCGGGGTGCCGATGAGGGTGATGAGGCCCCCCAGCAGGGAGCCGAAGGCCAGGGGCATGAGCAGCAGGGAGGGGGAGCGCCCACTCTGGCGGGACATCCAGATGGCCACGGGCATCAGCAGGGCCAGCGCCCCCACGTTGTTCATGAAGCCGGAGCAGATCACCACGATGCCGGTGAGGGTGGCCACCTGGGCGGTGGGGCGGGCCCCCGCGCGCGCCAGGTGGCGCGACAGGCTGTCCACGACGCCGGCGTTGAGCAGGCCGCGGCTGAGTACCAGCACGGCGGCCACGGTGATGACCGCCGGATGCCCGAACCCCAGAAAAGCCTCCCCGGCCGGGACCAGCCCGGCGATGCACACCAGGAGGAGGGCGGCGACGGCCACCAGGTCGTAACGCCAGCGGCCCCAGACGAACAGCACGAGGGTGGCCGCCAGGATGGCGAAAACCGCGGTCTGATCGACGGTGATGCCCATGGCGCAAGCCTCCTGAAGCGCGGTAGAGGTCTGCCGGTGCCGACCCGGCCGGCCGGCGCCCGGGAGCCTGCGGGTCGGAGAGGAGCGGCGGTGTGCACCAGGCCTCTGGGTCCGGCGGGCAATGACAGCGATACAGCGGCCGGAACGGTGTCGTCAAGGGGCGGCGGGCGTGCGCGGGATCCCTTCCGGGGCGCCTATGCCAGCAGGGGTTCGAGCATGTAGGTCAGATCGCTCTCCCGGCTGGGATAGGGGCTCATGATGCTCTGGCGATGGAGCTCTTCCACGGTCAGGCCGGCGAGCATGGCGTGCTTGAAGGTGTTTATCAGGCCGGTGGCGTTGTCTGCCAGGATGTGAGCCCCCAGGATCCGGTTGTCCGCGCCCGCCAGGATCTTGAAAGCCGCGTGTTTCATGCCCACCCGGATGTAGGTGGCCCAGGTGAGGTGATCCCCGGCGCTCACCCGGTAGGCGACCCGGCCTTCCCGCAGCGCGGCCTCGGTGTGGCCGAGCATGCCGTATTGGGGATACGTGAAGAGCAGAAAGGGCACTGCGGCGTAATCGATCCCGGAGAGTTTTCCCCCATCGCGATCGGCCAGGATGTTGTCGGCCGCCACCCGGGCCTCGTAATCGGCCACGCGGGCCAGTTGCACGCTCGCCGCGCAGTCGCCCACGGCAAATACCCGGGGGTGCGAGGTGCGCATGTGGCGGTCCACGGAGATGCCCTTCGGCCCGAAGGCGATGCCGCCGGCCTTCAAGTCCAGATCCTCGATATCCGGGGACCGGCCGGCGCCGTTGACCACCAGGTCGGCTTCCAGGTGCTGGCCGGATGCGGTGGTGAGGGTGAAGCCTGCGGCGTGCTTTTCCACGGCGGTGATTTTGACGCCGGTGCGTACCTCGATATTTTCCTCCCGGGAAGCCTCCACGAGGCGTGCGACCATGTCCGCATCGAAGGGACCCAGGGGCCGCTCCAGGGCCTCGATGATGTGCAGCCGCCCGTCCGCCGGACCCAGGCGGGCGGCGAAGTGGGCAAATTCGAAGGAGATGAAGCCGCCCCCCACGAAAACGATGCGCGCCGGGAGTTCCGGGAGGTCCAGGAACCGGTCGCTGGTGATGATATGCTCGCGGCCGGCAATCGGCAGAGGCATGGGGCGGGCGCCGGTGGCCAGCACGTGGTAGCGGGCCCGCAGCGGGCGCCCGTCCACCAGCAGCGTTTGCGGGTCGGCATAGCGGGCCTCCCCCTGCAGGAATTCGATCCCGGCGTCCTGGAAGCCCGCCACCGTGCGCTGGGCAATGGGATCCGTGAAGGCGTTTTTGCCCGCGCGCGTCTGGGGCCAGGAACCCACGGCGGGGGCGGCGATGCCCCGGCCCTGGAGATGCCGGCAGCGGGCCACGGCTTCGGTGATTTCGTAGTAGAACTTCTTGGGCTGGCACCCCCTGAGGGCGCAGGTTCCCCCGGGCCGATCGCTGCGCTCCACCACCGCGACCTTCAATCCCTTGGCGTTCAGCCGATAGGCCGCCGTCTGACCGGCCGTCCCCGAGCCCACCACCACCACGTCGAGTTCCGTCATCGATTATTCCTCTCCCGCCTCTCCGGCCATGGCCGGCGGCTCAGGAAGCGTCCTTGAACTCGGCCGCCAGCCGTTCCACGGTGGCCTTGGCGTCGCCGAAAACCATGTAGGCATTCTCCTTGAAAAACAGCGGATTGTCGATTCCCGCAAAGCCGGTGCCCATGGAGCGCTTGAGCACGAAGACCGTCCGGGCCTGGTCCGCATTGATGATGGGCATGCCGTAGATGGGGCTGCCCTGCTCCTCCCGGGCCGCCGGGTTGACCACGTCGTTGGCCCCGATGACAATGGCCGCGTCCATGGTGGGCAGCCGGGGGTTGATGGCGTCCATTTCCGCGAGTTGCTCGTAGGGCACGTTGGCTTCGGCCAGCAGCACGTTCATGTGACCCGGCATGCGGCCGGCCACGGGATGGATCGCGTAGATCACCTCGGTGCCGTTGGCTTCCAGATGGGCGGCCAGCTCCCGGACCGCGTGCTGGGCCTGGGCCACGGCCATGCCGTACCCCGGGATGATCACGACACTCCGGGCGGCCTCCAGGATGGCGTAGACATCCTCCGGCGCCATGGCCTTGGCCTCTCCCCGGGGACCGGCGACCCCCGGGCGGCGAGCGCCGGAACCGAACCCGGAGAAAAGCACATTGGCCAGGCTTCGGTTCATGGCCCGGCACATCACCCGGGTGAGGATCGTGCCCGAGGCGCCCACCAGCGCCCCCGTAATGATCAGGAGCACATTGGAAACGGCGAAACCCGCCGCGCAGGCCGCCAGCCCCGAACAGGCGTTGAGCAGCGAGATGGTCACCGGCATGTCGGCCCCGCCGATGGGAATCACGGCGGCCACGCCGAAGGCCAGGCTGATGGCCGCGGCGGCCAGAAACAGCCCGTAATGGTCGGGTGCCAGAATGAAGGCCGCCAACCCGGCGGCCAGGCTGGCGAGGACGGCACCGTTGACCACGTTCTGGCCCGGGTAGAGCACGGGCCTGCCGGGCAGCCGGCCGGCGAGCTTGCCGAAGGCCACCAGGCTTCCGGAGAAGGTCACCCCGCCGATGAGCATGGCCAGATAGACCGAGGCGGCGTCCCAGGGGGCCAGGGCGCCCGCCCCGAAAAAGCGGGTGTGGTGGAACTGGGCCCAGGCCACCAGCAGGCTGGCGATGCCGCCGAAGCCGTTGAACAGCGCCACCATCTCGGGCATGGCGGTCATCTGCACCCGCCGGGCAGCCACGGCGCCGGCGAGTCCCCCCAGCGCCAGGCCGGCGGCCACCAGCGCCGGGAAAACCAGTCCCACCGGCGCTCCACCCCGCCCATAGACGGACAGCAGGGCACCGAGCACCGCGGCCAGCATGCCCGCGGCGGAAACCCGGTTGCCCAGACGGGCGGAACCGGTTTTGGACAGCAGCTTGAGCCCCCGGACAAAGCAGACCACGGCGAAGAGAAACAGGGTGATTTTGACGGCGCTCATGGCGGTCTCACCTGCGCAGGTCGTTGCGGGATTTGAACATCTTCAGCATGCGGTCGGTGACGAGATAGCCGCCCACCACATTGACCGTGGCCAGGACCACCGCCAGAAACGCCAGCAGGGCGGTTGCCAGGCCGCTGTCCGCCAGGCCGGCCACGGCGATGGCGCCGATCAGGGTGATGCCCGAGATGGCGTTGGATCCCGACATGAGCGGGGTGTGGAGGGTGGCCGGCACCTTGGCGATGAGCTCGAGGCCCAGAAACATGGCAATGACGAAGAGGAAGGCGAGCAGTTCGATGTTGTCTCCCATGGGGTTGTCTCCTTGGCCTGCAATGAGGCTGTGACGCAACCAGCATCCGGCGCGACCCCCGAAATTCGAAGGTCCGATGGGGGGTGCCGCCCGGCGGCCGGCACCGGGTTTCGGCCTGGGGCGCGGTATATCCACGGCCGCCTACGGCGTGGCGGCGAAATGCTTCTGGAGCACCGGGTTGACGATCCGGCCGTCGGCGGTGACCAGGGCGCTTGCGGCGATCTCCGCGTTGCGGCCCAGGTCCAGGGATTTGTTGTCCCGGTCCCACAAGGCTTCCAGGAGATAGAAAAGGTTGCTGGCATACATGCGGCTGGCGTCCCGGGCGACCCGGCCGGCATAGTTGCGCAATCCGATGACGCGCACCCCCTCGACCCAGGTCTCCTCCCCGGGTTGCGAGCCTTCCACGTTTCCCCCGCTTTCCACCGCGTAGTCCACCACCACCGCCCCCGGCTGCATGGCCTTCAGCATGGCGCGGGTGACCACCCGGGGGGCCGGTCGGCCGAAAAGCTGGGCCGTGGTGATCACGATGTCGGCGCGGGCGCAGGCCGCGGTCATGCCCTCCTGCTGGAGGCGCTCCTGGTCGGGAGTGAGGGCCCGGGCGTAGCCCTGGTCGGTCTGGCCCGTGGCGCCCAGGTCGATCTGCAGGAAGCGGGCCCCGAGGCTGGCCACCNNCGCCGCGTATCGAAAGCCTCCACCCGGGCGCCCAAACGCTTGGCCGTGGCGATGGCCTGGAGCCCGGCAACGCCGGCGCCGATCACGAAAACCCGGGCGGGCTGGATGGTCCCGGCGGGAGTCATCATCATGGGCAGGGCCTTGCCGAGGCGCTCCGCCGCCAGAAGCACCATGTGATAGCCGGCCAGGGAATGCTGGCTGGAAAGGGCGTCCATCTTCTGGGCCACGGTGCTCCGGGGGATCATCTCCATGCTCATGGCCCGGACCCCTTGCCGGGCCAGGGCCTCGATGAGGGCGGGCTCGTTGAACGCGTCCAGAAAGCTGACATGCACCGCCCCCGGCCGCATGGCCGCCACTTCCCCCAGGGGCGGCTTGCGGACCCGCATCAGGATCTCGGCGGTTGCGAGCAGCTCCCGGCGGTCCAGCGCGCGGGCTCCGGCCGCCCGGTACAGCTCGTCGGCCCATTGCAGCCCATCGCCGAGCCCGGTCTCGTGGACGACTTCCAGGCCCAGCCGGACCAGCCGCTCCGTGGATTCGGGGGTGAGGGCGATCCGGGATTCGTGGGGGTCCATTTCCTTGGGGACACCGAGACGCATGGCAGGGTTCCTTGTCTCCGGGAGAGCGGGGCTGGGCAAAAGGGGCCTGGCGGCGGACACTCCGCGGCCGGCGCGCCGTCCGGGCTCCGGCGCTCAGTAGCGGAACACGGCGGCCAGCGGCGCCTGATCGGGAATCTCCTGCGGCGCCACGGCGTAGACGGTTCCGCCCTTGGTCAGCGCCTGGATCGCCGCCAGGTCCAAGAGGTTCTCATCATCGGGTCCCGGGGTTTCGTGCACATCCATCCGGTCGCTGTCCGGATCGAAACGCCCCCATACCTCCACACCGACGGGCACGAACAGCACCTCCACCCGCCCGTGATGGGCCGCGGCTAGCGCATCGTGCAGGTCGCCGGTGGTCTGCCCGGTGCCGGCCAGCCGGCGGTATTGGGCCGCCGCCGCCTCCCGCGTGGCGTTGAAGATGGGTTCCACCAGATCCCAGGCCGCGGCATGCAATTCTTCGGGCGCGAGCCCCTCGGGGTTTCCCGCGACCCCCGCATCCAGCAAGTGCGGGTAGGTGTTGGCCTCCTTGTAGAGGGGGAAGAGGGAATCGACCCCCGCCAGCACCAGGGGTGATTTGCGGTCCGCCAGGAGATCGCGCAATTGCTTGTCGAGAAGGCGGAACCAGCGCAGGAGCCGGTCCTTGGTGGCGTTGCCGATGTCGTGCCCGTAGAACATGGCCGGGCGCTTGCCGGCACCCGCGGGGGTGCCGCTATGGAAGGGCACCTGCCTGTCCGCGGCGGTTTCCGGAAACGCCTCGGCCAGGCTGAGGGGCACGCCGTCCAGGGGGATCTCATGCACCGTGTGGCGGGTGGCTTCCAGGAGGCGCACCCGGTTCTGGCTCAAGGCCAGGATGTGGAAAAGACCGTCGCTGGCCAGGATGGGCAACAGCGGTTTGACATGAAAACGCTTGGAGATGACCACCGTTTCGTCGAAGGTGAGGGGCAGGCGGAAGAAATGGCAACTATCCGTGGTGGAAAAAACCGCCAGGCCGTCGCTGCGGCCCTGCCAGAAACCCTTGTCCGCCAGCATCTGGTGGGGCGCCTGGAGGATCTCCCGGATCGTGCCGGGGCGCAGGCCCCGGGCGAGCAGCCCCTCGTCCGCCGTGCGCAGCAGGTTCTTGAAGCGAATGGGGTCCTGGTCCGCGTCCCTCCCGGCCCGGTGCGTGGGCATGAACAGCGAAACGCACCAGTCGGTGCGCGTGGCCAGAAAGGTGTCCTTCAGTTGCTCCAGGCTGATTCGGTCCATAGGCAGGCGCTCCTTTCGCGGACGGGTTGCCGGCACGCCCTAACACCCGAGGGCTTCTGAAGGGTAACAATCAAAGCGGCAATGCCAAGCCCCCCCAGGCCGCCAACCGGCGGGGCCAACGACGCGCGCGGACCCATTCCCCTGCAGGATCCGGCGACGGGGGCGGGGTTGTCAGGCGGCGGGGGGGATCACGTGGCGCAAGACGGCCCAGAAATGGAAGGCGCTGCCGGCCAGCACGAAGAGGTGCCAGATGGCGTGGGAGAACCGCAGGTTTTTCCAGGCGTAGAACACGATGCCCAGCGTGTAGGCCAATCCGCCCAGGAACATCAGCAGCATGCCCCTGGCCTCCAGGGCCCGCCATAGCGGTCCGGCCGCCAGCGCGGCGGTCCACCCCATGGCCAGGTACAGGCCCACGACGAAGCCGTGATAGCGGTTGCCGAAGACCAGGCGGAAGAGGATACCGAAAATGGCCAGGCCCCAGACGGTGCCGAACAGGGTCCAGCCCAGGGGGCCGTATAGCTTCACCAGGGTAAATGGTGTATAAGTACCTGCGATTAGAAGAAAAATAGCCAAGTGATCGCAGACCCGCAGCACCTGCTTGGTTTTCGCGCGGGGGATGCTGTGGTAGAGGGTGGAGGCCGTGTACAGCAGCACCAGGGTGATGCCGAAGATGCTGCAGCTCACCACGTGCCGGGCCGTTCCGAAGCGGGCGGCGTAGACCATCAGNNATCACGGCCAGGACGGCGCCGATGCCGTGGGTCAGGCTGTTGGCGATTTCTTCGCCGGCGGTGTAACGGGGTGCGGTATCCACGGGCGGCATGGCAGGCTCCGGCTCCAGGGTGAAGGGACAGGTCTGGCTGCCCGAATATAGGCCTGCCGGCGGCCCCTGTCGCGCAAAAGGAATGTCAAAGAAATGTCAAAGGATGGGTTCTGCTGCCCGGGCGCGCTGCCGGCGGCGGGATCCGGCCGGGCAACCTCCCGCGGAAAGGGCGTCATGACCCTCCCCTGGAAAACCATCGACCGGTTCACCACCCCCGCGGGCGAGACCCTGG
>DJGG01000163.1 GCA_002432195.1 Desulfobacteraceae bacterium UBA5852
CGGCCCTCTGCCGGGCCGATCAATGGCGCTCAACGCCCGCGTCATGGGTTGCCTTAAGCCTTTCCGCGATTCATAATGCGCTGTGGGTATTGCCTGGAATACCTATCAAGGGAGCCCCGTCCGGATCAATGCCTCCGACCGACCGCCCGTCATCCGATTGCCCTCAGGTGCGGCGGCCGGCGCAAGAGCCGCTTGCGGCCGGGGCTCCCCAGGCCGGCGGCGGGATTCCGCGGGCAGAGGCGTCCAGGGGCCGTCCCCTGGAAGGAGATAAGACCATGGATGCCCCTTGGGAAGAACGGCTGGTTTCCCCGGAGACCGCCCTGAGCCGGATCGAACCGGGAATGAGCATCTTCCTGGGCACCGGGGTGGCCGAACCCCTCACCCTGGTGCACGCCCTCATGCACTCGGAGGCTCCCAACCTCCAGGACCTGGAATTGACCCAACTGGTGAGCTTCGGGGATGCCATCTCGCTGGAGGCGCTCACCTCCCACAAGTATCGCCTGCGGACCTTCTTTGCCGGGTGGGTCGCCAGCGAGGCCATCACCGCCGGCCGGGTGGACTTGATCCCCAGCCGCTTCGTGCGCATCCCGGGCCTCATCGAAAGTCGCCAGACGGCCCTCGACGCCGCGTTCGTCCAGATCACGCCCCCTGACCAGGCCGGTTACTGCAGCCTGGGCGTGGCCGTGGACGCCGCCCGCCAGGCCATGGAAAAGGCCCGCCTGGTAGTGGGAGAAATCAACCCCTGGGTGCCGCGCACCTATGGCGACACCCTGGTGCCCATCGCCGATTTCGACCTTCTGGTGAAGGCCACCCGACCGCCCATCACCTTTCCGCGCTGGCCGGTGGACGAGGTGTTCGACCGGGTGGCGGCCAACGTGGCCTCGGTCATCGACGACGGCAGTTGTCTGGCCTTCTCCATCGGGCCCCTTTACGAAGCCCTGAGCCGCCATCTGGCGCGCAAGCGGGATTTGGGCCTGCACTCGCCCTTCTTCACGGATGCCACCATGGATCTCGTGTGCAGCGGTGCGGTGACCAACCGCCGCAAGGGGAATTTCCGGGGCAAGTCCGTGGCCTCCTACGCCTTCGGCTCCGAAGAGCTCCTGCGCTGGCTCGACCGCAATCCCCTCGTGGAATTCCAGGGGGTCGACGAGGTCTTCAGCCCCTTGCGCATCGGCCAGAACCACCACTTCGTGGCCGTGTTCCCGGCCCGCCGGGTGGACCTTTCCGGGCGCATCGCCCTCCACTTCGGCAAAGGCAATGTGGCCGCCGGCCCCGGGGAGGCGGTGGACTTTTTCAACGGCGCCGAGATTTCCCCCGGGGGGCGGACCGTTTTCGCCCTTCCCAGCCGCAACCGCCGCGGGCAACCCACCATTCAGCTCTCGGTGGAGCAGCTCCCCAACCAGTTCAACCTGCGGGAGTCGGTGGACATGATCGCTACGGAGTGCGGCGTGGCCAGCCTCAGGGGCCGCAGCATCCGGGAACGGGCCCTGGCCTTGATCGAAATTGCCCACCCGGACGACCGGCAGTCCCTGGTGGAGGCGGCCAAGCAAGCCCGCATCCTTTACCCGGACCAGATCTTCCTCGCCGACAGCGGCCGCTGCTATCCCGCCCAGATCGCCCTCGCCCACACCTGCCGCAACGGGCGGAAACTGCGCCTGCGGGCCATCAAACCCTCGGACGAGGAGGAGATGCGGCGGCTGTTCTACCGCTTCTCCGACCAGTCCGTCTACTACCGCTATTTCAGCCCCATCAAGATCATGCCCCACGCCACGATGCAGACCTATGTCAACGTGGACTATGTGAATACCCTCTCCCTGGTGGCCCTGACGGAGGAGCCGGGACCGTCGCGCATCGTGGCCGAAGGCCGCTACGTGCGGGACCGGGAACGACCTTGGGCCGACGTGGCCTTTGTGGTGGACGAGGACTACCAGGGCTGCGGGATCGCGTCCTGCATGTTGCGAACACTAGTCCGGCTGGCGCGGGAGCGGGGCGTGGAAGGGTTCACGGCGGATGTGCTCACCAGCAACAAGGCCATGCTGAAAGTCTTCGAAAAAAGCGATCTGCCCGTCAAGGCCCAGATCGCCCAGGGGGTATACCACCTGGAAATGCCGTTTGACGTGCAGGACGACGCCTACTCCCGTTGAGGTGCCCTGGGCCCCCCGCTCATGAGCCGTTGGTCTTGCGCCCGGCCATGGCCTGCTGGAGCTTCTCCGCCAAGGTCCCCAGGGCGCCGGTCCCTTCCGCTGCCGGGTGATTGCGCCAGTCGTTGCGCTCGACGGAGGACGCGGGGGCCAGGGTCAGACGGCGTTCCTCCGGACGCAGGGCATCCACCACCAGGGTGATCCGATCCCCCGGGCGCAGGCCCTGGAACCGCTGGGCATCGTCGTCTTCGCTGATCTTGGAGCGCGGCACCAACCCGGTGAGCCCCGGTTCGAGGGTGACAAACAGGCCGAACTTCTCCTGCTTCTCCACGGTACCCTCCACGGGCTGGCCCACCTTGTACCGGGTGGCCGCGGTGGCCCAGGGGTCCCCGGCGACCTCCCGCAGGCTGAGGGCGATGCGCCGGCGCTCACGGTCGATGGACTTGATGCGCACGGACACCGCCTCTCCCGGCGACACCACCTCCTCGGCCTTGTTCACCCGTCGGGCGTAGCTCATTTCGCTGATGTGGATCAGCCCCTCGATTCCGGGAACGAGCTCGGCAAAGGCGCCGAAGGGCGCACAGCGGGTGATCACCGCCGGGACCACGGCCCCTTCCGACAGTTGGTCGATGTGGGCCACCCAGGGGTCGTCCCCGGCTTGCTTGACGGACAGCGAAATGCGCAAGCCCTTGGGATCCTCGGGGCGCTCGATCTTGAGGATGCGCACGGGCAGCGTCTGCCCCACCGCGACCACCTCCTCCGGCCGCTCCACCCTCCGCCAATCCAGCTCCGACACGTGCACCAGGCCTTCCACGCCGGGAACCAGTTCCATGAAAGCGCCGAAAGGCATCAACCGCACGACCCGGCCGGCCACCACCTCCCCCGGGTGGGCCGTCTCCAGGAACTGCTCGCGCCCCTTGGCCTGTTCCCGCTCCAGCAGGGCGCGCCGGGACACCACGATATTGCGGCCCCGGTCTTCCAGGCGCAGGATCAGAAAACTCATCTGCTGGCCGATGTAGCGGGCGGCCTCCTCGGCGGAGACCGGCCGGGTGTCCATCTGGCTGGCCGGGCAGAAAGCCCTCTTTTTGAGCACCTGGACCTCGAACCCCCCCTTGCAGGCCGCCTGCACGCGGCCCTCCACGGGCAGGCCGCTCTGCTGGGCGTCACGCAGCATCGCCACGCCCCCCTCGCCGGCCAGGGCCTGGGACAGGCGGATCTCGCTCTCGTTGGCTTCCACCACGTAAAGGTTCAGCACATCCCCGACGCTGTAGTTGAAACCTCCCTCGGCGTCCAGCAGTTCGCCCTTGTCCACCACGCCGTCGATTTTGGTGCCGGTATCCACGAAGACGCTCTGCTCGCCGATGGCGATGATGGGCACGCTCAGACGCTGCCCCACCTCCACGGCGCCCTGCGCCCGGTCGCCGTAGGCGGCCAGCATGTCGGCAAAGCTCGTGTCACCGTTGTCCTCCAGGGGTTCATCCGGCTGATCGTTGGTGGCCATGGGTGGATCTCCGTTGCAGTGTTGTAGGACTCCGACGGCGCCCCCGCGCCGAGGGCGTGTCCATCGGGGCGAAACGCTTGACTGTGGGCGATTTAGATAGCAGCGCCGCAGGCGTTTGACAAGCCGATTCTACCGGCCCCCGGGGGCAGCGCACCCTTGCCAAGACTCGGCCGGGGCTTATAATGGCGGGTGCACCCGAAACGCCGGAGGGACCGGGCCAACGGGCCCGCCCCCGGAAGCCGGCGTGTCCAAAGCGACCACAAAGGAGTCTAGATGGGCAATCAGATTCGCACCGCGCTGCTCCTGGCGGCCATGACCGCCTGCATCCTGATCATCGGCCAGCTCATGGGCGGCCGCCAGGGCCTGATCCTGGCGCTCTTCCTGGCCGGAGCCATGAACTTCTTCAGCTACTGGTACTCCGACAAGCTGGTCCTGCGCATGTACCGGGCCCGGGAGGTGGGCCCGGCCCAAGCCCCGGAACTCCACGCCCTGGTCTCCCGGCTGGCCCAGCGGGCGGGCCTGCCGATGCCCAAGGTATACGTCATCCCCCAGCCGTCTCCCAACGCCTTCGCCACCGGGCGTGACCCCGCGCATGCCGTGGTGGCCGTGACCGAGGGGCTGCTGCAGATCATGGACCAACGCCAGTTGGAAGGGGTTCTGGCGCACGAATTGGGGCATGTCAAAAACCGGGACATTCTCATCGGCACCATCGCCGCCACCATGGCCGGGGCGGTGATGATGCTGGCGTCCATGGCGCGCTGGTCGGCCATCTTCGGAGGTGGGCGGCGGGACGGCGAAGGCGGCGGAGCCGGCGGCCTGGGACTTATCCTGATGTCGATCCTGGCGCCCGTGGGGGCGGTGATCATCCAGATGGCCATTTCCCGTTCCCGGGAGTACCTGGCCGACGACACCGGGGCCGCCATCGCCGGCACACCCGAAGGCCTGGCGGGCGCCCTGGAAAAACTGGGGGCCTACGCCCGCCAGATCCCCATGGAGGCCAATCCCGCCACCGCCCATATGTTCATCGTGAGCCCCCTGTCCGGACGCAGCCTGCAAACCCTCTTCGCCACCCATCCCCCGGTGGCCGAGCGGGTGGCGCGCCTGCGGGGCCAAAAGCCCGGCGCCGCGCCTCCGGGCGCCCCCACCGGGCCGGGGCCCCGCGACGAAGGCCGCGCTCTCTGGGATCGCCTATCCGGCGACCGCTGACCCGTCGGGCCCACCAATGGCAACGCCAAACCCGGCCCGCCGGGCAGGGTTTGGCGTCGGTTACCGTCCGGCTGCGCGGCAGCGCCGCGCGGCCGCCAGGAGGACCCTCACAGGGAACATTCCCTGCTGCGCCGGGCGAAGAAGAAAACAAGGGCCGCGGCCATCACCGGCAGCGCCACCAACAGCCCGAACGGCGGCAGGACCGTGAGGGTCACCACCACAAAGCCCAGGCCGATCATCAGCAGCACGCTTCCCACACCGATATTGGCAACCCGCTCAAACAGGCAATTCAATCCGTTCATCGGCTACCTCCAGGTCATTGGCGCCCCTGCGCCTTGATATCTGCAGACAAGTCTAACCCTGCCAGCCGGCTTGTCAACGGTCGCCGTCCCCGCCCCCGCCCCCCGGTGCCTCCCCGCCGGAAGCGCCACAGCCCGGTCCCCCTTCGGCCTCCGCCCCTTGGCGGCTGCATGCCCGGCAGCGGGTAACCCCGCATCCCTGACAGGCAAAACAATCCCGGCAGGTGGGCTTGGCGGTGTTGGCCTCCGGAGCCTCGGGAACGTAGACAAGGCCCGGCAACCCTTTGACGCGCACGAAAGCCACTGTGTTCACCTCGCTGCAAGTGCCGGAACACCCCGGAAACGCCTTGGAAGACCGCCGCGTTTCCCTCATGGCCGGGTGGAGGGCGGCATCACCATGCGGCTCACCAGCAGGCACTCCAGGCCGAAAGGCCAATATCCGGCATACCCCAGCAGGGGCATTTCAAACACCTGGAAACGGTGTACAAATGGAATGCTGTACTCCCAGCGGACCAGGCTGTGGAAATTCCACATCTCCCAGAAAAAGCCGCACACCAGGCCGGCCAGGGCGGCCGAAACCGGGACCGACCAATCGCCATGGAAAACCCCGGCCACGGGGTTGGGGGCACCGATGGCCGCCCCCAGGCCACCCACGATCACCAGGGGGGCAAGCCAAAGGAGGGGGAAGAGGATGTCGGGCCATACGCCGATACCGGCAAGACCCAGCGCCGCCAGGCCAACGCCCGCATAGCGGACCGCGGGATGCCCCAGGGCGGGAGGCAGCGCCCGGCCGCGCCAGGTATGGGCAATCCGCGGGAAGGATTCCAGCCAGGCGCGTACGCTGGCCACCGCCGGCAGAACCGTGGCAAACGAGAGGGACGCCAGGAGAAAGTAGGCCGCCGGGGGGTACTCCGCACCGCTGTAGGTCCAGTTCTGGACGAAGCGGTTGAGGTATTCGAAAAACCACCAGAACAGCGCGCTCACGGGAAACAGCAGCAGAAAGCGCCCCGGGGCGCGTCGCATGGGGCAGCTTCCCGTGCGGCGCTGGCACAGGCCGTTGACCACGATGATGAACGGGACCCAGAGCAGGGGGAAGGTGTGGGGCTGCAAGCCCTCGAACCAGGGGAAGCGGTTCCAGGCCAGGCACCAGGCCGCCAGCAGCGCCACGGCCGCGGCCGTACCCCACCAGGGGAAACGCCCCGGCGAGGGCGCCGCCCCGCGACCCTTCCCCCCGGCGCAGATCAAACCCCGGAGCAGCGGCGCCAGCACCGCCAGGACGGCCAGCCCCAGGGCGCCGAAGACGACACCGGAGAAGGGCGCGTGGGCAATGAATGGCGTGCGGGGGGGGAAATCCAGAAAGGGGGCCGGGGAGCGGCCGCTCGCCAGGACGCCGGCCAGAGGGAGCGCCAGCAGGAGGCAGGGCCACAGCAGCACTGTTGCCCAACGCCTCACGGGGTCCTCCGGCAACCGGCGGCCGGTCCCGCCGGGTCGTGCCCCCGATGACGCGGCGGGCCCTCAGACGGCCGATCCGCTAAGAAGACCGGCAGGCGCTTCGCAAACGTCCGGAACACTTTTCTTGCTCTCCACATAGTGCGCGGCCGCCAGGGCGGCCGTGCTGCCGTCGGCGGCCGCAATGACGATCTGACGGGCGTATTTTTCGCGCAGGTCCCCAATGGCGAAAACCCCGTTGATGTTGGTTTCGCATTTAAAGTCGGTGACCACGTACCCGTCGGCGTTCCGGCGCACCCCGGCCGGCACCAGCTGGTTGTTGGGCTCAAAGCCGATGAAGATAAACGCCCCGTCTACGGCCAAATCCCGCCGGGCGCCGGTGCGGACGTCCTGGAGGGCCACCCCCCGCACGCCGCCGTCACCGGCCGTGATCTCCGTCAGCACGCTGTGCCAGAGCACCTCGATCTTGCATTCCCCCAGAACCCGCTTCTGCAGGATCTTGCTGGCGCGCAGCTCCCCGCGCCGGTGCACCAGGTAGACCTTCCGGGTCAGCTTGGCCAGGTAAAGGGCCTCCTCGGTGGCCGTGTCGCCTCCCCCCACCACGGCCACGGTCTTGCCGCGGAAAAAAAATCCGTCGCACACCGCGCAGTAGGACACCCCCTTGCCATAATATTCCGCTTCGCCGGGAACCCCCAGCTTGCGGGGATTGCCGCCGGTGGCCAGGATCACCGCGTGGGTCTCCAGGACCTGCCCGTCGCCCAGGTGGACCCGGTGCACGTTCAGGCCGGGCTCCACCTCGGTGACCTCCTGCTGGCGGATCTCCAGATCGTAGGCCTGGGCATGCTGCAGGAATTTCAGGGAGAGGTCCGCCCCGCTGATGTGCTCGAAGCCGGGATAGTTCTCCACCTCGTCGGACATCACCACCTGGCCGCCGGGGAGGCCTTTTTCCACCAGTACGGTGCGCAGGGCGGCGCGCTGGGCATAAACGGCCGCACTCAGTCCTCCGGGACCACCGCCGACGATCACCAGATCGTATTGTGGGGAAGCCGTTGCAGACATGCATCCTCCTTCGGGTCGAAAAGGGGCCCCCGGGGTTCAGCCCCGGGCGATGGCGGCATCGATGGCGGCCTCCAGGGCGGCCATGATGGCTCGGGTATGCGGTCCGGGGCGCCCGTCGCCGATGCGCGTCGCGTTCACCTGTACCACCGGCACCAATCCCTTGTTGGTCCCGGTGATGAAGGCCTCGTCGGCGGCGAGCAATTCCTCCAGGGGCAGATCGCGAATTTCCACCCGTATCAGAGGCTCTGCCACGGCCAGGACCATCCGGCGGGTAATGCCGTCCAGGATACCGCGCCCGGGGGTCACCAGGCCGCCGGCGGCGACGCAGAAGAGGTTGCTGGTGGTGCCCTCGAAGACCAGGCCGTCCCGGTCGATGTAGACGGCTTCCACCGCCCCTTGGTCGCGCGCCTGGCGCATGGCCACGGTGGCCGCCAGGTAGTTGGTGCTCTTGGCCCCGGGGATGCTGCGCTCGTTGGTGACGGTGATCACCTTGATGCCGTCGGTGTACCAGGCGGCCGGCGACTGCGGCAGCTCCGTCACCAGCACCAGCAGCCGGGGCCGCCCCTGGGGCGTCATGAAATCGGGGCTGGAGCCGCCGGTGACGACAATGCGGATGTTGGACTCCTTGTGATGGTTGCGCCCGAGGGTTTCCCGGACGATGGCCACCAGCTCCGCGCGCGGATAGGGCGGCACCAGGCCGATCTTTTGCATGGACTGCTCCAGCCGCGCCAGGTGCTCCTCCAGAAACAGCGGACGCCCCTTGTGGGTGCGCAACAACTCGAAAGCCCCCAAGCCTCGCAGGAGAGCCAGATCGTCCACCGGAATGACGGCCTTGTCGGCCGGGAGGTATTCACCGTCGATGTAGTAAATGGGCATGCTCGCGCCGTTTCGCCTCGTTGGATGGGTTCGAAGCCTCAAGGTGGCCGGCCTTGGCAGGTCGTTCCGCCACCCGGGGATAGTCAGGTATCCGGCCGATGGTCCGGGCGCGGCGCGAACCTGAAGCGCCACCGCCGGTATGCGGGGAAGCCGGGTTCAAGCGGACCGCCGCCAATAGGGATCGCGTTTGCCCGGCGAGGATCGCTGGCCTCGCCCATTGGCGGCCCCATATTATGCAACGCGCCCGGATTGTCAATCGCCAATCCCCGGCCTTGCGGGGGTTGGCACGGCCGGAACGTCGAATCGCGCACCTTGCGCGCCAGGCCGGCGTCCCGTCGAGCACGCCGGCGCGATGGGACGCCGGTTACCATTGCCATTGGACCGGGTTGTCGTCCAGGGCATCGGTGACCGTACGCCCGATGCGCTCCATGTCCTCCAGGTCCTCAGGCGACAGGCGGATGGCGCTGGCTTGCGCGTTCTCCCGCACCTGGGCGGCGTTGCGGGCGCCGGCGATGGCGCACGTGTTGGGCCGGGACAGCACCCAGGCCAGCGCCAATTGCCCCAGGGTGGCCGCGTGCCTGGCGGCCAGCGGCCGCAAGGCGTCCAGCGCCGCCTGGATGCGGGCGGCATGCTCCGGCTGCAGCAGGCGGTGGGCGCGCCGGTGATCCCCCGGGGCGAACTGGTGGCCGGGGGCGAACTTCCCCGTGAGCAATCCCTGGGCCATGGGGGAGTAGGCCAGGATGCTCACGCCCTTCTCCCGGCACAACGGCGCGGCGTCCGTTTCCACCTGCCGCCAAAAAAGGGAATAGGGCGGCTGGAGGCTGACCACTTCGCCGCAGGCCAGGGCCGCGGCCAACTGCTCCCGGGAAAAATTGGACACCCCGATGGCCCGGATCTTCCCCTGCGCCTTGAGCGCGTTGAGGGCCTCCATGGTCTCCTCGATGGGCACCCGGGCGGTCCCGAAACTGCCCGCCGGCCAGTGGATCTGATAAAGGTCGATATAGTCGGTCTGCAGGTGACGCAAGGAGCGGTGGCAGGCGGCGGACACCCTGTCCCGGGCCAGGTCGTTGGCGAACACCTTGGTGGCCAGGACCACTTCCTGGCGCACACCCTTGACGGCCTTGGCGACGATTTGCTCCGAATGGCCCTTGCCGTAGGCCGAGGCCGTGTCGATGGTGGTGATGCCCGCATCCAGGGCGGCCTGGATGGCCCTTACGGATTCCTGATCCTCGATGTCCGCCCACATGTCCCGGCCCGCCTGCCAGGTCCCCATGATGATCGGTGAAATCCAGATATCCGAAGATCCCAGTCTACACAGTTCCATTGCCGCTCCTTTCCCGGGTGCCCTGCACGGGGGCCGGACGCGTGGCTTGGCCGTTGCCTCGGCGCCGCCCTTCGGCGACAGACTACCCCATCCCGGGGCCCAGGACAAGGCGCCCGACACCCCTCCGTGGGCAGCACCCGGCCGGGGGGTTTCTGTCCCCCCTCCCGGCAACCAATCCAGCATGGCATCACGGCTCCAGGCGTGCTACATAGACCGCGGATGAACCGGCGGGGGGCGCCAGGGCCCGCCGCGTAACGGGCAGAGGCCACCGGCGCCTGTCAGCCGTCCGGGGCCACTGCGCTTTGAGCGAGCATGCGAGGTAAACGCACGATCGGCGCCCGGTCCCGACCGTGGCGCCTGGGGCTTTGGCTGGCGGGGAATTCCGTCCCCCTGGTGCTGTGGGTGGGCAGCCTTCTCGCCGCGGTGCCGACGCCTGTACCCGTGCTGGTGCTGCATTCCTACCATCCGGGGCTCATGTGGACCGACGCCGTGCACGCGGGGCTGACGGCCACCCTGGCGGCGGCCCCGGAACGTCTCCGCATTTTCACCGAGTATATGGATGCCAAACGGCACGCGGAGCCGCCCTACTTCGACCAGCTGCGCACCCTCTACCGTTACAAATACCGGGAGATTCCCCTGGCGGCGGTGGTCACCTCCGACGACCAGGCCTTGCGGTTCGCCCTGGAAAACCGCGCATCGCTTTTCCCCCGGGCCGCCGTCGTTTTCTGCGGCGTCAATTCCCTCGATCGGCTCACCGCTGCCTACGGCCCGCTGATGACCGATGTCACGGGCGTGGTGGAAGCTTTCGACATCGAAAAGACCCTGACGACGGCCCTGCACCTCCATCCCCGGACCCGCCGGCTCTACGTGATCAATGACCGGACGCCCACCGGCGCAAGCAACCGCGGAGAGCTGGAACGTCTTCTGCCACGATTCCAGGATCGGGTGCAGGTGGAATACCTGGAGAACCTGAGCCTGGAAGAACTGCTGCTCCAGGTGGCCGGAATGCCCTCGGAAAGTCTCATCCTGCTGATGACCTTCAACCGCGACCGCCGGGGCCAGGTTTTCACCTATGCGGAGGTGGCCGCGGAGCTGGCCCACCACGCCCGGGTGCCCATCTACGGCGTATGGGATTTCTACCTGGGCCGGGGAATCGTGGGGGGCTACCTCACCAGCGGGCGGTCCCAGGGGGAAACGGCCGCCCGCCTGCTGCTGGAGGTGGCCCGCGGCCGGTCGGCGGACAGCCTTCCCATCGTTACCCTGAGCCCCAACCGGCCCATGTTCGACGCCGCCCTGCTGCAGCGGTTCGGTATTCCCGAACACCGCCTGCCTCCCGGCAGTTTGGTCATCAACCGTCCGCAGGGCTTCTACCACCGCTACCGCGGATATATCTGGGCGGCAACGGCCGTCCTGGCCGTGCAGATGCTCATCATTGTCGGGCTGATCCTCAACATCCACCGCCGCCGCAGGGCCGAGGAACGTCTGCGACGCAGCGAGGACAAGTACCGCACGATCTTCGACAACATTCAGGATATCTACTACGAAGCGGCCCTGGACGGCACCATCCTGGAAGTCAGCCCCTCGGTGGCCGCCATTCTCCAGTACGAGCGCCGGGACCTCATCGGTCAATCCATCACCCGCCTGCATGCCGATCCCCTCCAGCGGCAGCGTCTGCTGGCGGCACTGCAGGCCCATGGCCAGGTCACCGACTACGAACTGCTCTTCAGGGACAAGGCCGGCGAACCGGCGTTCATTTCCGTCACCGCCCGGCTGACCGCCTCTTCCGGCGGAGCCCCGCCCACCATCGTGGGGACCCTGCGCAGCATCGCCCAGCGCAAGCTGGCCGAACGGGAATTGCGGGCCCAGCGCGATTTTTCCAGCGGCATCGTCAACGGCACCCCGCTGATGATCTGCGGTTTGGGCGCGGACGGCAAGGTGCGCTTCATCAACCCGGCGGGGCAAAGCATTTGCGGGTATACCAGCGAGGAAATGGCCGACCGGCCGCTGCTGGAATTGCTGCTCACCGGCGATGCCACGGCGCTGAACCCCGAGCGGCTGCTCCAACGCATGCGCGACGGGGAGGTGCGCGACCTGGAGATCAAGATCCAGACCGCCGCGGGCCATATCCGGACGCTCATCTGGAACTCCTTTCGCCGTTTCGACGATCGGGATGCGCTGGTGGAGATCATCGGCTTCGGCAACGACATCACGGACCGCAAACGGGCCGAGGAAGCCCAGGCCGAACTCCAGCGCCGGCTCGCCCACTCCAAGAAGATGGAAGCGCTGGGGTTGCTGGCCGGAGGGGTGGCCCACGATCTCAACAATATCCTCTCCGGGATCGTGACCTACCCGCAGATCCTCCTGATGCAGGCCGATCTGGACCCGCGCCTGCGCCGCTCCATCGAGACCCTCAAGCAATCCGGGGAGCGGGCCGCGGCGGTGGTCAACGATCTGATCACGGTGGCCCGGGGCTTCAGCGGCCAGCGCAGTATCTTCAGCCTCAATCTGGTGGTCAGCGAATACCTGGGCTCGCCGGAGCATGGTCAGCTCATGGCCCAGTACCCCCACTGCAGGGTGGAATCCCTGCTGGCCGACGATCTGCCGCCCGTTGCGGGCTCGCGCCCCCATGTGGTGAAGGCGCTGATGAACCTGGTGCTCAACGGCCTGGAAGCCGCCGCGGAGACCGGCCGCCCCGGCAAGGTGCGCATCGTCACCGGTCATCGCCGCCTCACCCACCCCGCCAAGGGGTACCAGGAGATCCCCCCCGGCGACTACGCCCTGTTAAGCGTTGAGGACAACGGTCCCGGGATATCCCCCGCGGACCGGGAGCGGATCTTCGAACCCTTCTACAGCCGCAAGGTCATGGGGCGCAGCGGTACCGGATTGGGGCTCACCGTCCTCTGGAACACCATGCAGGACCACGCCGGCTTCATCGATCTGTCGACAGGGGCCGGGGGCACCGTCTTCGACCTCTATTTCCCGGCCTCCCCCGCCGGCGACGGCCTGGAGGCGGCCCCCGCGGCTCCCGGTCCGCCACGGGGCCGCGGAGAAACAATCCTGGTGGTGGACGACGAGGAGGCTCAGCGCGACCTGGCGGTGGACCTGCTGCGGCGCCTGGGATACGCGGTCGCGGCGGTGGCCGACGGCGCCTCGGCCGTCGCCTATGTCCGCGGGAAATGCCCGGACCTGGTGGTTCTGGACATGATCATGCCCCCCGGCATGGACGGCTACGCCACCTTTGCCGCCCTGCGGGAAGTGGCCCCCGGGCTGCGGGCCGTCATCACCAGCGGCTTCACGGAGAACGACGCCGTCCAGGCGGCCCAGCGGCTGGGCGCCGGGAAATACGTGCGGAAACCTTACGGCGTGGAGGAACTGGCGGCAGCCATCCGGGAGGAATTGGACCGTCCGGAGCGCAGCGCGCCGAGCGATCCGCCCCCCACGGCCGGACCCACACCCTGAAAGAGGAGCTTCCCCATGACCGATCCCCTGAAAGCCTTCTGGGACCACAAACTGGCCGAGGTGCAGGCCGCCCTCCGGGAGAACAATTTCGAGGCCCACATCGTTGGCGCGGCCACGGATGCCGCGCGCCTGGTACTCGACGACCTCCTGCCCCGCAGCCAGGCCCGCAGGCTGTCCTGGGGCGGATCCAAAACGTTTGTGGATACCGGCCTCNNTATGCGTCCCTGCGGGAGCGCAGGGACCTGGAAATCCTGGACCCGTACGACAAAAACCTTTCCGAAGAGGCCAAAACCGACCTGCGGCGCCAGGCCCTGCTGGCGGACATGTTCTTCACCGGCACCAACGCGCTCCTGGAAACGGGCGTTCTCGTGAACCTCGACATGGTCGGCAACCGCGTGGCCGCCCTGACCTTCGGCCCCCGTCGGGTGGTGGTGCTGGCCGGCCGCAACAAGATTGTGCCCGACCTGGAAGCCGCCGAGCGCCGCATCAAAGAGTATGCCGCACCGATCAACGCCGTGCGCCTGGCCAAACGCACGCCTTGCGTGAAGACCTTCCGCTGCCACGACTGCCGCAGTCCGGACCGCATCTGCAACACCTGGACCATCACCGAGAAATCGTTCCCCAAAGCCCGCATCACGGTGGTGCTGATCAACCAGGATCTGGGCTTCTGATGCCCGGCCGCATCGCTGCCGGAAGGATCATCGGCATGCCGAGCGACGCACGACTCATCGGCCTGGACCTGGGTTGCGGATTCACCAAAGCCTCCGACGGCCGACGGACGGTCCTGTTCGCCTCCCTGATGGGGGAGGTGTCGGGCGGCGCGGAGGAACCCCGGGAGCCCACCGGAGAATCCGCCCCCGCTCCGGGCGGCTATGCCCTCATGCAGGATGGCTGGACGGTCCTGGTGGGCACCCGCGCCTCCCGGGAGTGCCCCCACCACCGCTTCCCCCACGGCCCGGATCGGCTGGTGCGGGATTGCGCCCGCATCCTGGCCCTCTGCGCGCTGAGCCATTTCGCCGGCCAGAAGCACTCCCTGCTGGTGGTCACCGGTCTGGCCCTGGATCACTACCGGTCCCATCGCGACGCCCTCCAACAGCAGTTGGTCGGCGATCACGCGCTTCACCTCCAAAACGACCTCCAGGCCTTTGAAACCCGCCACCTGCACATCCGCGAGGTTCACGTGGTGCCCCACCCGCTGGGCACCTACGCCGGGCTGATCCTGGACCGCGACGGGCGCTCGCTCCCGGGGAAGTACCGCGACGGCAAAACCGTCCTCGTGGATGTGGGCTTTCGCACCACCAACGTGGCGCTGCTGGATCGCGGCCGGCTGAGCCCCCGCGGCAGCGGCAGCCTGCCTATCGGCATGGCCGCGTGCTATGAGCGCATCGGACGACGCCTCCTGGCCGCGAGCGGGGTGCGCCTGGACCTGGAGCACCTTTTTCGGGCCGTGCGCCTGGGATTCATCACCATCGGCGACCAGGAATACAGCCTGGCGCCGTTGCGCGAGGAAAGCTACCGCCGGCTGGCGGAAGAATTGGCGGACGGTATCCTTGGGCTCCTGAGGGATGCCTGGGATCTGGAGGTTATCGGGCTTACGGGGGGGGGCGGTGGCGAGCTGGCGGCCCACCTCGGACGGCTTCTGCCCGGCGAGGTCAACCTGATTGAATCCGACGAGGACCCGCGCCTCAACAATGTCCAGGGGTTGCTGCGCCTCGGGCGGCAGCGCTGGGGTGACGGCGGCCGGGGGGCGGCCGGCGGTTGACAGCTGCCGGGGGATTGCGTAGATTTGTCCCGCCGCACACAATGCCCCAGCCAGGTTCCGCCGGCGCCCGGGTAGGCGCGGGAAGCCCGGCATGGACCCCGGGATCCGGATGCACCGCAGCCGTGCCGGGGGCCGGAGCCCGGAAGGTAACCCCCGGATCGGCAATTCCTCGACGCCAAGGAGGCGCGCCCATGTACGTCGGTTCCGTCATGCACACGCAGCTGGTCACCGTTGCCCCCGACACGTCCCTGAGCCAGGCCCAGCGGATCATTGACGACCGAAAAATCAACCATCTCCTCGTGGTGGACAAAAAGGGGGAGCTGCTGGGGATCGTTTCCGATCGCGACCTGAAGAAGAGCTGGGCCTCTTCGGCCACCACCCTCAGCAAGAACGAGCTCAACTACCTGCTCGACCAGTTGACGGTGGCCTCCATCATGGCGCGCCAGACCATCAACATCACCCCGGGCACCACCATCGAGCGGGCGGCCCACCTCATGCAGCACCATCGCATCAGCGCCCTGCCGGTCATCGCGAACGACAAGCTGGTGGGCATCATCACCACCTCGGATGTCATGCAGGTCCTGCTGGAGGCCATCGGCATCGAAAAGGACAGTATGCGCCTGACCGTCCTGGTCAAGGACCGCATCGGGGTCGTCGCGGAGGTCTCGCGCATCCTCAAGGACGCCGGGGTCAACATCCGCAGTCTTTTCAGCTGGCCGGAAAAAAAACACCCCGGGGTCTATTACCTGGTCCTGCGGGTGCCGGCCGCCATGGGCGCGAAGGCCATCGGGCACTTGCGGGAGGCCGGCTTCAAGGTCCTCACGGAACACGTCGCCGACCTCACCCCCTTCCTGCCGGACGCCTGAAGCCGATCGCGCATGGCTGCCGACGCATCCCCGCCCGGCCCCGTGTGGAGCCGTTCCCACCGTGTGCGCGCCTATGAAATCGACGCCCAGGGTCGGCTGTCGGTTCTGACCGTCTGCAACCTGATCCAGGACGCGGCCGCGGAACATGCCCACCAGCTCGGCATTTCCGGCCCGCAACTCCAACCCCGCCACCTGACCTGGGTTCTGGCCCGCCTGCTGGTCGATCTGCGCGCCTACCCCGCCTGGCAGGAGGTGGTGGCGGTCACCACCTGGCCCTCCGAGCACCAGCGCGTGCTGGCTTTCCGGCATTTCGACCTGCACGACGCAACGGCCCGCCTCTTGGGCCAGGGCGCCTCGGCCTGGACCCTGATGGATACGCGCACCGGGCGGCCACAGCGGCTGGAGGCCTTGGGAGCCCTTCTGCCCATGCCCGCCCAGCGCGCCGGCGCGCTGCGGCAACCCCGCAAGCTCGCCCCCCTCGCCCGGGTGGACCTGCAGCGGGAGTTCCGGGTCCGCTACCGGGATGTGGACCTCAACGGTCATGTCAACAATGTCTGCCACCTGGAATGGATCCTGGAAAGCCTTCCGCCGGCGATTCTCCACAATGGCCGGCTTTGTCGCCTGGAAGTCAATTTCCTGGCGGAAGCCTTTGCCGGGGACCGCGTCACGGCGGACGTGGAAACCCCGGGGGATGGCGCTCTCACCTTTGGGCACTGCGTGCGGCAGGTACCTGCCGGCTCGGAGTTGACCCGGGCCGTATCGCATTGGCGGATGAACCCCTGACGGAGGCTGGCGGCGCACGCATCCGGCGTACGCCCGGGCACGATGCGCCAGGCCCATGCCACGGCGGGAGGGAGAAATACGCACAATGACCTCCGACATTAAACGGGTATTGGTCCCCATCGCCGACGGCAGTGAGGAAATCGAGGCGGTGTGCCTCATCGACATCCTCCGCAGGGCCGGCGCCGAGGTCACGGTGGCCTCGGTGGGAGCCCTGCAGATCACCGCCTCGCGGGGCCTCCGGATCGTGGCCGACTGCCTCATCGATCAGTGCCAGGCAACCGCGTTCGACCTTATCGCCCTTCCCGGCGGAATGCCGGGGGCCGAGCGCCTGCGCGATTCCCCCGCCCTGGTCCGGATCCTCAAGGGGCAGCAGGCCCGGGGGGCGCCCTATGCCGCCATTTGCGCGGCGCCGGCCGTGGTGCTGGCCCCC
>DJGG01000068.1:0-2509 GCA_002432195.1 Desulfobacteraceae bacterium UBA5852
ACTTGAATGCAATATGGTATAAATAACTGAGCCTTCCAGCCTAAAACCGCGCTCGCGCGCGATCCGCTCGCCCCGCTGCACCGCATATCCCACTCCGGCCGAGGTCATATCCAGCGTCCGCGCCACCTCGGTCAGCGCCAAGCCCAGTTCCCGGCAGCAGACATAGCAGTAAAGGCTGCGGGCTTCCACCAGGCGTACCGGGCGACCTTTCCGGAAAAGCTCCTGTGGCGTCATCTCGAAAAGCGCCGCCACCTTCCGCGCTACCATCTCCGCAGTCCACCCCTGGCGGGTCCGGGCATAGGTCCGCTCAAGGTGCTGTGCGGCCTGCTCCAGAACGCTCTGCACAAACTCCGAATCCCCTAAAATGCGGGCATCGCTCTTGATGCGTCCCATCGCTTTGCGCTGCCCGCTCTTTACCGCCGACCAGCCCCCGAGACTGCGGATCAGCCCGCCGCCGGTCAACTCCTCCCGCCGGCCCTGTTCCACGCCTGCCTGCATGAATGCCAGGTATCTCCGGCGGGCGCTGCGCACATCCCGCCCATACTGCTCCAGCACGTAGCGGTCATCCTGCCAGGGCCGCGCCTGCACCCCCAAGAGCACTCCGTGGCCGCAGTAGGCATACCCCTTGAGACCTTCCAAGTCGGCCATCAGCCCCACCCGCAAAGGGTTCAGATGAATGTAGCGCACCAACTCTTTCAGGTACGCATCCTCTTGGCAGAGAATCGATTTATACCGATTTTGAAAGAGCTGACCGTGGCGCTTGTGTCGGTGGTTGAAGCGCACCGCGTAACCGGTGAGCAACCGGCGCATCAGCTCGGGCAGGCCGGAAGGTCCCGAGCGCAGCAGGAAATGGGCGTGGTTGTCCATCAGTGCCCAGGCCAGGCATTGCGTTTGGGTGGCGGGAACCAGGTCCGCAAGGCGCTCCAGAAAGTCGCTGTAGTCGCGGGCATCCGTGAAGATCCGTCGCCGCTCGATGCCGCGGATGATCACATGGTGCAGCGCGCCGGGCGCGTCGATGCGGGAAGTTCGAGGCATGCCCCTTTTATAACAGAGCGAAGGGGGATTAAGAAAGTTATTTAGTTATTGAAGGACGTCCCCCCTGTGTGTTGAAGGACGTCCCCCCTGTGTGCGTCCCCCCTGTGTGCGTGTAGAAGGGGTGTCAGGGCCGGAGGACGCCTTTGGGCAGTTTTAACAGATCAAGGGCGCTTGCATCTCTCGTCGGTCTCCACGGCCCGGTCCGAATCGCAGGCATGATCGGCTTCGGGGTCCGGAGGCGGATCGCTTTCGAGGAAGGTTTTGCCGGCATGCTCGGCCTCGCGCCCCTGGTCCTCCCCCGGGTCTTCGGCAGCGGCACGGGCGTCGTCCTCCGTCTCGTGCGATTTGCGGATCTGCTGGATGGTTTCCTGAATCTTGTGGGAGGTGCGTTTCACGGCCTCCTGGGTTTTTTCGGACCCGCTTTTCAGGGAATCCACAACCCTTTCGAAGCCCTTGGACCGGTTGACCGATTCCTTGAGCTCGGCATAGCGATGGCGCAGCGATTCCGGCAGGGCCGTGAAATCGAGGGCGCGCTCCAAAACTCCGGCCTTTTCGACTTCCACATGCCGGATGCGCCCTGTCCAGCCGGTCGGCACGACGATCACGTCCGGGCCGAGGGATATTTCGGCGATGTCCACCTCCATGGCGCGATCGTCGGTCAGGTGGATTTCCGCAATCAAGCCGTTTTCCCGGTGGACGGTGATGTCGGTGAGGTCGCCGATGAAGGCGCCCTCGGCGGTGGTCACCTTGCGGCCTTTCAGAAGCTTGAGGCTCTTGGGGCCCATCTCGTCCGTCAGAGGACGCGCATCCTCCTGCCGGGAGACGATGACGACATCCCTTCCGAGCTTGAGGATGGCCGCGCGATCGACGTAGAATTTGTCCTCGGCGCCCAGCAGGCCGTGGCTGAAGGCAATCCCCTCGATGCGCTTGGTCTGGCGGTCCAGGAAGACGTCATGGACCCGACCCAGCCGCAGCCCTTCCTCGAAAGACACCACCAGCGTTTTCTGGAGCGCGGAAAGCCTTATTTTTTGGATCATGGTTCGCTCCCCCCCTTGAATGCGTCACGCAACAGTCCGCCCTCCGCCGCCCGGTGCGCCGGATGCCGGTCCCGTCCCTTGCCATGAAATACCCGGTATGTCTACAAATAGGCACGGTCGCGGGCCGGGTCAAGTCCATGCCCGCGCTGGACAAAGGCTGGAACCACGGAAGCCTCGCCCAGACCCGGGAGATCGGCCTCGGGTCCCTGGGGCGGCCCGTGCCGGGCGAAAGCTTCGTGATCGTCTGGAAAGGCGGCGCCTGCCCGGGGCCGCCGGTGGGGGCGGACGGGCCAGGTGCCGGGCATCATGGTGGCGCGGGGGCCATGCGGGGCCCCCCCACCGGCAATCGGCGGCAGGCCTTAGTAGTCACGGGCATAAATGCGGTGGCCTTCGACGGCCGACGCCTCCCGGCGCGGCGGCGTTGCTCGGCGCGCGCA
>DJGG01000068.1:2556-7947 GCA_002432195.1 Desulfobacteraceae bacterium UBA5852
CATCTCGGTGCGTCACCGTATTTATGCCCGTGACCACTTAGCGGGATTGCCCTTTGCGCGCCACAAACCCCATGAGGTTGTAGACCAGGCGGGCCGCCGTGTAGTCCGGGGCGTGGAGGCCCGGCAGGGGGGCGAGCTCCACCACGTCGAAGCCCAGCACCCGGCGGCCGGAGGTGGCGGACTCCAGGGCCTCCATCAGGGGGTACCAGGTGAGGCCTCCGGGCTCAGGCGTTCCCGTGGCGGGCATGACGGCGGGGTCCAGGACGTCGACATCCACGGAGATGTAGATGTCTTGCGGGAAATCCTCCGGCAGCAGGGGGCGGGGGAGGCCATCGCGTGCCAGGCGGGCGGCGTCCAGGCGGCCGATGCCGGCTTCCCGGCGCCAGGCGTGCTCCTCCGGCGAGAGGCTGCGCACCCCGATCTGGAAAATGGGCAGGCCCAGCTCGTGGGCCCGGCGCATGACGCAGGCGTGGCTCAAGGGGTCGTCCTGGTAGCGGTCCCGGAGGTCGGCGTGGGCGTCGAACTGGACGATGCCCGCCGGCCGGCCGCGTTCCGCCAGGGCCAGGAAGGCGCCCAGGGACACCGTGTGCTCGCCCCCCAGGATGACCGGCACCTTTTCCAGGGAGATGAGGCGGCTCACCGTGGCGGCGATCTCCCGCAGCACGATCTGGGGATCCCCCCCGCAGTCCAGGGGCGCCTGGGTGAAGATCCCCAGGGTTGCCGGCTGGCCCTCGCCGTCGAAAAGTTCCAGTTGCTGGGAAGCTTCGAGGATCGCCCCCGGTCCGCCGGCGGTGCCTGAGCCGTAGGAGACGGAACGCTCCAGGGGGGCCGGGATCACGTGGAAGAGGCACTCTCCGGGCGGCCGGCGGCCGAGCTCGGACTCCAGAAACCAGGGGGGCAGGGGTAGCGCGCTCATGGGATTCCTCAGGACAGGCGGTTTTTGTAGTCTTCGTAGCCGAAGCGGCGCACCATCTCGAAGGTGTCGTCCTGGGGGTCGTAGAGGGCGATGTCGGCCAGGCGGATGCCGTTGAAGGTGGTGGTCTTCACCATGGAGTAGTGGGCCATGTCCGTGAAGACCAGCTTGTCCCCCACGGTGAGGGGAAGGTCGAAGCTGTACTCCCCGATGACATCCCCGGCCAGGCAGGAAAGCCCCCCCAGGCGGTAGGGGAAAGGCTTCTCCCCGGGGCGCCCGGCCCCCACCACCCCGGGCCGGTAGGGCATCTCCAGCACGTCGGGCATGTGGGTGGCGGCCGAGGCGTCCAGGATGGCGATGGGCATGTCGTTCTCGATGACGTCCAGCACCGTGGCCACGAGGTAGCCGGCGTTCAGGGCCACGGCCTCCCCGGGCTCGAGATACACCGTGAGGTGGGGGTGGCGCGCCCCCAGGCCCGCGAGCAGGCCGCAAAGCCGCTCCACGTCGTAGTCGTCCCGGGTGATATGGTGGCCGCCCCCGAGGTTCAGCCAGCGCATGCGGGGCAGAAACTCCCCGAAGCGCGCCTCCACGGCCGCCAGCGTGCGCTCCAGGGCGTCGGCGTTGTGCTCGCAGAGGGTGTGGAAATGGAGGCCTTCGATCCCTTCCAGGTTCTCCCCGTCGAACCTGGCGCGGCGGATCCCCAGGCGCGAGCCCGGGGCGCAGGGGTCGTAGAGGGGCACCTGGCCCTCGGAGTGCTCCGGGTTGATGCGCAGGCCGCAGGAGATCGCCCGGGGGGCGGCTTCCACCAGGGGGCGGAAGCGGCGCCACTGGGCAAAGGAGTTGAAGACTAGGTGGTCGGCCAGGGTGAGGAGCTCCTCCACGTCCGCCCGGCTGAAGGCCGCGGCGAAGACGTGCACCTCGCCGCCGAATTCCTCCCGCCCCAGGCGGGCCTCGTGGGGGGAGCTGGCGCAGGTGCCCTGGAGGGTTTCCGCCAGGAGCGGGAAGACCCGGTGCATGGCAAACCCTTTCAGGGCCAGCAGGATGCGCACCCCCGTGCGGCGGCAGACCTCGGCCAGCACCGCCAGGTTGCGCCGCAGGGCGTCCGCGTCCACCACGAAGCAGGGGGTCGCCACCCGCGCGAGGTCGAGCTTCAGAGGAACGTCTCGGTCCATGGCAGGCCGTGCCTGTTCAGGCGCTCCATGAAGGGGTCGGGGTCGAACTGCTCCATGTTGAAGACTCCGGCCCCTTTCCAGGCGCCCGTCACGATCATCAGGGCCCCGATCATGGCCGGCACCCCGGTGGTGTAGGAGATGGCCTGGGAGCCCACCTCGCGGTAGCAGGCCTCGTGGTCGCAGATGTTGTAGACGTAGTAACGGCGCGGCTTTCCGTCCTTGACCCCGCTGATCAGGTTGCCGATGCAGGTGCGCCCCTTGGTGAGCGGCCCCAGGGAGCCGGGGTCCGGGAGCAGGGCTTTCAGGAACTTGATGGGCACGATCTCGCGGCCTTCGAAAACGACCGGGTCGATGCGGGTCATGCCGACGTTCTGGAGCACCTCCAGGTGCTTGAGGTAGTTGTCCGAGAAGGTCATCCAGAAGCGCGCCTTCCGGATGGTGGGGAAGTGCTTGACCAGCGACTCCAGCTCCTCGTGGAAGAGCAGGTAGATCTTGCGGGGCCCGATGCCCTCGGGGAAGTCGTAGACCTGGGAGACCGAGAGGGGGTCGGTTTCCACCCACTGCCCGTTTTCCCAGAACTTCCCCCGCTGGGTGATCTCCCGGATGTTGATCTCGGGGTTGAAGTTCGTGGCGAAGGGCTGGCCGTGGTCGCCGGCGTTGCAGTCGATGATCTCCAGCTCGTGGATTTCGTCGAAATGGTGCTTGGCGGCGTAGGCCGTAAAGACGTTGGTGACCCCGGGGTCGAAGCCGCTGCCCAAAAGCGCCATGAGCCCGCGCTCCCTGAAGCGCTCCTGGTAGGCCCACTGCCAGGCGTAGCAGAAGCGGGCTTCGTCGGGGGGCTCGTAGTTGGCCGTGTCCAGGTAGTGGACCCCGGTTTCCAGGCAGGCGTCCATGATGGCCAGATCCTGGTAGGGCAGGGCCACGTTGATCACCACCTGGGGTTGGAATTCCCGGATGAGGGCCGCCATCTCGGGCACCCGGTCCGCGTCCACCCGGGCGGTGGCGATGGGGCGCGCGATCTGGGCGGCGATGCGGTCGCACTTTTCCTTGGTGCGGCTGGCCAGCATGATCTCCGAAAAGACCTCCGGCACCTGGGCGCACTTGTGGGCCACCACCTGGCCCACCCCTCCGGCACCGACGATGAGCACCTTGGACATGGCCTTGCCTCCTTTCCCCGCCACCGCGGGAATCACCGATCCAGGACGACGACGCAACCGTCAGCGCTGGAAATAGGTATAGCCCCCCAGCCCCTTGTCAAAGACCTTCATGATCTTGCGCCGCTCGGAGGGGGAGATGCGCTTTTCCCGCACGGCTTCCTCGGCGGATTCCCGGAAGCGCTCCAGGAGGTTGCTGGGGTTGTACTCCACGTAGGAGAGCACGTCTCCCACGGAGTCCCCCTCCTGCTCCCGCATGAAGTAGAACTCCCCGTCGTCGGCCACCCGCACGCTCACCACGTTGGTGTCCCCCAGGAGGTTGTGGAGATCCCCCAGGGTCTCCTGGTAGGCCCCCACCAGGAAGGCGCCCAGGATGTACTCCTCGTTGGCCTTGAGCTCGTGGAGGGGCAGGACGTGGCGCACGCCGTGCATGTCGATGAAGCGGTCGATCTTGCCGTCGCAATCGCAGGTGATGTCCGCCAGGATGGCCTGGCGGGTGGGCATCTCGTTTAAGCGGTGGATGGGCACGATGGGGAAGAGGTGGTCGATTGCCCAGGAGTCCGGCAGGGATTGGAAGACGCTGAAATTGCCGTAGTAGGTGTCCGCCAGGGCCACGTCGATGGCCTGCAGCTCCTTGGGCACGTATTTCAGGCGCTTGATGTACCCGGCGATCTTGGTGACGATGCGCCAGAAGATGTTCTCGGCGAGCGAGCGCTCCCGCAGGGTGAGCTCGCCCAAGCGGAAGAGCTCGCGCACCTGGTCCCGGTAGTAGAGGGCGTCGTTGAAACCCTCCTGGATGTTCTTCAGGGTCAGGGTGCGCAGGGCTTCCATCATGTTCTCGATGGGCTCGGGGGCCTCCTCGGGTAGCTTCTCGGGCACCGGGGCGGCCTCGAAATGGCTCACGTCCAGGATGTTGAAGAGCAGCACGGAGTAGTAGGCCACCGTGGCCCGCCCGGATTCGGTGACGATCACCGGGTGGGGGATGCCGTCCTCGTCGAGGGTCTCCATGATGGCCTCGATCACGTCGGCGCAGTATTCGTCCAGGGTGTAGTTGCGGCTGTTGGTGAAGTTGGTGTGGGAGCCGTCGTAGTCCACGGCGAGCCCCCCACCGATGTCGAAGTAGCCCATGGGGGCGCCCTCCTTCACCAGGCCGGCGTAGATCCGGCAGGCCTCCAGCACCGCCGAGCGGATGTCCCGGATGTTGGGAATCTGGGAGCCCAGGTGGTAGTGCAGGAGCTGGAGGCAGTCGAGCATGTCGTGGGATTTGAGGCGTTCGATGGCCTCGATGATCTGGGTGATGTTGAGGCCGAAGATGCTGCGGTCGCCCCCCGACTCGGTCCAGTGGCCGCCGGCCTGGGTGGCCAGCTTGATGCGCACGCCGATCAGGGGCCGGATGCCGAGCTTCTTGGCGCGTTCCAGGATCAGGTCCAGCTCGCTGGGCATCTCCAGCACGAAAAAGCACTTGTAGCCCATCTTGCGGGCGTAGAGGCCCAGGTCCACGAACTCCTGGTCCTTGTAGCCGTTGCAGATCAGGCAGGCCTCCTTGTCCCTGAGGAAGGAGAGGGCGGCGATGAGCTCCGCCTTGCTGCCGGCCTCCAGCCCGTGGTGGTACTTGGAGCCGAACTGGGTGATGGCCGCGATGACCTGCTCCTGCTGGTTGACCTTGATGGGGTAGACCCCCCGGAAGAGGCCCTTGTAGTCGAAGCGCTTGATGGCCGCGCGGAAGCTCTCGTGGATCAGGGTGATCTGGGATTCCAGGATGTTTTCGATGCGGATGAGCACCGGCAGCTCGTAGCCGCGGTCCAGGATGCCCGAGAGGATGTCCATCAGGCTCACCCGGATCTTCTTGTTGTTCCGGATGGGGGTCACCACGATGGTGCCGTTCTCGTCGAAGTCGAAATAGCCCGCGCCCCAATCCCGAATGTGGTAGAGATCGGCGGAATCCTCCACCCCCCAGCGCTCGAGCGAACTTTTCTTGATCATGGCCATGGTCCTCTGGGCTCCCGCCGTCGGCGGCAAACGGCGCCGATCGGCCAGTTGGTTTTCCAAACCAGTAAAAATACTCAACTACCTGATGCCTGGCAAGGATCTTTTTCCGGGCTGCCCGGGGGGCCTTGAGAGAGACCGCCGCCGGAGATCCGGCGGCGGTCGG
>DJGG01000018.1:0-417 GCA_002432195.1 Desulfobacteraceae bacterium UBA5852
CCGCCTGCTCGTCCTCCCTGGTGGCGACCCACCTGGCCGTGCGCAGCCTGCGCTCGGGCGAGTGCCATCTGGCCCTGGCGGGCGGCGTCAACCTGATGCTGCTGCCTGAGATCACGATCAACTTCTGCAAGAGCCGCATGCTGGCCGCCGACGGACGCTGCAAATTCTTCGACGCGGCCGCCGACGGCTATGTGCGCGGTGAAGGCTGCGCCATGGTGGTGCTCAAGCGGCTGGCCGACGCCCGCAGGGACGGCGATGCCGTCCTGGGCCTGATCCGCGGTTCGGCCATCAACCAGGACGGTCGCAGCGGCGGCATCACCGCGCCCAACGGGCCGGCCCAGGAGGCCGTGATCCGCATGGCGCTGCAAGACGCGGGACTGGATCCCGCGGCGGTGGGCTACATCGAGGCCCACGGCA
>DJGG01000018.1:460-3354 GCA_002432195.1 Desulfobacteraceae bacterium UBA5852
GTCTGGGCGCCGTCTTCGCCCGCGGCCGCGGCGCCGGGAAGCGCCTGGCCATCGGCTCGGTCAAGACCAATATCGGGCACCTCGAGTCGGTCGCCGGCCTCGCCGGCCTGATCAAAGCCGCGCTGATCCTGAAAAAGGGGGTGGTGCCGCCCAGCCTGCATTTTCAGCGCGCCAATCCCCACATCCCCCTGGACGACCTCGGGCTGACCCTCCCGACAGCGGCTTGCCCATGGCCGCACGACGCCGCCTCACGGATTGCGGGGGTGAGCTCTTTCGGCCTGAGCGGCACCAACGCGCACATCATCCTGGCGCAGGCCGAGGAAGGGGACCCGGCCGCCGGAGCGCCCTCTCCGGCCGGCGACGTGCAGGTGCTGACCCTGTCGGCCCGCGACGCCCAGGCCCTCCTGGCGAGTGCGGCCCGCTGGCAAGCGCATCTGGAGACCACCGAGGCCGCTTTCACCGATATTTGTTACACCGCCGGCACCGGCCGCGCCCACTTCAGCCACCGCCTGGCCCTGCTGGCCCGCTCCACCGCCGAGGCCGCCCAGGGCCTGGCGGCCTGGGGCCGGTCGGAGGCGCGGCCGGGCGTGCACCAGGGATGGGTCGAGGAGGCCGGCGCGCCGGATGTCGTTTTCCTCTTTACCGGGCAGGGGTCCCAGTATGTCGGCATGGGGCGCGCCCTGTTCGAGACGGAAGCCGTGTTCCGGGTGGCCATGCAGGAATGCGACCGCCTGCTGCGGCCTCACCAGGACGTGCCGCTGCTCGACCTGCTGTATGGCGCGGCGACGCCGCCCGGCCTACTGGACCAGACCCGCTACACCCAGCCGGCGCTCTTCGCCCTGGCGTATGCCCTGGTGCGCCAGTGGCGCGCGTGGGGCATCACGCCGACGGCGGTGCTGGGGCACAGCCTGGGGGAATACGCGGCCGCCTGCGCCGCTGGCGTCTTCAGCCTGGCCGACGGCTTGCAGCTGGTGGCGCGGCGTGCCGCACTGATTGCCGCCCTGCCGCCAACCGGCGGCATGGCCGCGGTCTTCGCGGAATCAGGCGCCGTCGCCGATCAGATCGCCGCTTGGGACGGTGTCGAGGTGGCGGCGGTCAACGGGCCGGCCAACACCGTCATCTCCGGTACCACGGAGGCGGTGGCCGAGGCCCTGGGCATGCTGGCCCGGCAAGGCATCGGCGGGAAGGCCCTGAATGTCTCCCACGCCTTTCACTCCGCCCTGATGGATCCCATGCTGGAGGGCCTGGAAAGGGCCGCCGCGGAGATCCCTTTCGCCGCGCCGGCCGTAGCCCTGATCTCCAATGTGACGGCCCGGCCGCTGGCCGCGGGCGAGATCGACCCCGCTTACTGGCGCCGCCACCTGCGCCTGCCGGTGCGTTTCGCTGAGTCCCTCGCCGGCCTAATCGCTCAGGGCTGCCGCACCTTCGTCGAGATCGGGCCGCAGCCCGTGCTGCTGGGCATGGCGCAGGCACTGGACGGCCTTCCGGATGCCGCCTGGCTGCCGTCGTTGCGTCGGGGCGCCGACGACCGCACCCAGATGCTCGACAGCCTGGCGGCGCTGCACGTGCGCGGGGCGGCGGTTGCCTGGGAGGGGCTCGGCCCGCCATCCGGTCGGCGCCGTGTTCCGCTGCCCACCTACCCGTTCCAGCGCACGCGCTATTGGGCGGATATCCGCCCCTCTGCGAGCCCCCCGGCCGACCCGGCGGCGGCCTGGGACTTTACCCTGCAAGCGGCCCTGCGCCAGGCCGGCCAGGTGCCGCTCGACCTCCAGACGGCGGGCTACGCCGAAACCTGGTCGCGGCTGGAGGACCTCACCCGCGCCGTCATCGCGCACGCGCTGTTGCAACTGGGCCTTTTCCGCCAGGCGGGCGAGGGCCACACGCCGGACGGCCTGGTCGAACGCCAGGTCGTGCTGCCGACCTATCGCAAGCTGCTGCAGCGCTGGCTCGCGCGTCTGAGCCGCGCCGGCCTCCTGGAGCAGGCGGGCGCTGCCTACCGCGCGCCCCGGCCGCTGGACGATGCGCCGCTGGCTGGCTGCCTGGCGGCGGCCGCCGAGGCGTTCCGCGGCCAGCCGCTTTTTTTCGACTACCTGCAGCGCTGCGGCCGCCTCGCCGCGGATATCCTGGCCGGACGCCAGGATCCCCTGGAAACGCTCTTTCCCGGCGGAACCAGCGATCTGGCCGAGTGGCTCTATGGCGAGTGGGCCGTATCCCGCTATATCAGCGCCATCGCGGCGGCGGCGGCCGGCGCCGCCGCCGCCCGGGCAACGGCCGGGGTGCTGCGCTTCATCGAGATCGGAGCGGGCACCGGCGGTACCACCGGGGCGGTGCTGAGGGCCTTGCCCCCCGGGCGCGTCGAATACTGGTACACGGATGTCTCCGAGTTCTTTTTCAACCGCGCCCGGGAAAAATTCGCCGGACACCCGTCGCTGCGCTTCGGCATCCTGGACATCGAGAAGGATCCCACCGGCCAGGGCTTTGCGCCGGCAGGCTTCGAAGCGGTAATCGCCACCAACGTGCTGCACGCCACCCAGCACCTGGACGACGCCCTGGATCACGTGCGCGCCCTGCTGGCGCCGGGCGGAGTGCTGGTCTTATCCGAGGTGACCGAAGATTTCGCCTGGTACGACATCACCACCGGGCTGATCGAGGGTTGGCAGCGCTTCGAGGATGAGCAGCGCCGCCACAGCCCGCTGCTCAATGCCGGGCAGTGGCTGACCCTTCTTGGCCGCCACGGCTTCGAGGCCGCCGCCTGCCTGCCGCCGGCGGGCATGGCCACCGAAATCCTGGGCCAGCACGTGATTCTCGCGCGGGCGCCCCTAGACGCGCCGGCCCGCTCGCTGGCCGGCGCGGCGGCGGTCGCGCCTCGCGACCGCGGTGCGACCTCCGCGGCG
>DJGG01000200.1:0-5001 GCA_002432195.1 Desulfobacteraceae bacterium UBA5852
GCTTGTTTATCCACAGCCTGTAGACCGCGCGTCAGGCAACGATCTCGATGCCCAGGGCAGCCGCCAGTTCACGGGCCGCGGCCAGGCTCGGCTGCGCCTCCAGCAGGTGGAGGCGCCCGCCGCCGCGGTTGAGGGCCGCCACCATGGCGTCCCCCTGGTCGGCCCGGATGGTGATCTGTTGCCGGCCGGCTTCCTCCGACCGGCCGAGCTCCACGGCCACCCCGTCCCGGGCCAGGCGCGGGAAGACCTCCGCATAGGCCTCGGGGTCGTCCGTGGCGCTGCCGTAGGCCGCCGCCGCCAGAATGGCCGGCACGTTGATTCCCCGGCGGGCGAAGAGCTCCGCCGCCAGGGCGATCTCGACCCGGCGGATCCGGCCGCGGGCCAGGTGATGGGCCAGGCGGGCGGTGTTGGCCGGCGAGCCCACGGCCTGGCTGCTGCCCCCCACCACCGCCGGGGCGAAGGGGTCGACGATGGAGCGGGCCTGCCGGGCGTGTGCCCGCATGCGCGTCCGGGCCTCCTCCAGCAGCGCCTGGTTCGCGGCGGCCTCCCGGTAGCGCTCGGCATCGGCCACCAGGGTCTCCACCTCTTCCCGGGACTGGAAAAAGGGCGCCATGTGGCGCACCACTTCCGGCACCACCGTCTGGGCGGATATGGGGTGCACCGCGGCGGCCAGGGCCATCATGACATCCACCGGCACCGTCACCGGCAGCGCGGTATGGACGGCCAGGTGGCTGGCGAGCCACCCGATGAGCACCCCGCCGCCGATGTGCGTGGCGCAGAGCCCGGGGACCATCACCCGGGGCGTGCAGGGCACGGCGATGGTGGGTGAGAGGGCCAGCACCACGGCGCGCTCCATGGCCCCGGAGCCGCCGCCGGCGATTTCGGTGAAGGCCGCCGCGGCCGCGGCCGCCCCGGCGCCGAAGCCCTCCAGGTTGCACCCCGTGGTGGACTTGGCCTCGCGGAAAAGCGTGCCCAGCTTGAGCATTACGGCCGCCCCCCGCGCGATGGCGTCCGGATCGTCGATTTCCTCGCGCATGGCCTGGAAGAGCCCCGTGTAGGCGCAGGCATCGCCGGTACCGGCGCAGGGCTGCAGCCCCATGGCATGGTTGCCCACCTGGCTGGCCAGGGTATAGGCCAGGGCTTTGTCCAGCAGGGCGTTACCGGTGAGTTTCGGAGCCGTTGCGCTGGTCAGGTCGCGGCCCACGGCGCCCATCAGGGCACTGCGGCCGCGGGTGCGGCCCACTTCCAGGGCCGCGAGGTTGTGGGCAAAGGCCTCCATGAGGGCCGCGGCCACCTGGTGGGCGTTCAGGCCCCGCGCCGTCATGGCCTCGGCGATCACCGCCGCGCCCACCGGAACGCCCTCGGATGCCGCCAGGCGGATGCAGTCCCCGAAGGTCAGGGCGCCGGCGGCCAGCCCCTGGGAACGGATGGCCTCCTGGATGCGGTCGTAGGGCTCCGACGGCATGCGCTGCTCTCCCGGCGGGCGGCGTGGGGTGGGCTTCATTCGGCCGCGGCCCCCAGCGGCGGGCTGAACACCACGATGAAGCGCAGGGTGCCCGCGCCCCCCCCGAGGATGCGGTGGGGGATGCCGGGGGGGATGCGGATGACGCTGCCGGCCGGGCAGCGCTGGGGCGCGGCCTCGCCCAGCTCCACGAGGGCCTCGCCCTCGAGGATGAACATGGCCTGGTGCTGGCGGTCGTGGACATGGCGCGCGGATCCGCCGTCCGGGGCCATGGTCCCCAGGATCATTTCGAAGCCCCCGGGGCCGGGGCGCTCCACGAGGCGGGCGTTCTCGGTCCCCCAATGCCCGGCGGGCGCGTAGCGCGGCAACTGGTCGAGATGCCCGATCCGTCCGGTGTCGGTTGCCTGGGTCGTCGTCATGCGCGTTCCCCCGTGAAGGCCCTTCCGTGGCCGGCCCACAGCAGCTCGCCCAGATCCCAGACCCGGATGCCCAGGTCCTTTTCGTGGCGGGCCAGGTTGACCAGGCAGATGGGGCAGGTGACCAGGATCTGATCGCCGTGGCGGGCCAGTTCCCGCGCCCGCAGGGCGGACACCCGGCAGCTGAGCTCGGGAAAGGCGTATTCCACCGGACCCCCGCAGCAGGCGGTGTCCGCCCCCGCGTCGGCCGGCAGCGCCAGGGTGACGCCCAGCGCCCCGGCCAATTGCCGGACCCGCTCCCCGAGGCCCAGTTCCCGGGTCAGCACGCAGGCGTCGTGGAGCACGAAGTTGGTGGGCCGCGGCCCGCAAGGCCGGGTCAGGCGGGCCCGACCCGGCCCGTCGAAAACCTCCAGGTAGTGCTGCACGCGGATGTCACCGGCCAGGCCGTCACGGGCGGCCATGCGCAGCATCCAGGTGGTGTGGGGATCCACCGTGACGATCTCGCGTACCCCCTGGCGCTGGAAGCCGGCCAGCACGCCGGCCAGGTGGTTCCGGGCGTCGTCCTGGAGGCCGAGGTCATGGAGCAGCGCCCCGCCGTACGGGTCCGCTGCGGGGTGGTAGGCCGGAGGGCAGCCGGCCTGCTGCAACCCGGCGGCGATGCCCCGGAGAGCCCGGGTCGCACGCCCCCGCAGCGGCCCCCGGCGCGCCGCCAGCAGCCGCAGGGCCGTATTCCCCACCCCGCGCTGGACGGCCGCAAGGAGACGGTCGGCCCCCTTCACGGCCAGCACGCGCCGCACCGCGGGGATCATGTCCGTGGCCTGCTGGATATAGGGCAGCATCTGGTACATGCGCCCGGTCATCAACAGGCGGGTGCCGCTGCGGGCCAGGCCGCGGCCGCGGCTCCAGGCGCCCCAGTAGGGGAAGCGCAGGCCCAAGGGGTCTCCGGTGCGCCGCAGGTTCTCCCGGAGGGTCGACAGGGTGTAGCCCATCAGCCGCCTAGTCGGCGCCATGGGAACCTCCCTTCGTGAGGCGCGCGGAGATCAACACCCGGCCGCAGTGGATGATGTCGCAAATCTCCAGGTTCTGCCCCTTGCTCTTGCAGACCCGCTCGCAACGGCGGCACTGCAGGCAGGTGTAAAGGGTCTGGACAAAGGCGTCGTCCAAGGGCAGGACCCCGGTGAGCANNCAGGTGCCGGATGGTTTGCAGCCGGCCGAAGGAAGACCAGGTCTCCAGCCCCTCGGAAACCTGGTAGGTGGGGCAGACGTCCACGCAGAAGCGGCAGGCCCGGCATTTGGCGATTTCGCGCAGCAGAAAGTCGCGTTGGTTTTCCATCCGGCTCACACCCACCCTTCGAGATTGCCCCGGTTGAGGATGTTGAGGGGGTCCAGGGCCCGTTTGAGGGCCACGAGCATGTCGTAGTAGGCCTGGCCGTAACGCTGCTTGAGAAAATCCACGCGCTGGGCCGTGAGCCCCCACTCCCCGCCGCAACCGCCGTACTTGACGTTGATGGCCTCGCTGATCCGGCGGACTTCCATGACGATGGCCTTCATGACGGGGCTGGGGATTTCCTTGCTGGGGATGAAGGCATAGGCGTGGATGGTGGGGGCGCCGATGTGGCCGAAGGAGTAGAACTCCGGCCCCGGGTAGCTCCGCAGCCCCAGGATGGCCTCCCGGGCCTCCGTGAAGGCTTCCACCAGGCAGTCCACCCGGGGGGTGATCTCGCTGCCGAAGGTCGCCCCCAGCCGGTAGACGTAGTTGCCGGCTTCCGCGCGGCTGCCCCAGATCTTCTGCCACTCGGCGGGCTCGGTGACGATGCGGGCCGCCAGCGGGCCGGTCTGCTTCAGGAAGTCCAGGAACCCCTCGGCCTTGGCCCGGCAGCCCACGGGGGTGTCGGCGTGGAGCGTCAGCATGGCCACGGCTCCCGGGGGGGGCTCCAGGCCCACCGCCGCATAGCCCACGCGGGCGGATTTTTCGTCCAGGTATTCGAAGAACAGGGGCGGGGACACGCCCTCCCGGTACATGCGCCTTACGGTTTCCAGGATCTCCTCGGTGCGGCGGTAGTCGGCCACGATGTTCAGCAGGCACGGCTGGGGAAGCAGCCGCATGCGGATGCGCGTGATGACCCCCAGCAGGCCCTCGGAGCCCACCAGGAACTTGGTGGCCTCGATGCCCGCCGGTTTGCGCAGGCTCTCGGTGCCGGTGGCGATCACCTGGCCGGTGGGCAGCACCACCTCCAGGCCCAGCACGTAGTCGCCGGGCTTGCCCAGGGCCGCGTCCACGGCGTGGGCGCTGGTGTTGACGGCCACGGCCCCCCCGATGGTGGCGATCAATTCGCTGCCGGGAAACACCGGCAGCATGGCCTTGTGGGGGGCCAGGGCCTGGCGCAGCTTGGCGATGTGCAGCCCGGGCCCCACCTCGAAATAGCCCCGCTCCGGGAAGATCGCGAGGTCGTTCAGCCGGCCGGTATCCAGAACGATGCCCTTGGTCTTGGGGCGCGCCAGGCCCACCAGGGAGGTGCCCGAGCCGTGGACGTGCACCGGCATGCGCTGCCGGTTGGCCCATTCCAGGATCCCCGCGACCTCGGCGCTGTTGGCCGGCCGGACCACCGCCAGGGGGATGTTGTGGTCCTCCAGGTCGTAGGGCATGACGTCCTTGGCGTAGACCACGTTGGTGGGCCGGTCCACGTGCACGTGGTCGCGGCCCACGATGGCGGCCAGTTGCGCCGCCAGGGCTTGCGGTTTGATTTCCATGAAAGCGACTCCTTGCCGGCCCAACGGTTCCGAAGGGCCCCGTCATTTTATTCCGTGCTCAGGGGGCACCGCCCGGGTCCCCGGCGGCGGGGACGTGATCCACGGTCAGGTGCGGCGTGCCCCCCATGGCCGTCACCCGGCTGTTGCGCCGCCAATGGGTATCGTCCTGCGCGGGATAGTCGCTGCGCAGAAAGCAGCCGCGGCTTTCCCGGCGCGCCAGGCTGGCGGCCAGGATGGTTTCCAACACCCGGACCATGCTCAGGAGGTCATGGCGCGCGCGCCGCTCCCGGGGACCGCTGCCCGGCAGATGCAGGATTTGCGGGCGGAGGTGTTGAACCTCGGCCAGCCCCTCGGCCAGGCCATGGGCTTCGC
>DJGG01000200.1:5030-21996 GCA_002432195.1 Desulfobacteraceae bacterium UBA5852
GGCGTCGCGGAAGCCGGGGCCTGGGCTTCCGGCCAGGCGCCACGGTCACCCCCCAACGCCTGGCGGGCGGCATGGGTCCCGGCCAGGCGCCCGAAGACCAGGCATTCGGCCAGGGCGTTGCCGCCCTTGCGGCAGGCGCCGTGAAGGCCCCAGACAACCTCCCCGCAGGCCCACAGGCCGGGAAGGTCCGTGGCCCCGGCGGCATCGATGCGCACGCCCCCCATGACGTAGTGGGCCGCCGGCGAGATGGCCACCGGCCGGGAGCGGAAGTCGAAGCGCCGGTCTTTCAGCAGCACCAGGGGGTGGCGTTCCCAGTGGGGGGCGGCCACCGCGCGGTAGTCCATGAACACGGCACCCGTTTGGCCTTCTTCGAAGAGCACGGCCGACAGCCAGTCGCGCCGGTTGCGGATGGCGTCGTTCACGTCCTGGATGCCGTACTTGGCGGCCAGGTCCTCGCCGGCGGCGTTGACCAGCCGGCTGCCCTCGGGATGGGGGGAGTTGAGCATCATGGCGGGCAGGTGGTCCTGGGCCATGACCACGGGGTAGTACTGGATGAACTCCATGTCCCAGAGGGGCAGTCCCGCCTCCAGGGCCAGGAGATAACCCTGGCCGAGAGCCGACTTCTGGTTGTCGTTGCGCCGGTACAAGGCCCCGGCGCCCCCGGCGGCCAGGATGACGGCACCGGCCCGGACCTCGACGGCCGCGCCCCGGTCGTCGTAGCCGGTAACCCCCACGGCTCGGCCCCCGGCCACCGCCACCCGCTCCACCCAAGTGCCCGTTCGCACCCGGATGCCGTCCTGTCCGCGCACATGCCCGGCGACAACCCGTGCCAGGCGCGCCCCCGGAAAGGGATCGCTGCCCTCGGCCACGACGAAGTAGTGGTCCTTCTTTTCGGCTAGCTCCAGGCCCATGCGGCGCAGCCAGTCGATGCCCGCGCCGATATCGGCGGCGATGCGGCGGGCCATCCAGGGCTGTCCGAGTTCCTTGCCGATGCTCCAAGTGTCGGCCAGGTAGGCCGCGGCGGGGTAGGCGGCCGTGGGTCCCGCAAAGACGCCGTTGGACAGGGCCGTGTTGGTGGCCAGCCCCAGGGTGGTGCGGTCCACGATGAGCACCCGGGCCCCCGCGGCCCGGGCGGCGTCCGCGGCCGCCAGGCCCGCCAGCCCTCCGCCGATGATCACGACATCCGTGGTTTCAGGCCTGGTCATGGTCGTCTCCAGGGGTTTGCCGGCCGCCCGGGGGCGCCGGGGCGGCCGTGAGGTCGCAGGTGGTGGCCGCCAGGGGCTCCTGCTTGAGGCGCAGGCGTTGAATTTTCTGGGAGGCCGATTTGGGCAGGACGGCGACGATGTCGATATAGCGCGGCCGCATGAACCGGGGCAGCCGCTGCGCCAGGTGGCCGGCCAGTTCCCGGGGGTCGAGGCAATGGCCCTCGCGGGCCACCACGAACAGCCGGAGGTCCTCGAAGAGCACCGGGTCGGACACCCCCACGGCCGCACTTTCGGCCACCGCCGGGTGGGCGTTGGCCGCCCGCTCCACCGCCTCCGGGGAGATGTTCTCCCCCCCCCGGCGGATGGCTTCCTTCCGGCGTCCGCGGAAATGGTAGTAGCCCTCGGCGTCCACGCACCCCAGATCCCCGGTGTGAAACCACCAGTTGCGGGAGCAGGCGAAGCTTTCGGCCGGGTCGTTGTAGTAGCCGTCGAACATCAGGAAGGGTTCGTCCGGCCGCAGGACGATTTCGCCCACTTCTCCGGTGGGCAGCGGGTTGTCCAGGTCGTCCACGATCCGGATCTGGAAGCCGCGCCGGGCCGTGCCGACGGTTCCCGAGCGCCCTTGTCCCGGGCGGTTGAGGGTGTTCCAGGTGCCGGTTTCGCTCATGCCGTAGAGTTCCAGGACCTCCACGCCGAAGCGCGCGGAAAACGCGTCGTAGATCTCCGCCGGCGCCCCGCCGCCAAAGCATTTGCGCGCCGGATGGTCCTTGTCGGCGGCGGTGGGCGGGCGGGTCAGCAGGATCGGCAGCACGGCCCCCACGTAGGTGAAGGCGGTGGCCCCGCAGGCCCGAACCTCGTGCCAGAAGGCGCCGGCGCTGAAGCGGGGTGCCAGGGCCATGGCCGCATCGGCCACCAGGGCCGTCAGCACGCAGTAGACCTGGGGATTGGCATGGTAGAGGGGCAGGGCCGTGAAAATCCGGTCCTCCGCGCTCACCTGCACGGCCGCGGCCAGGTCGCGGGCCGCGCGCAGGTAGGCCCGGTGGCTGTTGGCCACGAGCTTCGGCATCCCGGTGGTCCCCGAGGTGGAGGTCAGGATCTGGGGCCGGGTGTCCGCCACCCGGGGGGGCGCGGTGAGCTCGGGGGGCATGCCGGAACACATGGCCGCCAGGCGCCCGGGGTTGGCCGGGTTGTCCCAGTCGAGCACCCGCAGGCCGGGCAGCCGGGAGGCCACCGCCGCCCAAGCGGGGCGGAACGCGTCGGCCAGGATCAACGCCCGGCTGTCGCTGCGGGACAGCAGGTGGGCCAGGGTGTCCCCCTGCAGCTGGGTGTTGAGGGCCACGGTCACGGCCCCGAGCTTGGCCAGGGCGAACCAGCAGGCGAGATAGTCCGGCCCGTTGGGCAGCATCAGGGCCACGTGGTCGTCCGGGCCCACCCCCAGGGCCTGCAGGGCATTGGCGGTGCGGTTGGCGGCCGTCTCCAGGTCCCGGTAGGACAGGCGCCGTCCCTCGAAAATGAGGGCCGTGCGGTCTTCGTGGCAATGGGCCTTGGAGGTTAGCAGTGCGCCGATGGTCTCCATGTCAGAAGCCGATAACCTCCCGGGCGATGTTGTTCTTCATGACTTCCAGGGTGCCGCCGGCGATGGCCAGGGCCTTGACGTCCCGCAGGTAGAGGTCGAAGAGGCTGTCCCGCAGGCAGCCGTAGCGGCCGGTGAGCTGCAGGGCCTCGCCCACCACCGCCTGGGCGGTTTCCACGCACAGGAGCTTGGCCTGGGAGGAGAGCAGGCCGCTTTTGCCGCGGGTCTGCGTGGCCCGCGCGGCATGGTCGCGCAGCAGCCGCGCGGCCGCCAGGCGGGTGCTCATGTCGGCCAGCTTCCAGCGCAGCCCCTGGAAATCGGCCACCAGATGGTCGCCCACGCGACGCTGGCGGCAGTAGGCCAGGGCCTTGGCGAAGGCGGTTTCGGCAATCCCCAGGGCGGCGCTGGCGTTGCCCAGGCGGCTGAAGTTGAAGGCCGAGAGGAACACCGCCAGGCCCTTGTCCGGGGGGCCCAGGATCCGATCGGACCCGATGGGGCAATCCTGAAAAGCGATGTTGTGGATCGGCGAGCTCCGCAGGCCGATGGGGTCCAGCCGGCCCGTGATGCCGAAGCCGGGGGTTTCCCGCTCCAGGATCACCAGGGCGAAGCCCCCGGGGGAGCGGGCCAGCACCCCCAGCAGGTCGGCCTCCGCGGCGTCGTTGATGAAGACCTTGGCCCCGTTCAGCCGCCACCCGCCGCCGGCTTCCTCCAGGCGGGTCTGCATGCCGCGGAAGCTCGACCCCACGTCCGTTTCGGTGATCGCCATGGCCCCGATGGCCGTTCCCTGGGAGAGGGGCGCCAGGAAGCGCTCCCGCTGGGCCGGGGTGGCGTATTCGAGGAGCATTTCCATGAGCTGGAAGTGCCCGTTGTGGATCATGCCGGCCCCCGCCCGGGCCAGCTCCTCGCTCACCAGGCAGAAGCCCGGCACGCCCAGGCCCTCGCCTCCCGCCGCGGCGGGCAGGTGGGCGCGGAAGAAGCCGGCCGCGCCGCNNTTGCCGGAAGAGCTCGAAAGGGAAGCTCGAGGCCGCCTCGTGCTGCAGGATGGCCGGAAAGGCCCGGGTGTCCACGAACTCCCGGACGCGCCGGCGCAGGGCGGCCAGGGGCGGAGCGTCATCGACGAGGCTGGAGGCATCCGTGGTCATGGTCGCAGGCTTTCAAATGCTAAAGTCGACATCCCGCCCGCGCTGGAGGATCCAGAGGTCGGTGAAGACCTTGTCCGCGTGCTTGAGGATGACGGCCTCGGGGGTTTGGGGGGCCACCGTGGAGTAGGTGGGCGAGTGGGCGGCGATGGCGTGCGCCACGGCCACCGGCAGGTCGGCCGCCAGGGCCAGGTGGACCCCGGTCAGCACGTGGCCGATGCGCCGCCCCAGCTCCGTGGGCCGACCGTCCGCGGCATGGAACAGGCGGATCTTGTCCAGGTCGTGGAGCACGGCGGCGGCGATGAGCACGTCCCGGTCCACGTCCAGGGCCTGGCTTTGGCGCAGCGCCTCGGCCAGGGCCAGGGCGCACTCCACGACACCGTTGGTGTGGGCCACGTTGGATATCCCCAGGGCCTCGCGGGCCGGCTCCCACTGGCTGGCATCCTCGAGATGCGCGTAGCCCGAAGCCTGCCAGGCCGCGAGCCAGGCCCGGCAGACCTTCTCCCGCAAGCCCGGGTCCGCGATCTCCCGCAGGCGCGGGAAACTCTCCAGGACCATTTGGATAGATTTGTCCATCGATGTTTCCTGCATGGCCCCCCGGAACGCACCGGGTGGCGGATCGTACATGGGTTGCGGATCGGTCGACCCACCGGCGGGCCCGGCCCCAGGGCCACCGGCATTTCACCTGAACGCCCAAACGGTCACAAGCTAGCCGCCAGGGGGGCGCTGCCGGCCGGCGGCCCTGCCGCGAGCGCTTTTTTGCGGCGCTTTTTCATCAGGTACCAGAAGGCCAGGAACAGCGCCGACCCGCCCGCGCTCAGGTAGTTATTGGGCAAGAAAATGGCCACCGCGATGAGGGCCAGCATGACGCGCAGGGGCCAGGCGAGGCGCACCACCAGGTAGCCGTCCAGGGCCCCGACCCCCGCCGCCATGGCGATGAAGCCCGTGGCGGTGACCGCCATGGCCGGCCAGAAGCCGTTGGTGAAGAGAATCTCGGGCTGGTAGGCGAAGAGCAGCGGAATGAGGTAGAGCCCCTTGGCCAGCTTCCACCCCTGCATGCCGGTGCGGAAAGGGTTGGAGCCGGCGATGCCGGCCGCGGCATAGCCGGCCAGGCACACCGGCGGGGTCACGTTGGCATCCTGGCTGTACCAGAAGATGATCAGGTGGCCCGCCAGCAGGGGAACGCCCAGCTCGAGCAGGGCCGGGGCGGCCAGGACCGCCAGCATGATGTAGGAGGCGGTCACCGGCAGGCCCATGCCCAGCACCAGGGAGGCCAGCAGGACCAGGATCAGGGCCAGGAAGAGGTTGCCGCCGGCCACCGAGAGCACCATGCCCGAGAACTTCAGCCCCAGCCCGGTGATGCCCACCACCCCCACGATGAGGCCCGCCGCGGCGCAGGCCGCCGAGATGCTCACCGCCATCTTGGCGGCCATCTCCATGGTCTCGAGGAGCTTGGAAAAGCTCATGCGGGTTTCCCGGCGCAGGAAGCTCATGAGGTAGACCAGCAGGGTGGCGTAGCTCGCCGAGAGGGTGGGGGAATAGCCGATGACCAGCAGGAAGATGAGCAGGGCCAGGGGCACCAGGCAGATGTAACCTTTCTTGAGGGTGGCCTTGAAATCGGGAAGCTGGTCCTTGGGCAGCCCTTTCAGGCCCTGGGCCACGGCCGCGTTGTGGGCGAAGACCCAGACCGTGAAATAGTAGAGGATGGCCGGGATGATGGACAGCAGCATGATCTTGAGATACGGGATCCCCGTGAACTCGGCCATGATGAAGACCCCGGCTCCCATGAGGGGCGGCATGATCTGGCCGCCGGTGGACGCCGCGGCCTCGATGCCGCCGGCCACCTCGGGCTTGTACCCCACGTTCTTCATTAGGGGGATGGTGACGCAGCCCGTGGTCACCACGTTGGCGATGGCGCTGCCGGAGACCGAGCCCATGAGACCGGAGGCCAGCACGGCGGTCTTGGCCGGTCCGCCGACATACTGGCCGGTGAGGGAATAGGCCAGGTCGATGAAGAAATCCGTGGCCCCGGTATTCTGCAGGAAGGCGCCGAAGAGCACGAAGAGGAAGACGTAGGTGGCCATGACGCCGATGGGCGTTCCGTAGATCCCCTCCAGGGTGCAGTACATCTGGCTGACGATGCGCTCCCAGCTGAAACCGCGGTGGACCAGGAAGCCGGGCAGGCTGCGGCCGAAATAGGCGTAGGCCAGAAAGACCACGGCGATGATCGTGAGGGTGTTGCCGATGGTGCGGCGGGTGATCTCCAGAGTCAGGAGCACCATCACCACCCCGAGGGCCTTGTCCCAGACGGTCAGGTTCCCCAGGTGCTGGTTCATCTCCGGGTAGATGATGATGATGTACATGCCGGCCGTCACGGCCAAGGCGGCCAGGAACAGGTCGAAGGCCCGCACCAGACCCCGGGTGGTCCGGGAGCGGGAGGCGAATTTGGAGACCGCCGGGTAGGTGAGGAAGATCAGGACCATGGCGAAGATGAGATGGCCGCTGCGCACGGCGATCGTGGACATCAGGCCGATGGTGCTGAAATAGAGGTGGAAGAGCGAGGCCGCTACCCCGGTCAGCAGTATCAGTTTCTGGAAAAAACTCCTCTGGGAGATCTCGGTGGCGTCGGACATGGTCTTGGTCTCCTGTATGATCCGCCGTGTGATCCTTTGGCCGCCAGCGGCCAGGGGGAAAATCGCGCCGCGTGTCGGAATCTCCCGCCGCAGGAGGGCTGGCGACGATCGCGAACGGCTGTGCGGCAATCCCGGCGACGGGAGGCCGGCGCGTCGCCGCGCCGCGGGATGCGCGTCTGTCTTCCGGCGATCAGGGGTCTCCCGCCGGCTGGGCCTGTACCACAATCCGGCTGCCGCCGGCGGCGACCTGGCGCAGGTTCAGGTTCTCGTTGCCGAAGATCAGCCACATGTCGTTCAGGTAGCTCACGCGCATCACCAGGTGCTCGATCCGGCGGTGCCATCCCCGAAAGGTCACCCGCCCCTCCCGGGTGACGCAATCCTGCCCGGGCGCGCATTCCGGCAGCCCGTACCCCGAAGCCTCCACGGTGGTTTCCACCAGATAGATGGTGCCGTCGGCGGCGACTTGGTAAATCTCCTCCACCGGTGATTTTTCCACCGAGTGCCGGTAGCGCAGGGCGAAGCGGCCGCCGGCGGTCATGCGCTGGTGGTGCACCAACCTGCCGACGGAGTCGTCCGTCACCCGCAGGTCGATGTCGGCCCCCAGCGTCCCGGCCGTGGGAGACAGCAGCAGGACGAGCAACAGGCCAAGCGGAAAAATCCGCATCCGGCCCTCCTTGCGCCCGCCGGCCCCCTGCCGGCGGGCGTCCCTCGAATGGATTGCTCCAGGCGGAAACGGCCGCCTATTTCAGCAGGCCGATTTCCTTGTAGTAGCGCGCGGCGCCGGGATGCAGGGGGGCCAGGGCGCCCACCGAGGGATCGAAGCGCCAGAGATTGAAGGCGGCGTGCACGGAGGCGGCAAGCTTCGCCTGGTTCTGGTGCACGGCCTTGACGATTTCATAGGCGGTTTCTTCCGGGATGTCCTTGTTGATGGCCATGGGACCGGGGGTGGTGAAGGTATGCACGTCCTGATCCTGGCCCGGGTACGTGCCGGCCGGGATGACCACCGGCGGGCAGAAGGGGTACTTCTTCTCCAGGGCTTCCAGGTCGTCCTTGGAGAAATTGAGGATGCGCACCTTGCGCAGGGTGGCCACGTCCGTCACCGAGGCATTGGGAAAACCTGCCATGACCAGGGCCACGTCCACGCGGTTGTCCTTGAGGGCCTCGACGCCTTCGCTGAAGGACAGGTAGGCGGGGGTGATGTCCTTGTAGGACAGGCCGAAGAAGTCCAGTTCCAGCTGGGAGGTGACCTCGGTGGCGCTGGCCGGCGCCCCCACCACCACCTTTTTGCCCTTGAAATCCCGGGGGCTCTGGATGGCGCTTTCGGCCGGAACGATCCACTGGCGGTCGCTGCCATGGATCCACCACAGGGTGCGCAGGTTGGGCAACTGGTCCGTGAGCTTGTCGCCCACGATGGAAATCCAGGCGATCAACCCCATGTCGGCCTCCCCGGAGTTCACCAGCTTGGCGTTTTCCACCGAGGCCGCGGTCACTTCGGCCGTGGCGCTCTTGATGGTCTTGCACTCCTTGGAGATCAGGTCGGCGACGGCGCCGCCGGTGGAAAAATAGGTTCCCCCGGTGCCTCCGGTGCCGATGGAGATGAAGACCTTTTCCGCCATGGCCGGCTGAACGCCGGCCAGCACCACTGCGGCCCCCAGCAGCACCAACGCTACGAATACGGCTTGCCTTTTCATTGTCCCGCCTCCTCGCTTCGGTTTTGGTTGGTAGTGTCCATCCACAAAGGGCATCTTGGGGCTCAGGCCGGCGTTCTCGGTCCTTTGAAATCCTCGACGTAGCTTGTGCTACGCCTCCGGTTTCAAAGTCCCTGCGGCCTTGGCCTGACCCCCAATCTACCCTTTGTGGACGGACACTGGATAAAGGGCATCTTGGGGTCCAGGCCGGCGTTCTCGGTCCTTTGAAATCCTCGACGTAGCTTGTGCTACGCCTGCGGTTTCAAAGTCCCTGCGGCCTTGGCCTGACCCCCCATCTACCCCTTGTGGATGGATATGGGGTAGATCGTGGCCAACGCCTGTATGGCACTGTGCTGTCGCTGCCGCACCCGACCATGAAATTCTTTCGAAAAAGTGAATTTCATTCACCGACAAAAACGCTGCGCACCTCCGATGGCCGGCGTGGGTGGATCAACGGTTGGCCTTGCGGTAGCCCAGGGCGTCGGTGGCGATGACCATCTTGCAGATATTGGCCGAGCCCTCCAGGAGCTGGTAGAGCTTGGCGTCCCGCAGCAGGCGTTCCACGGGGTATTCGCTGGAATACCCGTAGGCCCCGTGGATGCGCAGGGCGCCGTCCGCCACCCGGCTGGCCACGTCGCTGGCGTAGAATTTGGCCATCACGGTTTCGCGCGTGTTGTTGAGCTGTCCGGCATCCTTCTGCATGGCGCTCTTGTAGACCAGCAGGCGGGCGGCCTCGGTTTCGACGATCATGCGGGCCAGCTCTTCCTGGACCATCTGGAACTGGCCCACGGCCTGCCCGAACTGCACGCGCGTCTTGGCATAGCGCACGGATTCGTCGATGAGCGCCTGGCTGACGCCCAGGGCCCCGGCCGCCGCGGTGAGGCGCGTGTTGTTGAGGCCGGAGACCACGAACTTGAAGCCTTGGTTCTCCTGGCCGCCCAGGAGATTTTGCGCCGGCACCTCCACGTTGTCGAAGTAGATCTCCCCCGTGGGGCAGGCGCGCCAGCCGAGCTTCTCGGCCGTGGGACCGGTCTTGATCCCCGGGCTGTGCATGTCCACGATGAAGGTCGACATGCCTTTGTAGCGCTGGGTGGGGTCGGTGTAGGCATAGATCAGGCCCACGTCGGTCACCTGGGCGTAGGTGATCCAGTTCTTCGAACCGTTGAGCACGTAAACATCGCCGCGCCTTTCCGCCGTGGTCTGCATGCCACCGACATCCGAGCCCGCGTCGGCCTCGGTGATGCCGATGCACCCCAGCCACTCGGCGCTCACCAGCTTGGGGATGTAGGTGCGCTTCTGCTCCTCGGTGCCGAACTGCAGGATTTCCCGGGCCGTGCCCATGGTCTGCATGTTGAACGCGGCCCGCAGGGATCCGCTGACCTTGGAAATCTCCTCGGTGATGATCGTGTGGGCCAGGAATCCCATGTTGTTGCCGCCATACTCTTCCGGGATCGGGCAGCCGAAGAAGTCGAGCTCGGCCATCTTGGTGACCAGGTCGCGCTGGAAAGCGTGGTTCTTCTCGTCTTCGGCCACCCGCGGCAGCACTTCCTTGCGGGCAAACTCGCGGGCGACTTTTTGAATGGCCAGTATTTCCTTGCTCAGTTCGAACATGGTGGATTCCTCCCGGATCCGTTGGGGTGCCCGGACGAGTTCCGGTGTCAAAGGGGAATGTTTCCGTGCTTGCGCGCGGGGCGTGTTTCGGTCTTGCCCTGGAGCAGTTCCAGGGAGCGGACCAGGGTCGGCCGCGTCACGCGGGGCTCGATGATGTCGTTGATGTGGCGCAGGGAGGCGGCCCGGTAAGGTTGGACGTACTTGTCGTGGTACTCCCGGGTGAGCCGGGCGGTGGTTGCCGCGGGGTCCTGCGCCTGGGCGATCTCCTTGCGGAACAGGATGCTGGCGGCGGTTTCGGGCCCCACGCTGGAGATCTCGGCGCTGGGCCAGGCATACACGAGGTCCGCGCCGATGTATTGGCTGCCCATGGCGATATAGGCGCCGGCATAGGCCTTGCGCACGATGACCGTCACCTTGGGCACGGTGGCCTCGGCGTAGGCGTGCAGGAGCTTGGCCCCGTTGTAGATGATGCCGGCCTGCTCCATCTTCTGGCCGATTTTGTAGGCCGGGGAATCCTGGAAGGTGACCAGCGGGATGTTGAAGGCATCGCAGAAGCGCACGAAACGGGCCGCCTTCTCGGCGGCGTCGATGTCGATGAGGCCCCCCAGGTGGCTGGGCTGGTTGGCCACGACACCGACGCTGCGGCCGGCCAGGCGCGCGAAGCCGATGAGCATGCTGCGGGCATGCTGGGCCTTGAGCTCCTGGAAGCTGCCCGCATCCATCACCGGCAGGATCACCCGGTGCATGTCGAAGGGCTTGTTGGAGGCCTCCGGCACGACACCGTCCAGTTCCTCGGCGCAGCGTCCCGGATCGTCCCCCCGGTCCCCCAGGGGCGCCGTCCCGTGGCAGTTCGCGGGCAGGAAGTCCACCAGGCGGCGGGCATGGGCGAACAATTCTTCCTCGCTGTCGTCGAGAATGTCCACCAGCCCGTTGTGCCGGGCGTGCATGGCCGCGCCGCCCAGTTCCTCGTCGCCGATGGTGACGCCTGTCTGGGCTTTGACGAAGGCCGGCCCGGCGATGTAGATGGCGCTGGCGCGGGTCATGAGGATGAAGTCCGTGAGCCCCGGGGAGTAAGCCTGACCCCCGGCGACAACCCCCAGGATGATGGAGATCTGGGGCACGACCCCCGAATAGATGGCGTTGCGCCGGAACAGCTGGCCGAACATCTCCATGGGCCCCAGGGTTTCGTGGAGGCGCAGGCCTCCCGAGTGGCTGATGCCGATGATGGGGATCCCGGAGGTGGCGGCCGTATCCATCAGGGCGCAGATCTTGCGGCCGCTCATTTCGCCGAAGGAGCCGCCCAGGGCCGCAAAATCCTGGGCGTAGACCGCCACCTCACGCCCGTTGATGCGCCCGAAGCCCGTGATCACACCCTCGGCCGGGATCTCGCGGCGGTCCATGCCGAAATCCGTGTAGTGATGGGTGGCCAGGGCATCGATTTCGAAGAACGAGTCGGCGTCCAGGAGCTTGGCCAGGCGTTCGCGGGGCGGGAACATGCCCTTGCTGGTGAAGATCTTCTCCTTGGCCGCCGGGGTGATCGAGTCGACGATGCGGGCCTTCTTTTCCTTCAATTGGGCAATCCGATTCAACGCGTCCTCCTTATGGTGTCCCGTGTGGCGGTTGTCTGCCGGGCATTACGCCGCGTCTTCGGGCGGCGGCACCAGCAGGACCGGCGTGCGCGTGAAACGCAGGACGGCCTTGAGGGTGCTGCCGGCCACGGCGTCGGCCAATCCGCTGCGCCGATGGTAGCCCATGACGATCAGGTCGCAGCCGCTGTCCTTGGCCGTGCGCACGATGGTCTCCGCCACCGGTCCCTGGACGGCCAGGATGTCGTCCTCGAGGATGCGGACCTCCGGGTGCCGTTCCTGCATGAAGGTGCACAAGGCCCCGGCGGCCGACCGGATCTTGTCGGCTTCGGTCTTCTTGCCGATCAGGACGCTGCGGGCGGCCTGGGCGTCCTGCTCCCGCAGCTGCTTCCAGCGCTCCTCGCCGAGGAGATTGGAGATCATCAGGGTGAGGGTTTCCTTCTTGGGGGCTTCCTGCAGGACGTGCAGGATGACCAGGCCGGCGCAGTGGTGGGCGGCGATGGTCGCGGCATAGCGGAACATGCTGCGCGCCTTGGACGACAGATCGGTGGCGAAGAGAATGCGATGGATGGGAACACTCATGCGGGTAAGCTCTCCTTCCCAGGGGTGCTTGCGTTGCGGGACAGCGCACATCAATGGCGGTGTCAGACGACTCCTTTAGTGCGCAGGGCGTCGCGCTGGTCCTCCGTGTAGCCGCACCAGGCCAGAATCTCATCCGTGTGCTCCCCCATGAGGGGCGGGCGGCGGACATCGACCTCGAAGTCGGAGAATTTCACCGGGTTGTTGAACATCTTGATGGGGCCGACCCCCGGGTAGTCGACGTCCACGATGGTCTTGCGGTGCTTGAGCTGGGGGTGCTGCAGCACGTCGCCGATGGAGTTGACCGCGCCGCAGGGGACGCCTTCGGCCAGGAAGATCGCGACCCACTCGTCACGGGGTTTCTCCATGATGCGCGCTTCGATGATTTCCGTGAGGGCCTCGCGATGGTCGAGCCGGTCCCGGTTGGTTCTGAAGCGCGGGTCCTCGACCAGCCGGGTCAGGCCGCTGGCGCGGCAGAAGGCGTGCCAGTGGGGTTCGGTGAGCACACAGATGTTGACCCAGGAGTCGTCGGCCGTGCGGTAGGGTTCGTAGGGCGTGGCCAGGAAATACTTCGACCCCATGCGCAGTTCCCGGTCGCTCATGCCGGCCACCAGGTGCATGTTCAGGAGATTGAGCATCATCGACACCGAGCAATCGAACAGGGAGACATCCAGGTCCATGCCCCGTCCGGTCCGCTGCCGCTGGAAAAGGGCCGCCAGGATGGAATAGGCGCCGAAGAGGGAGGCCAGGTAGTCGGTGATGGGCACGTTGACCTTGCAGGGGTTTTCCGCGGTGCCCGTGTAGCTGATGATCCCGGATTCGCCCTGGAGAACCTGGTCGAAGGCCGGCCGATCCCGGTACGGTCCGTCCTGCCCGAAGCCGGACACGTGGCAATAGACGATCCCGGGGTTGACGGCGCGGAGCCGGGCATAGCCCACCCCCAGGCGGTCCACCACCCCCGCCACGAAATTTTCCACGACCACGTCGGCCTTTTCCACCAGTCGGAAGAAGATTTCGCGGCCCTCTTCGGTTTTCAGGTCCAGGGTCATGGATTTCTTGCCGCGGTTGCCCACGGCGAAGTAGTAGCCCAACTCACCCTGGGTGGGCATCCATTGGCGCGTGAAGTCTCCGCCCTGGGCCCGTTCGATATGGATCACCTCGGCTCCCAGGTCCCCCAGCAGGGTGGCGGCGAAAGGGCCCGCCAGGGCGATGGTGAGGTCGATGACGGTGATGCCGCTCAATGGTCCGTTTGCGTGTGCCATGAGGTTCCCATCCTTCGAATCCGGTTGCGGTATGACGCCGCCGGTCAGCCCAGCAGGCGTCCGAGGCCGGCCACGTCTTCCACGCGCTCCAGGGACAGCACCTGCTCGATCAGGGCCTCGGCGTTCAGGGCGGGCAGGGGCGTCAGGGCGCAATCGTTGCATTTCTTGAACTTGGTGATGCACTCCCCGGTGCTCATGGGCAGTTCCGGGCTGCCTTTCATGCGGTGGGTTTCGCGCACCATGGATTTGCCGTTCCGGAGGCGTATTTCCATGCGGATGGGAACGAAGGCCTTGGGGTCGGCGACGTCCTGGCGCTCCACCACCTGGACCCGGCGGGCCAGTTCCCGGGCCGGCGAGGCGATTACCGTGGCATCTTCGAAATCGCCGATGAAGATCTCATTTTTGAGTATGCAGGTGGCCACGGTGTAGGGAATGGAGAACTGGGCGCTCACCTGGGGGCTGGGGCCGACGGCAAAGGGCCGGCCCACGAAATCCATCACCACGGGCGGCACGTGTACGGTGATGGCCTCGACATCCTCCGCCGTGAAGGGAATCTCGGCGAGGCAATCCAAGATCGTGTCGATGGACGCGTGGGTCGCCCGGCAGCAGGGGTAGGGTTTCATGCTCAGGTTGACGCCTTCGAAGTGGCGCCCCAGGTCCTTGAGCAGACGCTCGCGGGAATAGTTGCCCCGCTGGTAGAGGTTGAAGAACCCGTATTTGCCCTCCAGGCAGTGGCGCGGTCCGGTGACGCCCTTTTCGGCCAACTGGGTCGAGAAGATTCCCGCGCGGGCGCCGAAGGCCGGTTGCATCCGCTTGGAGAGCGCGCCTTCGATGAGGCATTGCGTGTTGCCGGCCACCTGGCTGTAGACGATTCCCATGGCGTTGATGGCCTGTTCGGCGCTGCAGCCGCTCAGCTTGCAGGCGGCGGCCGTGGAGCCGAAGTAGGCCAGGGTCGACGAATGGATCCAGCCCCCCAGGGAGGGGGCGGCCAGGCCCATGCGGCAGGCCAGATCCACCCCCAGCACCACGGCGGTGATGAGATCCTTGCCGCTGCGGTGCCGGCTTTCGGCCATGGCGAAGGCCGCCGGCAGGACGGAGGTGTTGGCGTGAACGATGGCCGCATCATGGGTGTCGTCGAAGTCCCGGGCGTGGGCCATCACGCCGTTGGCCAGGGCGGCCGCGGCGGCCGGCAGTTGCTGGGCGCCGGACGAGGCCCACAAGGTGCTCTCGGGCCGGCCGCCGGTTCCGATCACCAGGTCCAGCACCGCCTGGACCCCCGGGGCCGAGGATCCGGCCAGGGCCGTGCCGATGGTGTCCAGGATGAAGAGCTTGGCGCGCTCCACAACCGGCGAGGGGAGGTCCTCGAAGCGGAGGTTGACGATATTCCCGGTGATGGGGACGATGGCATCGACCGTGGACGCTTCCATGGGCATGGCTTCCTCCAGGGTGGTGGGATGAATAGGGGATCGCCGGCTCCCAGGGCCGGCCGTTGACGCGCGGCGACGGGGCGGACAATGGGAATCCAGAGCAGCTTTTATGCCAGGGGTGCAGGGGAATCGATTATCGGTACAACCAACTGGAATTTAATCCATTATTTGAATCGGGCGCCGCGGCGGGGCGATGTCGCCGGAGCGGGGGCGGAAAAATGAGTGTAGCGGATTAAGGACATATCGAAAAATTTCTACAGTCGAGGGAAGTGAGAAGGGATGTCCCCTGCCGCCGCGTTTCAACCCGCAGGCGGCTAGTCGATCCGCGCCGGGGTCGGCACCGGACTGGGAATCCGGCCGGAAGTCGTGATCAGGCCGGCCGCGAAGATAATCACGGCCCCGGCCAGGGTCAGCGTGTCCAGGGTTTCGCCCCACCAGAGCCAGCCGAAAAGGGCCGAGAAGGCCACGTTGCCATAGAGCAGCGCGCCCACCTTGCTCACCGGTGCCACGTTGAAGCCGCGGGTCACCAGCAGTTGCCCGGCCAGCGCCACGGCCGCCATCATGGTCAGCACCAGGACCTGCGGCCAGGTGGGAGGGGCCCAGGTCCAGGCCAGCGGCGCCGACGATCCCAGGGTTCCCAGGAGGCAGAAAAGAAAGACGATGCGGGCTGGCGGTTCGGAGGCCGACATCCGCCGGATGCTCACATGGGCCACCGCCACCAGCATGCCGGCGCCGATGCCGGCGAAGGCAATGGGATGAAAGATGGATGTGCCCGGTTTGAGGATCAGGAGAATGCCGGCAAACCCCACCCAGACGCCTGCTCGGATGCGCCGGGTGATGGGCTCCCCGATCCAGAAGCGGGCCACCAGGGGGATGAACAGGGGGGCGGTGAAGGACAACAGGACCGCCTCGGAAAGCGCTATGCGAGAAATGGTTAAAAAAAACAGGTACATGGACCCAAGACCGGCACCGGCGCGCACCAGGTGGAGGCGGAGGTTGCTGGTTTTGAGGTCGTGGCGCCGGGTGGTGCGCAGCAGCAGGGGCGCCATGAGGGCCAGTGCCAGGCCGTTGCGCCAGAAGACGATAACGGTGTTGGGGAGCTCCTTGGAGACCAGCTTGACGCAGGCGGCCATCAGGGCGAACATCAGGGAGGCCCCGATGACGTAGAGGGCGCCGGCGAGGAGCCGTTCGCGCTGGAGGCTGTGGCCCATGTGGCATCACCGATGACGATGGATGCGTCCGATTGAACCCGGGGTTGGGGGTACCGGGATGTGCGCGCCGTCCGGGAACTCACCCGCCGGGCCCCCTGGCAGCCGGCGGATAAACGGGGCCTGACAGGCTCAAACAACTGTCCGGTGCGCCCATCATGGCACCCCCCTCCCCGGCGTCGGTGGGACCACGGTCAGGCCGGCTTGATCGTGGCCAGCACGTCGTCCTCCTGGACGTCGTCGCCGTTTTTGACCCGGACATCGGCCACGACACCCGCGCAGGGGGCATAGACCAGGGTTTCCATCTTCATGGCCTCGATGACCAGGATCTCATCGTCTTCGGCCACGGCGGCGCCCGGCGCGATGTTGACCTTGATGACCTTGCCCGCCAGGGGTGCGGCCGCGGCGTGGTGGGTCTCCTCCGGGTCTCATTTCAGGAAGGTCAGAAACATCCCGGCGGCGATCACGGTCCCGATGACGCCGGCCACGTTGGGGCCCATGGCGTACATCAGCAGGTAATTCTTCTTGTCGGCTTCGGCCCCCACCTTGTGGACCACCCGGGCGGCCATGGGAACGGCCGATACCCCGGCGGCGCCCAGGAGGGGGTTGATTTTGTTCTTCGTGAAAAGGTTCATCAGCTTGGCCAGCAACACCCCCGTGGCCGTGCTGATCATGAAGGCAAACAACCCCAGGAAGAAGATGAAAAGCACCTTGGGCTGCAGGAAGTTCTCCGCGTTCATGGTGGCCCCCACGGGAAGCCCGAGAAATATGGTCACGATATTGAGCAGCTCGTTCTGGGCCGTGTGGTTGAGCCGCTCCACCACCTTGGCTTCCCGGAAGAGGTTGCCCAGCATGAACATGGCGATGAGGGGGGCCGAGGGCGGGACCAGCAGGATGATCACCAGGGCGCCCACCAGAGGGAAGACGAGCTTTTCCGCCGCGGAGACCTTGCGGGCCTTCTGCATGCGGATCCTGCGCTCCTTTTCGGTGGTCAGCAGCCGCATGATGGGCGGCTGAATGATGGGCACCAGGGCCATGTAGGAATAGGCCGCCAC
>DJGG01000200.1:22123-29988 GCA_002432195.1 Desulfobacteraceae bacterium UBA5852
CTAAAAAAGGTGATGTAGACCCCGGCTTGGGCACCGGCGCCCAGAAAAATCAGGCGCGGCGTGGCCAGGAGCGGCCCGAAGTCGGTCAACGCGCCTAAACCGAGGAAAATCAGGGGCGGGATGATTTCCCACTGGATCCCGTAGTGATAAAAGCGCCACAGGAGCCCCTCTCCGGGAGTCATGAGACCGGCCAGGGGCAGGTTGACCACCAGGATGCCGAAGCCGATGGGCAGCAGCAGCAAAGGCTCATAGTCCTTGGCGATGGCCAGGTAGATCAGCGTGAGGCCGATGGCCCACATCACGACCATGCCGGCGGTCAGGTGGAAAAACCCGGAGGTTTGGATCACGGCCATCAGGCTATCCATCAGGCTCCCTCCTTGCCGGCCCTGGAGGCCGGCACCAGGCGCTCGACCAGCACCGTTGTGATCCGGATGGCGACGTAGAGCAGGCCCATGCCCACAAAAACGCCTCCAATCCCGCCCAGGAAGATGATTGCGGCAGAATCCATCGACCCATCCTTTCTCAGTGGTTGACCACGCGCCTGATGGCTGAAAGCAAGTTTTCTGCCAAGGTATGCCTCCGTTGCGCCCCGGGCGCCGCCCAGGGCCCGGCAACCCATCTTGGCCGGCGGTGGCCTGAAAAGCGCCCCATCGGCGTGGCGCAGACGCCGGGTCGCCCCGGGGTTTCCGTGGCGCGCCGAGCGTCGATAATTTTCGACATGTAGAGATTTATAGACATTCCCGGGGGCCGATCCGCCATGGGGCTCAGGTGGGGATGCCGTAGCGCACCATTTTCTGGTAGAGCGCCGTGCGGTGGATACCGAGCATTTTGGCGGCCGCGCTCTTGTTGTTGCCGGTCTTCTGCAGGGCCTTTACGATCGCCTGCTGTTCGGCGCTGTGCACCACCTCCTTGAGCAGGGGCACCGGGTCCGCCGCCAGGTCCTGCCCCGCTCCCTGCTGCAGCAGGGCGGTGGGCAGGTCGCCGACGTCGATGCAATCCCCCCGGCACAGGACGATGGCCCGTTCGATGACGTTTTTCAACTCGCGCACGTTCCCCGGCCAGGCGTATTGCTTGAGCAGGCTCAGGGCCTGTTCCGAGACCGACGCCACCCGGCGGGCCTCCCCCCCCTGGAGTTTGCGGATGAAGTGGTGGACCATCAGGGGAATGTCCTCCCGGATGTCCCGCAGGGCGGGGACGGGAATCGCGATGACATTGATGCGGTAGTAGAGGTCCAGGCGAAACGTGCCTTTCTTGACCATCTGCTCCAGGGGGCGGTTGGTGGTGCAGATGAGGCGGAAATCGACCCGCTGGGGGGTGGTGCCGCCGACCTTCTCGATCTCGCCCTCCTGGAGCACCCGCAGCAGCTTGGATTGCGTCAGGTAGGGCATGTCGCCGATTTCATCCAGGTGGATGGTGCCCTTGTTGGCCAGTTCAAACTTGCCCTTTTTGCCTTTCTGCAGGGACCCGGTGAACGCTCCGGCCTCGTAGCCGAAGAGCTCCGACTCGATCAGTTCGTTGGGAATCGTGGTGCAGTTGACGCTGACGAAGGGGTGGTCCTGGCGCCGGCTGGAGGAGTGGATGGCATGGGCGAAAAGTTCCTTGCCCGAGCCGGACTCCCCCAGGATCAGCACCGCAGCGTTGGTGCGGGCGCTCTGCCGGGCAAGCTCCTTGGCCTGGCGCAGGGGCGCGGTTTCGCCGATTATGTGGTCGAAGGTGTAGCGGCTGCTGTAGGCGTGCGTGAACTCCGCCTTGAAGATTTCCAGGTGCTGCTCCAGGGCGGTGATCTTGCGCGCCAGTTCCTGCAGCGCCTCCGGCGGGGCATAGATCACCTTCCCCAGGGCGCCGGTGAGCTTGCCGTCCTTGCGCAGGGGAATGCGCACCACGATCTGGCTCTTGTCCTCCAGGATACGGCTGCGGCCGACAATCACCTTGCCGGTTTCCAGCACCTCCGGCAGCAGGCTCTCGGGGGCCACCTCCCGGATGTGGCGGCCGATGGCGTTCTCGAGGCTGCGGGCATAGACCTTTTCGTAGCTGTTGTTCATGAAGCGCACGATGCCGTCGGCATCCACCAGGATGAGGCTCTCGAAGGGGTTGTCGATGAGGCTTTCGAGCAGGTCCCCGGAGATGTGCTTCAGGGGCGATTGGCCCAAGGGTCCGTTGGCGGCGGAAGCTCCGGAGGTTGGCGCGGCCGAGTCGTCTGGCTGGGTCATAATGGACTTCTCCTGTTGAATCCGCCGGGGCCTGACAGCCCATGATGGCCTGGCGGCGATGAGACCTCTTTTAGCCTCCCCGGCGCGGCCCTGACAAGGCCGTTTTTCCCCTATCAGCAGGCCGCTATGCGCCGGAAGGCGGGTCCCGGTCGGTGATCCCGATCCTCTGCCCCGCCGGCGGCTCCAGCGCGCGAACAGCGCGGTGCGTGGCCTGCGGCGCCGGCGCGACGGCCGCTCCAGGCTTGATTGACACCGGGCGGTGACATGCAATAGTGTCCATCCACAAGGCCCACCCGGGGGCCCGGGACCCAACCGTCAGGACTCAGAACGTCGCCCTAAGATCATTCCGGGACGCCCCACTTGCTGGAGTCGTCCCCCAAAGGCAGGCTGCCGCCGATGCCATTCAGCGCCAAGCAACGGAAGTTCATCACCCTCTTTGCCATTCCCCCCGCCATCGCGCCGCACCTGCCGGTGTTCGCCGAGCCTGAGGAGGTGGACCTGATCGTGGCCATGGACGGCCGGACTCTCGGCCCGGCGGAGGTGGCGCACCTGCTGGCCATCCCCGTGGACCGGGCCGGGGACCTGCTGGAGCGCGCCTACCGCCGGCACTTCGTGCACCGGGAGGTGGACGGGAAAAAGGTGGGCTACATCTTCGATCATGTGGACTCCGCCCACAAGACCGTGCGCTACATCCCGGCCAGGTTCTACGACCGGCTCGAAGAGCTGTCCATGTACGGCGACTGGGACGCCATCCCCGCCGAGGTCCGGGAGGAAATCAGCGGATGGTGGCTGCGGGAGTATGCCGCGAAGATCGCGCCGGTGGTGGAGAATATCAAAAAGGATCCGGACGCCTACCAGCAGATCAAGCAGAAGGATTTTCTGCTGCTGGAGGAAGCCCTGGCCCAGGTGGCGGCGGCGGAAAGCCATGCCGTGGTCAATTGTGACTGCCGCAGCAGCACCCAGGGGTGCCGCCGCATGGTCGAATCCTGCATCCGCCTGGATGACGGGGCGCGCTACACCCTGGAGCGGGGGCTGGGGCGCGCGGTGAGCCGGGAAGAATGCCAGCAGATCGTGCTGGCCACGGACCGCGAGGGCTTGATGCACATCGGCACCCGGCAATGGCAGGGGCATGGCCTGTTCGGTTTCTGCAACTGCTGCACCTGCTGCTGCTTTCCCCTGCGGGCCTCCCGGTTGCTGGGCAGCGACCGCATCTATCCCCGGGTCCACTTCCGGGCCCGTCGCCGGGAGGAGGACTGCACCCACTGCGGCCTGTGCGCCAAGCGCTGCCCTTACGGCGCCTTTCATCGGGACGGCACCACCACCGTGCAGGTCAAGGGCAAGGCCCGCCGGGCCGTAGCCTTCGACCCTGCCAAATGTTACGGCTGCGGCCTCTGCATGACCGGTTGCCCCGAGGGCTGTATCGACATGGCCCCCCTGGAAGGCGCCTGATGCGCCAGCGCCGCGGGCCCTGGGAGCCGCGCCAGGCCATGGAAATCATCGAGATCCGCAAATCCATTACCGCCGCCAACGACATCCGGGCGGACGCGCTGCGGCGGCGCTTCGCCCGCCAGGGCCTCGTGGTGCTCAACCTGATCGCCTCGCCGGGCGCCGGGAAGACCGCGCTCCTGGAACAAACCATCCAGCGCCTGGGGGCCACCCTGGCCATCAAGGTGGTGGAAGGCGACCCCTACACCCCCCTGGACAGCGAGCGGGTGACCCGGGCCGGGGCCGAGAATGTCCAGATCAACACGGAAGGCGGCTGCCACCTGGATGCCCATATGGTGGAGCAGGCCCTTGTCCGCTTGAACCTGGCGCAGACGGACCTGCTGGTGATCGAAAACGTGGGAAACCTCCTGTGCCCCGCCGCCTGGGACCTGGGACAGGATCTCACCGTGGTGGTGGCGAGCCTCACCGAAGGGGCGGACAAGCCCCTCAAATACCCCGAGGCCTTTACCCGGGCCCAGGTGCTGGTGATCAACAAGATCGACCTGGAGCCCTACCTGCCCGTCACCGTCGCGGAGCTGCGCGCCAATGCCCTCACGGTCAATCCGGAGCTCGCCGTCTTCGAGGTGAGCTGCCTGAGGGGCGACGGCCTGGACGCCTGGTGCCGCTGGGTCCGGGAGCGGGTGGCGGCCAAACCGCGGCCGGGCGCCGGATGAGAAAACCCCCGGTCGCGCAACCCCATGCCGTCGGCTTTACCTCCGGATAGCGCCCCATGCACGAAGAACCCTATACCCAGGCCCTGCTGGATCTGGCCCTGCGGGAGGCCGGCGGGCGACGCATCGTGGCGATCCGCCTGGGGGTGGGGCAGTTCAGCGCCATCGTCGCCGGGGCGGTGGAGGTGTTCTTTAGGCACCTGAGCGCGGGCACGCCGGCCCAGGGGGCGCGGCTGGTTTTTGAAACCGTGCCCCTGGAGCTCACCTGCACCGCCTGCGGAAGAACCTCCGGCCTGGATGGCGGCCCGGATGCGCCGGTGCGTCCGGCCCTGGCCGCCGCCTTGCGCCGGGGATGCCCCTGCGGTGGCGCTCGCTTGACGATCACCGGCGGCCTGGGATTCGACCTGCTCGGCCTGACGGTGGAGGGGGGAGACTCTTGATCCGGTCAAGCTCGCATTCAGGCTGCGGGGTTCGCCCGTGATGGCGCCTGGCCGGGCTTACGGCCGATTGGCGCCGAGTTCTTCGCCCCCGGGGATCGATGTTCCGAGAGCTTCCCGGGTGCCACGCCGCGGGAGCGGCCAATCCCGGAGTTTGCGTGGCCGGGATTGAGCTTGACAGGGGTTTTGGGATAATGCAGATTACTCCGCGAGGTGCCCCATTGGCAGGCGGTGCATGCCCTGCCAGGGCTTAATAGGGAACCCCGTGAAAATCGGGGACGGTCCCGCCGCTGTGACCGGGGACGACATCTGCAAGGCCACTTTTCCGCGCAACAGCCCACCAAGCGGGAGGGGAAGGTGCAGAGGGTAGGGTGATCCGGGAGTCAGAAGACCTGCCTCGCTCATAGTCGCCGCGGTGATACGGCGGTCGCGCTCCTGCGCGTCGAGGCCTGGCGGGCTGTGGACGGACCATCGTCCACGGACGGCCCACGGGCCTGCGCGGATCCGACCGGACAGCAGGGTCAAGCAAACTGGGTGCAGCCCTCCAAACCGCAATTCGGTGGGGAGGGCTTTTTTTATGGGCCGTCCGCCGCCGGCAACCCCACTGCTCCGGGCACCCAACCCCTGGCCCGAAGAAAAGGAGATGTCCATGAAACGCTTTCCTTGCCTGTCCCTGTGCCTGCTGATCGCCCTTAGCGTCACCCTCATGGTTGCCGGCACCGCGGCGGCGGCCCATGGGCCAACGCCCTCCAAGCAGGTGGGCATTCTCCTGGTGGCCTTCGGGTCCAGCGAGGCCAGCGCCCGGGTGTCCTTTGAAAACATCGACCGCCGGGTGAAGGCCGCCCACCCCGATGTCCCCATCCGCTGGGCTTACACGTCCGCCATCATCCGGGCGAAGCTGGCCAAACAGGGCCAAGTGCTCGATTCCCCGGAAGTGGCCCTGGCCAGGATGCGGGACGAGGGCTTCACCCATGTGGCCATTCAGAGCCTGCACACCATCGCCGGGGAGGAATTCCACGACCTGCGCCGGACCGTGGGCGCCTTCCAGATGATGGGCGGCATGCAGCGCATTCTCCTGGGCGCCCCACTGCTGGCCACCCAGGAGGACATGGCGCGGGCCGTGGAGGCTATCCTGGCCACCCTTCCCCGGGAGCGGAAAGCCGATGAGGCCGTGGTGCTCATGGGGCACGGCACCCCGCACCCCGCCAATGCCTTCTATGCGGCCCTCATGTTCCAGGTGCAGAGGAAGGACCCCAACGTCTTCATCGGCTGCGTGGAGGGCTATCCCGACATCCACGAGGTCCAAGCCCTGCTCACGGAGCGGAAGATCCGCAAGGTCTACCTGATGCCCTTCATGTCCGTGGCCGGGGACCACGCCAAGAACGACATGACTGGAGATGATGAAGATTCCTGGAAAAGCGTTCTGACCCGCGCGGGATTCGCTTGCCAAGCGATCCTGAAGGGCACGGCCGAATACGACGTCTTCGTGGATATCTGGGTGGACCACCTGGGCGGGGCCTTGGGCCATTTCTGAGATCGATCCGGGATATCCCCCTTTGGCTCCGGCGGGAGCACCTGGTGTCGTTTGTCGTCTCCTATCGATGCCGGGGGTTTCTGGGGCGTCAAGCCTTATGTGGCCCAGAAGCCACCCGGACACCCTTTGGGGGCCTTTCAGCCGGCCGGCCGCCTGCCCGCGGCCAGGAAGGCGCCGAGCATTGCCAGGGTGAGGCCGGCGATGGTGAGATAGAGGGTTAAAAGGTTGAACTGCGCCAGGAGGAAGGTGGCCATCATGGGGCCCAGGGCGTTGCCCACGAAGCGTCCGGAGTTCAGGAACCCCAGGGTGGTGCCCCCGCCCCCGCCGGCGAAGGTGGTGATGACCAGGGGGGTGACGGCCGCGATCATGCCGGTCTGGAGGGCGCGAATCGCGGTGAAGGTGTAGACCCCGCTGCTGAAATACAGCAGGCACTGGAGGGCGCCCGCCGCCAGGCAGGCCATGGCGATCAGGCGCGTCAGGCCCACCCGGGCGGACACGCGCACCAGCAGCAGGTTCCCCAGGATGGCCGTGGCCATGTAGATCATCATGATGGTACCCGCCATGGTGATGGCCGCGTCCGCGGAGAGCTGGAAGCCCTTCAGGATGTGGGGCAGGATGCTGGGCAGGAACATGAGGTGGATGGTGCCCACGACGATGAGGCCCCAGCCCCACAGGATGCCCCCCGCGGCTGGACGGTCGGGCCCGGAAGTCCTGGGTTGGGGCGGAATGTTCCGCACGTGGCGATGGCAATAGAAGAGAGACAGGGCCAGCACGGCCAGGGCGATGATGAACGGGGAGCGGTAGCCGAAAAGGGTGACGGCATAGGCGCCGATGGGGGGGCCGGCAAGCTGCCCGGCGGTCAGGGCGTTCTGGAAGAGGCCCATGTATTGGGGGAGTTTGGCTTTCGGCGCGGAGCCGGCGATCAGCACCAGGCCGATGGTGGAAACGCCGCCCAGGACCCCCTGGATCAGCCGCAGGGCCAGGAGCAGGGGCAGGCTGTCGGTGAATCCCATGATGCAAAAAATGACGCCGTTGGAGAACATGCCGCCCTGGAAGAGCATTTTCGGCCGGATGCGCGTGGTGAGGCTCCCCCAGAAAGGAGCGGCGACGGCGGCCACGAGCGAGGTGCCCCCCAGGATCATGCCGGTCCACAGGATGGTTTCCTTCATGCCGTAGGTGCTGACCTTCAGGATGTAGAAGGGCATGAAGGACATGATGCAGTTGAAGGAGAAGGCCATGCCGAACTGGGAGACGGCGATGAAGTAGACGCCCTTCCGGGCGTCCCCGNNCCCCGCCGTCGATGGGTTCCTCGGCGGGCGTCGGCGGGGTTTCAGGATGCATGCGGGCCTTTTTGCGCGGTGTCCGTGGGCCGGCGCAACGCGGGGGCTTTCCGGGTTGGGTGGCTGGGCGCAGGGTCGCGACATGGGGGTCGGAATCATGGGCTCGGCAGCCCGGTATCAGCAGGTCGCAGATATACGCGCATCCGGGGGAAAGTCAAGGCGCCCGGGGCGACAAAAGGCCGACGCCG
>DJGG01000062.1 GCA_002432195.1 Desulfobacteraceae bacterium UBA5852
GGCCGAAGCCATGTACCAGCAGAGCGGAACCGAGAGGCCGGCGCCCCAATCCCCAACCGGGCCGGAGGAGGGCCGGCCGTCCCGCAGCCAGGACGATGTGGTGGACGCGGACTTCGAGGAAGTGGCGTGAGGCCTCCGCTCCCCCGGCGCCGCAACCGGCAGGCGCCGGGGGAGCGGATCACGCTCAACCGGCGGCTTGAGGGTTGGCCGCCGGTTGGCCCTTGAGGCCCAACGTTTCAGCCACCTCGCGCATTCCCATGATGGTGTCGGTGATGAGGTTGGTGAGGTCGATTCCCAGCATGGCCGCCCCCCGTTCGATGGTGGCGCGGTCCACCCCGGCGGCAAAGCGTTTGTCTTTCCATTTCTTTTTCACCGATTGGGCCGTGAGGTCCAGCACGCTCCGGGAAGGGCGCACCAGCGCCGCGGCGGCCACCAGGCCCGTCAACTCGTCGACGGCATAAAGGACCCGTTCCATCTCGGAACGCGGCTCCGCATCGCTGCAGATGCCCCATCCATGGCTCACAATGGCACGGATGGTGGCCGGCGGCCAATGCTCCGCCTCCAGGATCTCGGCGGTTTTGCGGCAGTGCTGGTCAGGGAACTGTTCGTAGTCCAGGTCGTGGACCAGACCGACAACCCCCCACGCGTCTTCATCCGCGCCGCGTTTCCGGGCGCAGTAGCGCATGACCGCCTCGACGGCCAGGGCGTGTTTCAGCAGGCTGTCGCTGCGGTTGAAGCGCGTCAGCAGCTGCCAGGCGATCTCCCGGGTCGGTGTGATGTCTGCCATCGGATCCCTCTCCTCCTTCGGGGTTGGGCGAACGGGGTTCGCCGGAGTCACTTTTTACAAGGGCCCTCTTTCATTTACAAATATTTTTCTGCTATGCTGGTGTGCGGCTCCCTTTGTTGGAATCAGGCAATCCCACCCCGTGAGCGGAGCGATCCATGGACACCCAGCTGTCGAAGGCCATCGTCGACTTTTTCATGGAAATCCCGTTGTTCAGCCGCATGAACTCCGAGGAGGTCAAGCTGGTGGCCAAACACATGAACGTGGTGGAATTGCAGCCCGGCGAGGTCCTGTTCCAGGAATACGAGCAGGGCAATTTCATGTGTTTCATCGACAGCGGCCGCCTCGAGGTGCTCAAACAGATCGGCGTTTCGGGCCAGGAGGTGATGATCACCACTCTGGGGCGCGGACAGTCCCTCGGGGAAATGTCGGTGATCGAGGACATGCCGCGCTCGGCCACGATCCGGGCCCGGGACGGCGCCCGGCTCTACATCCTCTCCCAGGCGGCCTTCGACATGATCATGTATCGACATTCCAACATCGGAATCAAGCTGCTGAAGGGCATTGCCATCCTGCTCAGCAACAACCTGCGCAAAACGTCCAGTCGGTTGGCCGAGTATATGCTGCCGGTCAGCTGAGGCTTCGCGCAAGTCGCCAGATTTTACGCACCTCCCGGGGAAAGGACGGTAAAGTTTCCGGCTCCCGGGCCGATATCCAGGATGGATGCCTCTGACATGCGAGGCACGTGGGGGCGCGGGTCAAAACCCCCCGAACGGCAGGCAGAAACGGCATATAGCGGTTCTCCCGGGGGGGCGGAGGGCGGCCTACCGCAGGGATCAGACCACGACGGGGCACTTGTTCAGGCCGATGAACAGATTCTGGCGCACGTGTGCAGCGATACCCTCCCCAGGTCGGACCCTTGTGGCGGTCCTTGTGCTGGCTGCCTTAGGGGCAGCGTTATGCCCCGAGGGGGCCCGGGCGGACATTTACATGTACCGCGATCCCAACGGGGTAATGCATTTCACCAATACGCCCACCTCCCGGGAATACCGTGTCTTCATCCGCAGCGCGCCGGCCTACCGGTTTCGCTCGACCACCCGCTACGATGACATCATTGCCGATGCCGCCCACCGCCACGGGGTTGATTTTTCCTTGCTGAAGGCGGTCATCCAGGCCGAATCCGGATTCAACCACCGGGCCATATCCCGCAAGGGCGCCCAGGGTCTGATGCAGATCATGCCGGAAAATTTCGCCTTTCTGAACCTCCAGGACCCCTTCGACCCGCAACAGAACATCATGGCGGGCGCCCACTACCTCCGCATGCTCATCAACCGCTACAAGGGCCAGCTGGTGTTGTCGCTGGCCGCCTATAACGCCGGTCCCACCGCCGTGGACCGTTATCAGCGGATTCCCCCCATTCCCGAAACCCAGGACTATGTCGAGAAGGTCCTGCGGTTCTATCGCCACTACCAGAAGCAGCCCTAGCCGCCTGTGGATAAACTGCGTCTCGGGCCGAAATGCTGCGTCGCGGCCACCGGCGGATCTCCGGAAAGCCGCCGCCGGGCGCCGGCTTTATTCGGGGGCCAGCACAAGGGCGCAGCGGCTGGGAAGATAGAGGCTGAGCCAGGAACCGCCGGCATGCTGGTCGGCGCCCGGGTCCTGGAGGGTGAAGTGCGTTTGAAGGGGCGCCAGGCGGGCGTGCCCGCCGAAGGACGGGTCGTCGCTGGTGAAGATCATCCGGTAGGCCCCCGGACGGTAGGGCAAACGATAATCGGCCAGGGAGCGGTCCGGGTGAAAATTGAAGACGAAGAGCAACCCGGCCCGCGCGAAGGCCAGGACCTTGTCTTCGTTGTGCTCGAAAACCAGGCGTGGCCAGGCTTCCTCGAAAAGGCGGTGCTCCCGGGCCAGGGCCAGCATGGCGCGGTCGAAGGCGGCCAGCTGGCGGTATTTCAACTGGGGGTCATCCACCAGGCGCCACTGGCGACGGGCATAATGGTAGGACCACTGGTTGCCTTCGCGGGGAAAATCGATCCACTCGGGGTGGCCGAACTCATTGCCCATGAAGTTGAGATACCCGTGGCCGGCCGTGGCCAGCGTAACCAGGCGGATGAGGTTGTGCAGGGCCATGGCGCGCGCCACCCGCAGATCGGGGTCGTGGATGCCCATGTGGTCGTAAATGGCCGCGCCCGCCAGGCGGAACATGAGGGTCTGGTCGCCCACGAGGGCCTGGTCGTGGCTTTCGGCGTAGCTGATGGATTGCTCGTCCGCCCGGCGGTTGGTCAGCTCGTACCAGATGCCGCTCATGGGCCAATCCTCGTCGCGCACGTCCTTGGCCAGGCGGATCCACTGGTCGGCGATGCCCATGGCAAAGCGGTAGTCAAACCCCAGGCCCCCCCGGGACAGGGGCGCGGCCAGTCCCGGCAACCCGCTGATATCCTCGGCGATGGTCACGGCAGCGGGATTGAGGTGGTGCACCAGGTGGTTGGCCAGGGCGAGATAGGCGACGGCATCCTCGTCCACGTTGGCGCCGAAGTAGTCCGCATAGGAGGTGAAGGCCTTGCCCAGTCCGTGGTCGAGGTAGAGCATGCTGGTGACGCCGTCGAAACGGAAACCGTCGAAATGGAATTCCTCCAGCCAATAACGGCAGTTGGAAAGCAGGAAGGCCAGGACCTCGCTGCGGGCGTAGTCAAAACAGCGGGAATCCCAGGCATGATGGCGCCCGCGGGGGCCGTCATGGAAATACTGGTACGGCGTGCCGTCGAACCGGCTGAGGCCTTCCACTTCGTTGGCCACGGCGTGGGAATGCACCAGATCCATGACCACCCGCAGCCCCGCTGCGTGGGCGCGGTCCACCAGCGCCTTGAGGTCCTCGGGGGTTCCGAAACGTGAGGAGGGCGCAAAGAAGTTCGAGACCTGGTAGCCGAAGGAGCCGTAGTAAGGATGCTCCTGCACGGCCATGAGTTGAATGGTGTTGTAGCCGGCGGCGGCGATTCGCGGAAGGATGTGGGCGGCAAACTCGTGATAGGTGCCCACGCCTTCCCTTTCCTGGGCCATGCCCACGTGGGCCTCATAGACCAGCAGGGCACCCGCGGCCTCCGGCAACGGGTGGCGCCAGCGGTGAAGCTCCGGCGGCTCCCACACCTGGGCGTTGAAGATCAGGGTGTGCGGATCCTGCACCACCCGACGGGCATAGGCCGGAATGCGCTCTCCCTGGCCACCCGCCCACTGGATGTGCAGGCGATAGAGATCCCCATGTTGCAGGCGTCCCCCCGCCAGCCGGAGTTCCCAGAGGCCGTCGGCGGTCAGGCGCTGCAAAGCGTTTTCGGCAAGCGCCTGCCACCCCGAGAAGTCCCCGATAAGGTACACGGCGGTGGCGTTGGGCGCCCACTCCCGAAACACCCAATCCGCTCCACGCCGGTGCAGGCCGAAGGTGTGGTGGGCGGTGGCCAGGTCCGCCAGGTGACCGTTGCCGCCGGCGAGGCTGGCGAAACGCAGGCGAATGTGGCGCAGCCGGGACCGCAGGCCATCGGCGTGGGGCCGCAGCCAGGGGTCCTCCTCCAGGATCCGGTCGGCCAGGCGCGATTCTTCGCAGGCATCCCACATGATTATATCCGCGGCGTCGCCGGCAGCTCAAGCCACCGGGTGCATTTCCGGCAAGGGCGCATTGGGCCTGATCAAGGGGCGTTGCAGCATTTTTTCATACAGCTGGATGTAGTTGCGGGCGCAGACATCATATGTGAAATCCCGGGAGGCTTCCTCCATGATCCGCTGCACCTCCCGCCGGCGCACCTCGGCGGGCAAGGTATAGAAAGCCATGGCCTGGTCGATGGCCCACGACAGCCCGATGCTGTCGTAGAATTTGAACACGAAGCCGTTGCCCTTGCCGGCGCGCAGATCCAGGTGGGTGACGGTGTCGTGGAGCCCTCCCGTGTCGTGCACCACCGGCAGCGTTCCGTAGAGCGGTCCGATCATCTGCGGCAGACCGCAGGGCTCGAAAAGCGACGGCATGAGGATAAAATCCGCCGCCGCGTACGCCACCCGGGAAAGTTCCTCGTCGAAACCGCACACCGAGACACGCGGCTCGAGCCCGTGGAGGGCGACGATCTCGTGGAAATGCCGCTTATAGTCGCCGTTGGCCACGAAAACCACCTGGAGGTTGTGATCCCAGTAGCGCGAAACCACCTTGTAGAGAATATCGGCCAGCAAGGGGCAGCCTTTCTGGATGCGGTCCAACCGGGAGGGCCAGAAGAACAGCGGCGCTTCCGGATCGGCCTTCAGGCTGAGCAGGGACTGGAGATAGGACTTGTTGCCCCGTTTTCCGGCCGCGTGGTCGGCCGCGCCGTAATTGGGCTTGAGGGCCGAGTCGGTTTGGGGACGGTAGGACGGATCCGGGGCGTTCAGGATGCCCGCGGCACAATCCGCGCGGGCCTTGAAGGCGAGTTCCTGGCGCAGGTGTGGCGCCACGAAGTCGTGGCGGCCGTCGACGATTTCCTGCAGGAACGTGGGGCTGACCGTATTGACGAAGTGTGCGGCGAACACACCGCTGACCAGCAGGTCCACGGGATTGGTGTCGCGCGCCTCCTCGTATTCCGTCGCCATGCGCTCGTAATAGAGGTGTTGCCAGAAATAGGCGGCATCGATCCCGCGATCCTCGATGTAGCCCAGAAGCGTTTTGACCGTGTGGATGTTGTGAATCGTGAACAGGCAGGGGATGCCGGCCTGTCGGGCGGCCGCCGGAATCAGCCCCGTCATCCAGTCGTTGCAGTGAATCAGGTCCGGACGCACCCGGGGAATGATGTTGTTGATGACCTCGCGCTGAAAGGCCAGGGCGATTTTCAGGTTGTCCACCCCGTAGTCCGAATAGACCGTGTGAATATAGAAAAAGGCCCGGTCCTCCGCCAGGTGAATCCGCTCGTTGGGCATCTTGTTCTGGATCATCCGCAGCTGCCGTCCCAGGGCCGGTTCCAGCCGCGCGTTGAAAAGGGCGCGGTAGTCCGGAATGGCCACGTGCACATCTGCGCCCTGGTCGAAAAGGGCGCTGATCAGGGCGGCGGAAACGTCCGCCAACCCTCCGGCCTTGGCCACCAGATGGTTCACCATGTTTCCCATGTCCTTGGGCAGGTAGGTGATCTCGGGGGTCACCACCAGAACCCGCGGGTTGTGGATGCTGTGGGGCATGGTTGTCTCCTCTCAAGAGGCACTTGCGCGGAGGGCCGACACCCGCGGTCGGGGGGCATATCATGCCCAGGTGATCCATCCGGGATGCGAACGCGTCCAGTAGTCCCCCTTGGGGGTCACCCGGGCGGTGAAACCGTAGCGGCCGGCGGTGCTGCAGGCGACATCGCAGGCGAACAGATAGTCGCCGTTGCCGCGCTCTTCGGCCACGGACATGCGCACGCGAAACTGGATTTCCAGCTCCTCCACCGATTTGGGCGGCCCGTAGCACAACTCCACCCAGACTTCATCGGGGCTGAGTTCCCCCAAGTGGACCTGGGTGGTGACCTTCAGGCGTTCCCCGACCCGGATAAGCCCGTCCCCTGCCCTGGCCGGGGGCTCGATGCGCACCTGCTGCCACAAGGCGGCCAGGTGCGCCGAGGTCTGACTGAGCGCCTTGGCGGCGCGCCCGTCGTCTGCCAGCAGCTTGCCGTAGTTGTCCACGGCCGGCCGGTAAAAACGCTGCCGGTAATCGTCCACCATGCGTTGGGCGCTGAAGTCCTGCATCACCATTTTAATGGAAGCCTTCATCATCTTGAGCCAGCGCAGGGGCAGACCGCCGTTTTCGCGGTCGTAGAAACAGGGAATCACATCGTTCTCCAGGACGTTGTAAAGCGCCTGGGCCTCCACGCGATCCTGGTATTCGCTGTCTTCGAACTCTTCACCGTTGCCGATGCGCCAGCCGCGGCTTTCGTCATACCCCTCGCACCACCAGCCATCCAGGACACTCAAGTTCAGGACGCCGTTGACGGCGGCCTTCATCCCCGAGGTGCCGCACGCCTCAAAGGGCCGCCGAGGGTTGTTGAGCCAGACGTCGGCCCCCTGCACCAGGCGGCGGGCGACGTGCAGATCGTAGTTTTCCAGGAAGACCACCCGGTGCCGTAAACCGGACTGGTTGGCAAAGGCCACCAGCTTGCGGATCAGTTCCTTGCCCTCGTTGTCCATGGGGTGCGCCTTGCCGGCGAAGATCAGCTGCACGGGACGGGACTTGGAGTTGACGAGGGCCTCCAGGCGCTCCGTATCCTTCAATAGGAGGGCAGCCCGCTTGTAGGTGGCGAACCGCCGCGCAAAGGCAATGGTGAGAATGTCCTGGTCCATTACCGATTCCACTTCGCGCATGACGGAGGAGGAGGCGTTGCGACGGCCGTACTGCTCCACCAGGCGCTTGCGGCAGGATCGGATGAGCCTGGCCCGGTTGAGCTCATGGGCATGCCAGAGTTCCTCGTCGTATATCTCGTCGATCTGGCGGCCCCCCCCCGGCATTGCGGATGTCGAGGTGCCACTCAGGCCCCAGGTAGCGCTCAAACAACAGGGCGATTTCGTTGGAGACCCAGGTGGCGATGTGAATGCCGTTGGTGATGTGGGTGATGGGGACCTCGTTCTCGGGGAGACCGTTCCAGAGGTGCGACCACATGCGGCGGGCCACGGCGCCGTGCAATGCGCTCACGCCGTTGCAGTGGGCCGCCATGCGCTTGCCCAGAATGAACATGGAGAGGGGCGACTCCGGTGGGGCCGCGGGGGCTTGGCCCCAGGCAATGATGTCGCGGGTGCCGATGCCCAGGCGGGCCTCGAAGGGCTTGATGCAGGGCTGCACGATGTCCACCGGGAAATCGTCATGGCCGGCCGCGACCGGGGTGTGGGTGGTGAACACCGTCGTGCGGGGGACGATTTCGAGCGCGGATTTCAGGTCCAGGGACGCGCGCTCCATGATCTGCGCCAGGCGCTCCAGGCTGGCGAAGGCCGAATGCCCTTCGTTCATGTGGACCACCGCCGGCTGGATCCCCAGGGCCGCCAGGGCGCGCATGCCGCCGATGCCCAGCACCAGCTCCTGGGTCAGGCGGCGGTTGCCCCCGCCGGCATACAGACGCGCGGTTATCTCCCGGACATCCGGCGGATTTTCCCGGATATTGGTGTCCAGCAGGTACAAGGGGACATTGCCCACGACCAGCTGCCACACCGTGGCGTGGATGTCGCCGCCGGGACCGGTGACCGTGACGCGCACCTCCTGGCCCTGGGGGTTCCGGGCGCGGCTGATGGGCATGGCGAACAGGTCCGTATCGGGGTAGGCTTCCTGCTGCCAGCCGTCCGGATCGAGAAATTGGCTGAAGTAGCCCTGGCGGTACAGAAGACCCACCCCCACGAGGGGCAAGGTCAGATCCGAGGCGGCCTTGAGGTGATCCCCCGCCAGGACGCCCAGACCGCCCGAGTAGAGCGGAATGCTCTCGTGCAGGCCGAATTCCATGGAAAAATAGGCGATGGTATTCGCCCCGACGGCCACCTCGTGAACCTGGGCCTGGAAGCTTTCCTGAACCCGCTCCATATGGGCCCGGAAGCTGCCGTCGCGCGCCAGTTCCTCCAGACGCTCCTGGGAAACCCGGGTCAGGAAGAGAATGGGGTTGGCCTGGGTCTCCGCCCAGAGACTGGGGTTGATGCGCCGCAGCAGCTCCAGGGCATCCCGCTGCCAGCACCACCAGATGTTGCGGGTCAGGGTTTCCAGAAACCCGAGGTGTTCGGGAATGGACGGTAATACCTGAAATGTTTGAATATGATGCATTCCATCGACTCCATTGATAGCGGTTGCGGGGCCTGCCGGCCACCCCCCGCCCTTACCACCAAAGTCGCCCTCAAGGCAATTGCCATCACGGGGTCCCGCCGCCCGCGGCCAGCAGGCGCCAGACGCGGTAGACCTCGCTGACACTCCAGGCCTGGGCATCGCAGCCCCGCGGGGCATGCGGTGCGTCCCCGTCCAGGATTTCCGGCAGATGCCCGGCGCAGGCAGCGGTCATCAGGGGGAGACAACTGGCCAGCCAGGAGCGGGCCGTGGGGTTCCCGGCGCTCCCGTAAGCCATGGCCCAGGCTTCGCAGAAGCTGGGGAAAACCCAGGTCCAGGCGGTTCCATTGTGGTAGGCGGGTTTGCGCTGGGTGTCCTCGTCTCCCTGGTAGTGGCCCCGGTAGGGGCGCTGGGGATCGTTCAGGAGCTGTCCCCGGTGGTAAACGGGCGCCGGGCAGCCAACGGGGCGGTCTGCCAGGCTGCGGATGGCCCCCGGGACCACCAGTTCCTCACAGGCATGCACGATTTTCTGGGCGGTGGCGCGGTCCTGGACCGCCCCCAGCGTAATCGCCAGCAACTGATTGGGACGCAAGGCGTCGTCGGGCTGGGCGTCGTCCGCCGCCTGGCCGGCTTCGGCTCGCAGGCAGTCGAAGCAATAGCCCAGATCGGGGTTGAAGAAGCGCTGGGCGATACCGTCGCGCACTTGGGCGGCGCGGCGGGCCCATTGCCGGCGTCGTCTGGCGGCGCCGTGCACGGCCAGGAAGTCCAGGGCGCGGTGCCACAAGGCCTGAATCTCCACGGGATAGCCCTGGCGGGGTGTGGCCGCCGGGTGGTTGGTGTCCATCCAGGTGAAATGGGCCGGGCTGAACAAGAGACCTGAACCGGGATCCATGCGGATGCCGTTGGGGGTCCCCCGGGTAAGGGATTCGGCCAGCGTCTCCAGGATCCTTCCCAGGGAGCGCCCGCGGCAGTCCAGCCCCAAAGCCCTGGTGTGCCCCTCCACCGCCACCAGATCCGCCACGGCGGCAAACAGCCACAAGGGGGCATCCGAGGTGTTGCGGTTGCGCGCGTCCTCTCCGCGGATCATGTTGGGCAGGGTGCCGTGCTCCTCGAACCCGGCGAATTGACGAATGATGGCTCGTGCCGTGGCCAGATCGCCGGCGGCGATCAGGCCGCGCACGAAGATCAGGGTGTCGCGGCCCCAGTCCAGGAACCAGGGGTAGCCGGCGATAACCGTGCTGTGGCGGCCCCGGCGCACCACGAATTGCTGCATGGCTTGAGCCAGAGCCGCCTCGGGTGTGACCACTTCCGATGTGGCCGCCAGGTCTTTCCCCCGGGCGGGCCTGCTCTGGGGGACGGGTGGCGGCGCAGGCGGTGCGGGGACGGCCGCCTGTATCTCCGCCGCCAGCGTGACATCCTCGCCGCCGGTGAGCTCCACTTGGAAATACCCGGGACTGAAGAGGTCGGAGTCGGGATCCAGACCGCGCGCGGCCTCCCGGGGGCGATGCACCATGTAACGCCACTCGTGCTCGGCCACGAACCGACCCGCCGTGCCCTCGAGGGTCAGGCAGGCCGCGCCCGGCTGGAAGCGGAAGCCACGCTCCCCGGCGACCACCGCCTCCGGGAAGGCTTGTTCGGCGCCCAGGTAGGCCTTGGTGACGTCGTGGAAACCGCGACTTTCCACGTCCGGACGCACAATCAAGCGGACGGGTTTGTGATCGGGCAATCCCCTGCGGATGCCCGCGGCCGGGTGGCGCCGGAAGGTGATGTGCAACCCGTTTTCCCCCGCAAGCATTTTCAGGTCCACCACCAGGCGGACATTTTGTCCCTGCCCGGTGGGGAAGCGGAAAGTCCAGCGGCAGCGGTCGGGGGGGCGGTAGACAAAACCCTCCAGGCCGTCGTGGCGGATTTCGTGGTAATGCCCCTGATAGACCACCCAGCCGCGCAGGCGGGTCAGCATGATGAAGCGGTCTTCCGGGTAGTCAGGGCTCAGATTGGCGGCCAGAAGGGCGTCATAGCGGCTTTCCAACCGGCCCCATTGGACGGCGGCCCGGCACATCCCTCCCCGGCCGTTGGTGCCCAGAAACAACAGCGGCCGATGAAGTTGGCGCGGCCCATCCAGGCTTCGGGGGATGACGAAAGCCTCCGGAGCGGGGGGCAAAGTCAGGGGTGCGCGAACCCGGAGGGTTTTCTGGGGGCCGTGCAGGCGCACCTCCAGCTGAGGGTGGCGGCTGTAGGCGCAGCCTTCCCCCTGATCCAGCAGCAACAAGGCAAAATGCTGCCCATGCGCATCGGTCAGGGAGTCTTCGGAGGCCTGGATGCGCCCCTCCTCCGCCAATTGCACCCGAAAGGCGTGAGGGGCTTCCAGCAGCAGGCCATGGCCTTGGGGTACCACCACGTCACGCCGGGCATCTCGGGGCCAGACCCAGCGCACCACCCGGGGCTCTTCCGACAGGGGATTGTGACGGCGGCAGAATTCCCCGGGGGAGCGGGCCAAGGCCTCCGCCTCGGCGTCCAGGTCGAGATCCCCCAGATCCCTCAACCCCTGGAACGCCTGCAACACATCCAGGACTTTGGCCCGCAACCGCTGCCTGCGGCGGCGTTCGGGGACGGCCGTCGCAGGGCGCGTGTCTCCGGAAGGCGCGATAGATGGGACGGGGTCCAGCGCGAGGCAGAGGACCTCCCCCGGCTGGAGTGCTGCCCGGTGAAGGGGGTCGGGGGCCGGCAGCGCCAGGGTGCGCCCCGATAGCAGATCGGTCAGCGCGGTCACCGCCAGACCACACCGTTCGGGATTCCAGGCGGCGGTGGCCGGGCGGTCGTCGTCCAGGTTGGCCACTACGAGCAGGCGTTGGCCGGACGGCTTGTGGTGCCGGAGCATCACCGCCACATTGCCGGGTCCCTCCTGCACCAGTTCCAGGCGGGTGCCGGCCTGAAAGGCCGGGTGGTGCTTGAGAAGATCCGTCAGGCGGCGGATCTCGGCCACCTGGTTTTCCGAGGCCCCCCAATTGAGGGACGGGCTGTGGTGGACATTGATCTTTTCCCGGGCAAACCATTCCACCCCGTTGGCAAAGCCGAAGGCACCCCAGGGGGCAAAAAGGGCGCACAGGGCTGTGCGCATGCGGGCCCAGGTCAGGGAGCGGGCCGCCAGGCGCGGGTTGTCGTGGGTTTCAGCAAAATTGAGGGTCAGGCCGTCACTTTCCGCAATTTCCAACGCCCCTGGCAGGTAGGCTTCGATCTGTTCCCGCGTGTAGTTCTGGAACAGCTCGGAATAGGCCCAATTCAGATTGGCCCGGTTCAACAGGTCACGCGTTACCGAAATTTTGCCCCCCAGGCCTTCCAGAAAAAAGACCGTCTCGGGGAACTGTTCGCGCACCTTGGCCACCATGTAGCGCCAGGCCTCCAGGGGGATCATGTAACCCGCATCGCAACGGAATCCGTCCACCCCCCGCCGGCACCAGGTGAGGAATACGTCCGCCATGTACGTCCAGAGTACCTGGTGGCTGTAGTCCAGCCGGGTGAGGTCCTCCCAATTGATCCCCCAGGCCCCGGGGACCTCGATGCGGCCATCCGGCTGCCGCACCAGCCACTCCGGGTGCGTGGCATGCAGTCGGGCCGCCCATCCCGTGTGGTTGATGGCGATATCCAGAAAAATCCTGGCCCCCCGGGCATGCACCCCGTCCACCAGCTCCTCGAACTGTTCCAGCGGTGTGGCCGCGGGATCGAACTCGGCCAGGGCGGGGTCCACGTCGGTGAAGCTCAAGGCGGCATAGGGGCTGCCGAAGCGCCCCATGCGGGCAAAGGTGGTGGGCGTGGGGTGAATGGGCAGAAGCTGGATCACCGTACAGCCCAGCTCGCCGATGATGACGTCGAGGGATCGCAGCAGGTCGCGGAATTTGCCGGAAGGCGGGATGGCGGCGAACCCCTCGCGCTCCAGGCTCTCGATGTCCAGGAGCTTCCAGCGATCGCCCGCGCGTCCATCCCGGTTGGGGCCGAACTGCCTCACGAAGGCGTTGTAGACGATGTTGGCGCAGCAGGAGTCGGCCGGCGCCACATTGATGACGGTGTTGCCCCCGGGGGGCCAGTTCGGGGTGCCGGAGCCCTCGCGCAAAAAAAGGCACTTGGCCTCGAAATGGCCCACCGCGCCCAGGGGCAGGGTGATGCGGAAACGCCTTGGGTCCACACGGGTCATGGGCAAGTCGTACCAGTCCTGGGCCAGGGGCGGCGCGCCGGCATCCACCTGCTCCACGATTTCCCGCCGGCTGACCACCACCTGCCCGATGTTGGAGCGCACCCAGGCGCTGCCTTCGGCGGCCTCGGGCAGCTCCAGGGTGAAGGTGAGGGCATCCCCCCGGCAGCGCAGCAAGCGACATCCGGGAGCCGGGTCCTGCAGAAGCGTGGCTTGTTCCATCATAGGGCGGGCTCGCGGGCAGGGGCGGAAAGTTCCGCCGGTTTCGATCGCATGCGCCTCAATCAGCTGTCAACACCGAAGAAGTTCGCCATCAGCCCCCGAAGGCGTTGGCGCAGAACGGCATAGGAATAATGCCGGGCGGCCACGGCATAGTTGTGTTCCACCATGCGGCGGCGACGCTCGGGGGATAGCAGAATGGTGAGCACATCCTGGAGGTTCTGGCGGGTCAGGTAGCCGTCCATGACCACGAGATCGAAGCCCTGGGGCTCGATGTCCTTGACGAAGATCGCATAGCGGTTGATCAGCAGCGGCTTCTTGAAATAAATCGCCTCCAGGAAGGCGTTGCCGAAGCCTTCATAGAGGCTCGGGTAGGTGATGAAATCCGCGTGGGGATAGACATCCGCAAGGGACAAGTGCCGAAAGCGGGCCTCCTGGGCGCTGGCGCCCCGGGTGGCGGTCGACGGCAGGAAACGCAGGTCGACCCCCATCTTCATGGCGTCCTCGGCGAGCCACTGGGCGTAATCGAAACCCTCGTCACCGGCCGCATGGGAGATCACCAGTTTGCAGCGGGGGTCGCCCAGCTCCTTCACCAGCTCGATGGCATGCTCGATGCCCTTGCGCTGCACCACCCGGGTCGGCTGCAGGATGATGATGTCCGTCGGCGCCAGACCCGCCTTCTGTCGGAAATCGCTTCCGTTTTGCAAAGGCCCGTTGGGCGGGTTGGCAAAATCGAGCACGTTGGGAATGATCGTGGAGGCCAACCCCTTGCGATGGGCCAATTCCTCCTGGGCCGTGGAGTTGATCACCACGTGCTCGATGCTGTTGAGCCGCGGCGGAAACGCCATGCGCAGGTAATCGCCCACGGCATTGACCGTAAAACGCACCCGCTCCCAATAGAAATCGTGGTGATGGGCGATCGTGGGGATCAAGGTCTCGGCGATGATTTCCGACAGGGCCAGGCCCAACGGAATGTGCATGGGAATGGTCAGGGCATTCTCCACGATGAGCATGTCCAGCCGAAACCGCTCAATGAAATCCCGCAAGCCTGCGCGCAAGGTCGTCCGCAGGGCGTGGATGGCGTCGGTGACCTCCGGGGGCCGGGCTTTGTGGCCATAGATGGCCGCATTGATCGCCAGGTTGGCCGGCCATTGGAAATGGGCTTCGGGCATCCGGATGCAGACGTCCGGGTCCTGATCCACCTCGCCGGCAAACCAGAAGCATCGGTGGCCGACCTCCTCCAGCACTTCCGCCCACTTGGCGGCCTCCAGCGAAACCCCATCCGTTCCCGCCAGACGCGTGGAAACGAACCCGATGCGCTTCGTCAAGGGGGTTGGCATGCGTCCTCCTCGGAGACCTGGGCAATCGCCACGCGGGCGCTATGGCCGGCGGGGCATCCGGGTGCCCGCCGAGCGCCTGAACCTGCCGGACGGCAGGCCGCGATGCCGATGGGGAATTCGGGCCCACGCCGGTCAGCGGGGCGGATGCGGGCATAGCGCCGCCGGCACCGCACAGTGTCCGTATGCTGGGGTGAAACGGGAGCGCTTGTCAACCGGTCGGATAGGAAAAGTTGGGGCGTGCGTGCCGCAGAGGCCGTTGCCGCCGGGAGGGAAAGGTATCGAGCGATCAGAATTCGACATCCGTGTCCAGCGTTGTGCCGGAGCGAATGACCGCCTGGGTGGGGCCGCGGTTCACAACGCTGACCCGCCCCCGGATGGTGACTCCCGCCTCGAACAGCACATCTCCGCGCACGGTGAGGGCTTGGCAATGCCTCAGGGATGGCGGCCCCTCGGGAAACCGCGCATCGAAGCCGTCGATCCGGCCGTAGTAGTCCGGATCGAGATCCACCGCAGGTCCCCCGTCGGGAGTGTCCACGGCCATGTCGGAGGTCAGGCGGTGGCCGCCGGCAAAGCGGTAGCAGTCCGACCGGATCACCAGCAGATCGTTGCATTTCTTGACCGGCAGAAAACGGTCCCGCGGGACCAGGATGGCCTGCGCACCCGCGAACAGACCGATGGCCGCCCCCATGGCGGATTCCACATGGTAAACCGCTGGGCTCGTGGGGTCGCGCGGGTCCAGGTTCTTCGGGTTGACGATCATCGGCAGACGCACCAGTCCGGCGGTAGCCACCAGATCCTGGAGCTGGCGCAGGTTGACCCAGAGATTGTTGGTGTTGAAATAGCGGTAGGTGTGGATGTCCCCGGCGCGGCTGTCGGCAGGGCATTGGGCGGACTCCCGCAGGAGCAGACGACCGGTGGCGCGCGTCACGGCGAGGTGGCCGCCCTTGAAATCCACAGGGTGACGGCGGGCCACCTCCATCAGGAAGGGCAATCGGCGGGCGGCGAAGTAACCCAGGATGCGCCTGTCCAAGGTGGCTCCCAGATTGTCGGAATTGCAGATCAGGGCATATTCCAGGCCTTCCGCCAGCATGTGCGCCAGCGTTCCCGAGGTGGCGATGGCCGTGTAGATATCGCCGTGCCCCGGCGGATTCCATTCCAGGTCCGGATTGGCCGGCCAGTCCGCGGGGGCCAGGCCCTGCTGCAGGATTTTGGGGAACTTGTTCTGCAGGAACATCATGGGCATGGGCGACGGGGCCAGTCGCTCCAGGGCGGCAAGGGTGGCGGCATGGGTGCTGAAGCTGTTCATGAACGCCTGGCGAAGGCCGTCCGCCGTCACCTGGGCCATGATGATGTCCAAAAACCGCCGTCCGTCGCGGACTTCCAGAAGGGATTTGGCGGTCCGCAGCCCCATGCTGGTGCCGAGGCCGCCATTGAGGGTGATGCGGACGGTCCGCTTGAGGGCCGCATCCCCGGCGGGTGCCAGGTCATCCAGCCCGTCGGCCCGGACCACCTCTTCCGGCTCGAGGGGGCGGATGTCCTCGTCCCGGATGACTCCCGTGGCACCGTCCACGAGCTGGCGGTAGTAGGCGGCAAAGGTATCCACCACCATGGGTGCAAGGCCATGGTGATCCATTTTTTGGATAAATGAGGGAAGATGCGGGTATGGGTCGCGGGCCATGGGTCATCCCTGTCAAGATGGCTCAAGGGTGGTTGGTCGCCGGCGGTCAATCGGGCGGTGGTCAAAAGGCGCTTCCGGCCTCGACGCGTGCCGCCAGCAGGAGGCGGGCCCACGCAGAAAAACTTGCCCCGCGACCCGCCAGAGACGGGCGGCGTCGCCTTTTCCGCCGCGCGTCCCTGGCGGCCCCTCGGTCCGAGGCGGGTTTGCCCCCCGCGGGGTTAAGCGACCGGCACGACCCAGCCCGCGTGGTTTTCGGCCCGGCCGTATTGAATGTCCGTAAGGGCGGTGTACAGTCGGCGGGCAATCGGCCCCACCGCGCCGTCCCCCACGGACAGGCACCGGTCGCCGTAACGGATCTCGCCCACGGGGGAAATCACGGCGGCCGTGCCGCTGCCGAAAATCTCCTGGAGGCGCCCGTCGGCGTGGGCGGCGACGACATCGTCGATGCTGACCTTGCACTCCCGCACGCGGAGATTCCAATGCCGGGCCAGGGACAGGACCGAGTCCCGGGTGACGCCCGGGAGGATGCTGCCGTTGAGCTCGGGGGTGATCACCTCGCCGTCGATGACGAAGAAGATGTTCATGGAGCCCACTTCCTCCACGAGGCGTTGCTCCACGCCGTCCAGCCAGAGGACCTGGGTATAGCCGGCATCGTGGGCTTTCTGCCCGGCCAGCAGGCTGGCGGCGTAGTTTCCCGGCGTCTTGGCTTCACCGATGCCACCGCGCACGGCACGCACGTGCTCCCGGGTGACCCAGATTTTCACCGGGTTGAAGCCCTCCGGATAATAGGCGCCCACCGGCGACAGGATAATGAAGAAGCGATAGCTGGTGGAAGCCCGGACGCCTAAGAACGGATCCGTGGCGATGATGGTGGGCCGGATGTAAAGGGAGGTCTCCGGGGCCGACGGCACCCAGTCCTTATCCAGGCGCAAAAGGTCCTTCAGGGCCTCGAGAACGAAGCCCTCGTCGAACTCGGGGATGCACAGGATGCGGCAGGAGCGGTTCATGCGCTTGAGGTTTGCCTGGGGGCGGAAGAGCTGGATGCCGCCCTGGGGCGTGCGGTAGGCTTTCAGGCCCTCGAAGACGGCCTGGCCGTAGTGGAGCACCATGGTGGCGGGGTCCAGGACGAGGGGCGCATAAGGTTCGATGCGCGGGTTGTGCCAACCCTTTTCCTGGGTATAGTCCATGTTGAACATGTGATCGGTGAAGAGGTTGCCGAATCCGAGCTTCCGGTCGTCGGGCTTGGCTTTGGGCCGTTCCGTCCGGGTGGTGGTGAGCCGCATGATCTCCTCCTTGGGCAAGCCGCCCTGTGATGAACCTATCGATTCGCCCGTCTGATGCGCGCCGATATAGCGGGCGGCAGGGCCAAAGCGGGTGACCGGCGACGCCGTCCAGGCCTCGTCCGGTGCGGCCCGCCCGCGTATCAGTCGCTCCCCGGAGTGCCGGATGCCGGCGTGTCGGAATTCTGCGGGCCTCCCCTGGAGGCGAACCGGCGACAGGCGTCACCAGGGACCCGGGAGTCCTCGCCGACCATCTCATCCAGGGTCGCCTCGGCCATCAGGACGATGGTGGGGGACAGGAGCCGGCCGGCCAAAACCTGTCCTGTGGCGTCGGCCAGGACAATGCCCGCCCGCAAGCATGGCGGGTCGTCTCCCGGAGTGACCGTTCCGTGGCACGCCGCGATTTCCAGCGGACGCTCCACGCTGTGGGTCACGTACACCTCCTGGTCCGGGTCGAAGGTCCCGATGGTGCCCGAGCGCACCGAGCCCGTCACGGTCAGAAGTGCGGCATGGAGCTTCGCCGCCCGGCAGAAGTCCGCCAGCTCGCCCAACAGGTCCCTTCCGGGAGTGAGAGGCGCCAGGAACCTACGGCCGGTCTGAAACGCCTGCAGGGCACGCATGAGGCATTCCCGCCGCGGGACGGCCCGCGCTGGTGGCTGAGGGTAACTGGGAGAAATTCATAACATGTTGGCTAGGTAAATCAAGAGGCAAGTTGGCGCGGACAGCGGCGTTCCGCCGGAATCCCCTCCGCGGCTCGATTGACAACGGCCTTTCCGTTGGATAAGAAGAGGCTTGGCCGATTTTGAGAATCAAACCTGATAACCAATACTTCCAGTGATACGAAGGATCCCGCATGATCTCCAACGACGCCACGGCGGCCATCCCGCCGGTCCGACTGAGTCTCAAGAATCAATTCAAGTTCCGCTGCCACCCCGGTATCAGTTGCTTTACCCGGTGTTGCCGGGGAATCAACATCATGCTCACCCCCTACGATATCCTCCGCCTGAAAAAGCGGCTGGGCATCTCCTCGGAGGAGTTCCTGAAGATCTACACTGTACCGCAGCTGCTGGAAAAGACCGATCTGCCCGTGGTCACGTTGCGCCTTCTCGACGATCCCGACAACTCCTGCCCCTTCGTGCGTGAGGATGGTTGCCTGGTCTACGACGATCGGCCCACCACTTGCCGCTACTACCCGCTGGGGGTGGCGGCCTTGAGCCACCAGCAGGGGTCCGATGACGAGGGGTTCTATTTTCTCATCGATGAACCCCATTGCCGCGGGTTCGAAGAGGAAAAGGTCTGGTCGGTGGAAACCTGGAGGCGGGATCAGGGCGTGGATGTTCACGACGAACTGAACGCGGAGTGGACCGACCTGCTGGTCCGCAAGCGCTCCTTCCCCAAAAGCGTGGAACTGACCGAACAGAGCAAACAGATGTTCTTCATGGCCAGCTACAACATCGATCAATTCCGTCGCTTCGTTTTCGAGAGCAGCTTCCTGAAGCGCCATCCCCAGGCGGCGGAAACCGTGGAGCGGATCCGGGAAGATGAGATCGCCCTGATGCAGTTCGGCCTGCGCTGGCTCAAGGGGCTGCTCTTCAGGGCGGACGAATTTGCGCGTCGCCAGGCCCCGTCGGGAGCCCCTTGAACGGCGCCTTCCGGGGAGCACGGGCTCAATAGGCCGTATAGCAGAACGCGCGCCCGGCATCGGGGGCGTTGAGGCGCGCCGCGACGTCCACCCCGAAGAATTCGGCCACAGGCGCGAAGATCTCGGGTGCTTCGGCGTGTACCTGGCGTCCGACCGCCAGCACCTGGGCAAGGCCCTGGGGAGTCATACGCCCAAGAGGGGGCCGGCATATGCCCGCCGGCATCCCCAGGATCGCCATGAGGGTTTTGATGGGGACGGGATTGCGCGACCGGCAGACGGCCGGTCCGTGAGGTGTCGCCTCGGTGGTCTTGACCGTGACCATCTGAAAGAGCGGGTCCAGGCTGCGACGGAGTTTGGCGGCGGCGGCGAGGTCGCCTTGCTGCAGGAGCTGGACCATCCGGCTGATGGGGCCCGGGGCGAGGTTGGAGATGACCGAGATCACACCCGCGGCGCCGATGGCGGGGTCGGTCATCATGTCGTAGGTCAGCGCGTCGTCTCCCGAGAGAATCGTGAAATCCGGCCCGCAGCAGGCGCGCGTGCGCCGCATATTGTCGAGGCTTCCCGTCGCCTCCTTGACGGTGGCCACATTGGGACAATTCCGGGCGGCGATGGCCAGGTCTTCGGGGAGCAGTTGGGTGCCGGTGCGGCCAGGGATCACGTAGGGGATGATGTCCAGATCGGGGAATTGGCGGGCGATGGGCTCGATGTACTCCCTCCGGATTTCGAGGGAGCTGGGCCCGTTGTAGTAAGGATCCACCAGCAGGACCGCGTCGGCGCCGGCGTCGCGGGCGAAGGCGGTGGCCTCGAGGGCTTCCTGGGTGTTGTTGCTTCCCGTGCCGGCGATCGCCAGGCAACGGCCGCGGCACAAGCCGGCCACGGTTTCGATGACCCGGTTGTGCTCGGTCCATGTCAAGGCGGGGCTTTCGCCGGTGGTTCCGACGGCCAAGATGCCATGGATGCCGTTGCGGATCTGGAACTCCACGAGGCGCTCCAGTCCCCGGTGGTCGATGTCGCCGTCGGTAAACGGCGTAATGATGGCCGTGTAGGTGCCCGCCTGCATGCCCTCTCCTCCTCGTTGATGCCCTGATGGCGCGGTTTCCAGGCCGTATGCGGCCGTCCCTGTTTGCGCCACGCTAAGGGAAAGGGTTGCGGACTGTCAAGGGAAAAGAGGGCCGGAGCATGGCGCCCGGCATCCCCTGACCGGCCAAATGCGCTTGACTTGGGCAGTGGGTCATATTAGGGCTGCAACCTTACCCGCCGGCCGGCGCAACCCCCGTTGGCACCCGTGAAAACCGAGGGAACGTACACCTTAATATATCCGGAAGGACGCACCATGACCAAAACAAGCAGCGCGGAAGAATACATCGCCCAGCAGCGGCGCACCCTCGCTTCGAACTCCGAATGCGGGACCTCCCACTACAACCTGGCCGTGGCGCTCCTGGGCCAGGGCCAATACGACCAGGCCGAGCAGGAACTGCTGGAAGCCGTCGATTGCAGCCCGGGCCTGGCCGAAGCCTATGTCCAGTTGGGGGGGCTGTGCCTGCGGCGCGGCGACCTCGATGGGTGCCTGGCCTGGAACCGCCGAGGGGTGAAGGCCCGGCCGGGCTTTTCCGAAGGGCACGGCAACATCGGGTTCGTCCTGCTGCAGATGGGCCAGATCGACGAGGCCATTCAATCCCTGGAGCGCGCCACGCACTTCAATTTCCGCTACGTGCAGGCCTTCACCACGCTGGCCACGGCCTACCTGATGCGGGGCCAGGTGGATGCGAGCATTGAGGCCTCCCGGAAGGCCCTCAAGATCGAGCCCGATTTCCCCGTGGCGCACAACAACCTGGCCATTGCCTACATGGAGCAGGGGGAATTCGCCAAGGCCATCGAGCACGCCGATCGGGCCGTGTCCCTGGGATACGAGGTGGCCCCCCAGATCCTGACGGAACTCGACACTCACCGGGGCGGGAAAGCGGATGCCTGAGCGCGGCCGCCGGGCGATGCCTTCCCGGTTACCGATCACCTTCCAGCTCTATCGCGAAGAGGCCCTGGTGACTCCGGCCAGCGCCCAATGGCAAACCGCCATGCCATCCGGCCCGGAAGGCTCCGGCGCGGCCGGCGGTCCGACCTATGGGTTCTATTTTGAGTGCCTTGCGGATTTTCTATCGGCCGGCAAGGGAGCGGTCCTGCGGCAGGCCCTGGCGGCGGCGGGCCACCCCCTGAATCCGGAGGAAGCGCTCGGCCCGGTGGCGGTGCGGGCGGAAAAGCATGGCGCCCTTTACCATCCCGCGCGGGTGATGGTGCGGGCCGCAGGCCAGGTCGTGTCCCTGGCGCTCAACGTGGCCGTCTCCCCGGCCGGCCAGGCGTGCATGGCGGCGGAGGTCGAGGCTCTGGCCGCTGTGGGACGGCGCCTTCCGCCGGGGGCCCTGCCCCGGGTTTACGCCCAGGGCAGCGGACGCTGCGCGGCGGGACGGCGGCTGCCCATGTTTTTGGCCGACTGGTTTGACGATTTCTGCGAGTTCCACCTCGCCCCCCACCCTTCCGGTGACGGCCTGGGCATCCACTGCTGGGAGCCGGGGGCCGCCAAGCCCATGCTGGATCTCCGGGAAACCCGGGAGCTCTACCGCCAGGTGGCCTGTCTGCTCACCCGCGCCTTTGACCCCCGGACCCTGGCCCAGATCTACCCCTGGCACCATGCCGCCGGAGATTTCGTGGTGCGGCGCGGCCCCGGCGGCCCGGACGTCAAACTGATCAGCGTGCGACGCTATGAGCCGACCGTGCGTTTGCCCGGCCTGGCCAGCCCCGACAGCGCGGCCGAGGCGCACTTTCTGGCGCTGCTGGTTTTTTTCCTGAACCTCACCGTGCGCATCCGTATCGACCGCCTGGAGGGCACAGGGGAATTGGCCTGGGCAGGCCCGGAAGCCGTGCCGGCCACCGTCGACGGGTTTCGCGAAGGCCTGCCGGATACCCTGCGCACCGAATGGCTGCGGAGCATCCGCGGTTGGACGGCCGCGCAGCTGCTCGGTCTGCTGGAGCCCGTAACCACCTTCTACACCCTGATGGCCTCCGAGGAGGCGTTGCTTGCCCGGCACCTGCCCGCGCATGCCCGGGACCTGGCAGCCGCCCTGGGAGCTTCCGCCTGAAGGAAGCGCAGAGGCGGCCGGCCGCGGCGGGCACCATATCAAGGGGTCCCGCAGGGAAGGATCACAAGATAGCCATTACTGCTGCCCCCGCTGGAAGGGGTTGATCCGACGTGCCTTTCCTTATTGACAAGTTTTTCGATTGATTCTATACGAAGTCACTTAAAGCTCTAAAATACAGCATCCATCTGCTCCCAATTCATCACATCTGCCAAAATTCAAGGTATCGAGAGGAGGTGACCAGGACAGCCTTTCGCGTATGGAATTCACCGAGGTCTAGGGTCAGGGTAGTTAATTCGTACACAACCTGGAGGTAAGACGATGGCAAAACATGCAACCCCCTTGTTGGACCAGCTCGAGTCTGGGCCATGGCCGAGCTTCGTGTCCGACTTGAAGCAGCAGGCCGCCAAGCGCGCTAAGAATGCCGAAAAAATCGATTTCCAGATTCCCGCGGACGTGGTGGACGACCTGCTGGGCCTGCTGGAGCTCTCCTTCGTGGACGGCGTGACCCACTGGAAGCACGGCGGCATCGTGGGCGTTTTCGGTTACGGCGGCGGCGTCATCGGCCGCTACTGCGACCAGCCGGAAAAGTTTCCGGGTGTGGCCCACTTCCACACCATGCGCGTCAGCCAGCCGGCCGGCAAGTTCTACACGGCGGAGTACCTGCGCCAGCTCTGCGACCTTTGGGATCTCCGCGGCAGCGGTATCACCAACATGCACGGCTCCACCGGCGACATCATTTTCCTGGGCACCACCACGCCCCAGTTGGAAGAAGTCTTCTTCGAGCTGACCCACAAGTTCAACCAGGACCTGGGCGGTTCCGGCTCCAACCTCCGGACCCCGGCCGACTGCATCGGCCAGGCCCGCTGCGAATACGCCTGCTACGACACCCAGAACCTGTGCCACACGCTGACCAACGAATACCAGGACGAGCTCCACCGTCCGGCCTTCCCCTACAAGTTCAAGTTCAAGTTCGACGGTTGTCCTAATTGCTGCGTGGCTTCCATCGCCCGGGCCGACATGTCCTTCATCGGCACCTGGAAGGACGACATCAAGATCGACCAGGAAGCGGTTCAGGCGTACATCGGCGGCGAGATCGCCCCCAACGCCAATGACCACAACGGTCGCGATTGGGGCAAGTTCGACATTCAGAAAGAAGTCATCAAGCTCTGCCCCACCGCGTGCATGTGGATGGAAGGCGGCAAGCTCAAGATCGACACCCGCGAGTGCAACCGCTGCATGCACTGCATCAACGTCATGCCGCGGGCCCTGCGCATCGGCGACGACCGCGGGCTTTCCATTCTGGCCGGCGCCAAGGCCCCGATCCTCGACGGCGCCCAGATGGGCTCCCTGCTGGTCCCCTTCATCCCGGCCGAAGAGCCCTACGACGAGATCAAGGAAGTCATCGAGTCGGTGTGGGATTGGTGGATGGAGGAAGGCAAGAACCGCGAGCGCCTCGGCGAGCTCATCAAGCGTCAGGGTTTCCAGAAACTGCTGGAAGTGACCGGTATCGAACCGATGCCGCAACATGTCAAAGAGCCGCGTTCCAACCCTTACATCTTCTGGAAAGAGGAAGAGGTTGAGGGCGGCTGGACGCGCGACATCACCGAATACCGCAAACACCATCAGCGATAAGGGGGAAGGATCATGGCTTTTATTTCTTCGGGTTACAACCCTGACAAACCGATGGAAAACCGGATCACCGACATCGGTCCGCGTAAATTCGACGAATTCTACCCGCCGGTGATTGCCAAGAACAAAGGCAAGTGGCTGTACCACGAAGTGCTCAAGCCCGGCGTGCTGGTCCACGTGGCCGAGTCCGGCGACGAGATTTACACCGTGCGCTGCGGCGGCGCCCGCCTGATGAGCACCGCCCACATCCGCGAAATCTGCGATATCGCGGAGAAGTATTGCGGCGGCCACCTGCGCTTCACCACGCGCAACAACATCGAGTTCCTGCTGGACAAGAAGGACAAGGTCGAGCCCCTGATCAAGGACCTGGAAAGCCGCAAGTTCGACGGCGGCAGCTTCAAGTTCCCCGTGGGCGGCACCGGTGCCAGCATCACCAACATCGTGCACACCCAGGGCTGGATCCACTGCCACACCCCGGCCACGGACGCCTCGGGCACCGTGAAGGCCACCATGGACGTGCTCTTCGACGAGTTCAAGCAGCACCGCATGCCGGCCAAGCTGCGGGTGTCCATGGCCTGCTGCCTGAACATGTGCGGGGCTGTGCACTGCTCCGACATCGCCATCCTGGGCTACCACCGCAAGCCCCCCATGCTGGACCACGAGTACCTGGACAAGATGTGCGAGATCCCCCTGGCCATCGCCGCCTGCCCCACGGCGGCCATCAAGCCGTCGAAGATGGATTTGCCGGGCGGCGCGAAGGTCAACTCCGTAGCCGTGAACGACAGCCGTTGCATGTTCTGCGGCAACTGCTACACCATGTGCCCCGCCATGCCCCTGGCGGACAAAGAGGGGGATGGTGTCGTGTTGATGGTGGGCGGCAAGGTTTCCAACCGCATAAGCACCCCCAAGTTCTCCAAGGTCGTGGTGGCCTTCCTGCCCAACGAGATGCCGCGCTGGCCGGAAATGACCAAGACCATCCGCAAGATCGTCGATGTCTACGCCGCCAGCGCCAATAAGTACGAGCGCCTGGGCGAGTGGGCCGAGCGAATCGGCTGGGAGCGTTTCTTCGAGAAATGCGAACTGCCCTTCACCCACCACCTGATCGACGATTTCCGCGATCCGGCTTACTACACCTGGCGTCAGACGACCCAGTTCAAGTTCTAAGCCCTTCCACCATCTGCCGGGGCGGCCCCGACCAACGGGGTCGCTCCCGGTTTTCAGGAAAGAGGCATACTATGGAGTACGAAGAGGCCAAAGCCAAAATCGTCGATGAGCTCCAGAGAAAATCCAAGACCAAGACCAAGTTCTATTTCAGCGATCTGGCCAAGCTGCTGGAGGCCAAGCCGCGGGACGCCAAGAAGCTGGTGAACCAGATGGTCACCGATGGGGCCTTGGTCTACTGGTCCAGCGGCAGCACCACCATGTACAGCCTGCCCGGCGTCGGCAAGCAGGCCGCCGCGGAGCATGAAGAGAAAGAAGAATAGGGTTCTTGCCCCCCCTTTCTTTGGGTCGCACGGGGGGCCAGCCAGGGCGCAGCACCATCCTGCCGTGCATCTGCCTGATCACTCAGAGGCGAAAGGTCCCGCTACCCCATCGGTAGCCGCCTTTCGCCTTTTGGGTTCCAACACGGTGCTCCTGCCGGTGGGGCTCGACTGACAACGGGGAAAGGGCCCCATGAGTGCTACCGCCATGTCCCATCGTCACGCCGGCATGGTCATCGGCGCCCTGCGGGGTGGTTCCGGCAAGACCATCATCTCCATCGGCATCGCCGCCGCCCTGACCGCCGACGGCCTGGCCGTGGCCCCCTTCAAAAAAGGCCCGGATTACATCGATGCCGGCTGGTTGGCGCTGGCCACCGGGCGTTCCTGCTACAATCTCGACACGTATCTCATCGACACCCCCGCGATCCTGGGGTCGTTCGCGGCCCACAGCGCCGGCTGTGATCTGGCGGTCGTCGAAGGCAACCGCGGCCTCTACGACTGCATCGATACCCACGGCCATACCAGCACCGCCGAATTGGCCAAACTGTTGCGGCTACCCCTGTTGCTGGTCATCGACGGTACCAAGACCACGCGCACCATGGCCGCGGTGGTTTCCGGCTGCAGCCAGTTCGATCCGGCCGTGCGGATTCGAGGGGTGGTCCTGAACCGGGTGGCCGGTTCCCGCCACGAAAGCATCCTGCGCCGCAGTATCGAGGAGCATTGTGGAATTCCAGTGGTGGGCGCCGTTCCCAAGCTGAGCCGCCAGAGCTTTCCCGAGCGCCACATGGGCCTGGTGCCCACCTGGGAGCACGACTGGGCCCGGGAGGCCGTGGCCGCTGCGGCAGAGATGGCCCGCCGGCACCTGGACCTCGCCGCCCTCCGCCGCATGGCTGCCGAAAGCGCCTTTGACCCATCCGGCGCCGAGATCCGGGTGCCGCCCCCGGAGGCCGCCCTCGGGGATCCGCCCCGCATCGGTGTGCTGCGGGACGCCGCCTTCCAGTTCTACTACCCGGAAAACCTGGAGGCCCTCACGGCGGCCGGCGGCCGGCTCTGTTTCACCAGCCCGCTGGAATCCGAAACCCTGCCGGATCTCGATGCCCTTTACATCGGCGGGGGTTTTCCCGAGACCCACGCCGAGGTCCTGGCCGGCAACGCGCCTTTCCGCCAGCGCCTGCGGGCCATGGTGGCCGAAGGCCTGCCCGTCTACGCGGAATGCGGGGGGCTGATGTACCTAGGGGAGAAGCTGGTGCTGGAGCACGGAACCTTCGAAATGGCGGGGATTCTGCCCCTGGTTTTCGGTTTTGCGCGCCGTCCCCAGGGACACGGCTATACGGTGGTCAAGGTGGTGCGGCCCAACCCCTACTTCGCGGTGGGCGCGGAGCTCAAGGGGCACGAATTTCACTATTCGCGGGTGCTGGAATGGCGGGGAGACGCCGCGGATCTGGCGTACGCCATGGTGCGGGGCAACGGTATCGTGGAGTCCCGGGACGGCCTGTGCCACCGCAACGTGCTGGCCACATTCACCCACCTGCATGCCCTGGGGACCCCGGCGTGGGCGCCGGCCCTGGTGCGCAATGCCCGCGACTTCCGGCGCAAAAAAAACGGGCGGCCCACCCCTTGAAGGGGAGGCCGCCCGAGGGGCGTTCGGCGTCCGGGCGCTAGGTCATTTTTCCTTGGGATGACAATCGTTGCACTTGGTGGGCGCGGCCTGGGTTTTGTTGGCCTTGTTGTGGTCCCGGTGGCAGACCCGGCAGTTCTCGTGCAGCGCTTCGGCGTGGTATTCCAGGGACAGCTTGTCGGCTTCTTCCTTCTTCAGTTTCTTGTCTTTCCACTCTTTCTTGAGTTCCTTGGGCACTTCGCCGGGTTTCTTGTGGCACTCGACGCATTTCTGCACCGGGTCGCCATCCTTCAGGCCGGCCAGCGGTTGGCCCTTGTCGTCGTGGTGGCAGTCTCCGCAGGCCGCCTTGTAATCGGTGGAGTGCTTCTTGTGGGAGAATTCCACCGGGCCCTTGGTATGCGGGTAGGACGGTTCGTTGAGCTGCATGACATCGTCTGCGGCCTGGAGCGCACCGGCAAAGCCAAAGCAGACCGCTACCGCCACGGCCACCGCCAGCAAGAGATTCTTCCATTGCATACGCACCTTCTACCTCCTTCCGAGCTGTTTTTAGGTCCCCATCCTGTTCCACCATCCGCGCTCTCGTACCATGCCGCCATGGGACTGTCAACGGATGGCGCGGGGCCCGGGACGCGCTGCCCACGCCCTCTGAGCGCCGGCGATTCCTGAGACGATCGGGGTGGCCCCCGGGACGACACGAAACGCCCGGGGGGTTGACGGCACGGCAAGCGGCCGCCTTATTCCGCCAGGTCGGCCTGCACCGCCTGGCCCAATTCCACGTGGTCGGCTTCCAGCGCCACCAGGCGCTCGAGGAGCGGCTGCAGGCGCACGTCTTCCTGTTCCACGTAGGTGTAGAGGGGCAGAAAGCAACGATCCACGTCTTCGAAAATGAGCTGCAGGCGGTGGGATAGTCGGGCGGCGAGGTCCTGGCGCAGCTGCTGTTGCCCGTCATCCAGTTGGGCCTCGAAGCGTTCGATGATCCGCCCCTTGCGCACCAGCAGGACACCCCCGGCCAGCAGCAGGCCGGTTCCGGTGAGCAGGCCGCCGGTGATATCGAAAAACAGGCCGTGGGTGACCGCCAGCAGAAAAGCCCCGATGGCGGTCAGGGCGCCACCGCCCACCAGAGAGGGCGCCAGGGACTCCGGCGTCTGGCCCAACTGCTGCGAGAAGAGGGTGTCGCTGAGCTGCTCGGTGATCTTGAGGCGCACGGCTTCGATGACTTCCTGGCGACGGCGGCCGAGGCGCAGGAAGATGTCATCTCCCGCCACGCGCCGCTCGCCGATGGTGTTGAGCTCATCGATGAGACTTCGCAGGAGCTGCTGCAGGCCATCGCTGAAGTGGGCGGCCCCCGCTTCGGTGACGGGCTCAAGCTCCTGGCGCAGCCGGTGCTCAAACGCGGCCTGCAGGTCCTTGAGCCATTGCGGGAGGCCCTTGCGACGGCTGAGGGCGCCCTGAAACGACTTCTGCACCAGGCTGAGCGCGGAAAGTCCGTCTCGAAATTCGGCCTTGGTGGTTTCAGCGGTTCGCTGGTAGGCCTCGGTCAAGCGCTCGATGAGCGCGGCCAATTCGCGGTCGGACTGGCGTGCGCCGGCGTCCAGGCGGTCTTTGACCTGGCGGACCACGCCACGATCGGCGTCCAGGCGCTCCTGGCGCGCCGCCAGGGCCTGGCGCAGCCGCACGACCACCTGCGCGCTGGTGTCCAGAATGGAGGTCAATTTGAGCCGATAGTGGCGGCCCCCGGTAACCGTGGTGCGAATGTGCCGACGCACGCTGTCGAAGCCGCTGCTCCCGAAGGCGCCCTGGCGCTCCAGTTCGGCCGAAGTGGCAAAGATCAGCGGATCGGAGATGCCTTTTTGCAGCGCCAGCTCGTGGACCTTCCGGGTGTTCACCTCGAGCTCGTCGGGTCTTGCCAGGTCGGCCTGCTGCAGGATGAAGACGATGCGCTTGCGCCACTCTTCCCGGATATGATCCAGAAGGTCCCAGGCCGACTGGGTGTAAGGGTTCTTGGCTGGGAACACCAAGAGCACCAGATCGCTGCGGGGGATGAAATCGCGGGTGATGGCCTGATGGTTTTCGATCACCGTGTTGGTGCCGGGGGTGTCGACGATGGCGATGGCCTTGAGGATGTCGAGGGGCAGCCCGATGCGGGCGACCAGCGGGCGGCTGCGATCCTCGAAGCGCTCCGCGGCGTAAACAATCTGCTGGATGATGTCGGTGCAGGGGGCCGGATCGACCCGGCAGACGTCCTCCCCCAACAGCGCGTTGATGAAGCTGCTTTTTCCGGACTTGACCTCCCCCACGACCACGAACAGGAAGGGTTCATTCAGGCTGGTGCGCAGGTCGCTGACCACCCGGCGTCGGTCGGCGGGTCCCTCGGCGTCCTCGAGGAAGCTTTGCAGACGCTTCAGCAGGTCGTCGAGGCGGAGTTTGAGATTGACGAACTTGTCGTCGAGGATGGCGGAGCGCATGGACCGGTGACCTCCAAGTCGGAAACGGCATTGTTTCCCGGCAACCGAACCCCGTCCTCCCGCCAGGGACGACGCCCTGAAGCGGCGGCCGCAGGCGCACGGTCGGGCGGCGCCGTGCGGCGGATCAGGGGCGGTCTTCCGTCCCGGCCTGAGGGCCGGCGTCGGGCTCCGGCGCGGGCTTTCCGAATACCCGGGCGCCCACGATGCTCACCTCGTAGAGCACCATGAGGGGGACGGCCATCATGAACTGGGAAACCACGTCAGGAGGTGTCAGTATGGCGGCCACGGTGAAAATCAGCAGGATGGCGTATTTCCGGTTGCGCTTGAGGAAATCCACGGACACCAGGCCCAGCCGCGCCATGCAGGTCAACACCAGGGGCAGCTCGAAAACGACACCGAAGGCCAGCAGCATCTTGGCCGCAAATCCCAGGTACTCCTTCATGGCGGGCATGGGGCGGATATGCTCGGTGGCAAAGCCGAGGAAAAATTGGAATCCGTAGGGGAAGACGACGAAGTAGCCGAAGAGCGCCCCGCCGATGAAAAAGAAGGAGGAGAGGAAGACGATGGGCAGCAGGAGGCGCTTTTCCTTCTCGTACAGCCCCGGCGCCACAAACATCCAGAATTGGTAGAGGATCACCGGGGCGGCGAGCATCAACCCCGCCAGAAAGGCCACCTTGAGATAGGTGAAAAAGGCCTCCGGCAACCCGGTGAAGATCAGCGTGTCCCCTTCCCGCATCACCTGGGTCAAGGGGTGCACCAGGATCTGAAAGAGGCGCTCCTTGAACCCATAGGAAAGCACAAACCCGACACCCACCGCGCTGAAGCAGATGATCAGGCGCCGCCGCAGCTCTTCCAGGTGCGCGGTGAAGGGGATCTTGTCTTCGTCAGGCGTCATGGGTCTTGGTCCCTTCCGGGCCGGTGTCGGCGAACGGTTTTTCGGATCCGGCCGGCCGAGGGTCCGGGATCTCCTCCGCCGGAGCCGCAGGGGTGGACGGGGCGCTGGGCGCCGGCTCTTTGACCCCCTGGCGGACGCCCGCATTGAGATCGTCAAAAGTCTTCTTCACGTCTTTGAGACCATCGTCCAGGTCGATGGAGGCCTTGAGCTCCTGGGTGGCCTTCCGGAACTCGTTGAAGGCGCGTCCAAGGGACTTGGCCAGGTCCGGCAGCTTCTTGGGGCCGATGACGATCAAGGCCACGGCCAGGATGATTATCAATTCGGGCATGCCGATACCGAACATGGAGGCCTCCTAAGCAAGGACGGATCCACCCGGGCCGCTTTAGTCCAGAGAGCGGCCCGGATGGGGCTGGACATTAGAAACGTTTACGTAGCCCGATTGAGCACCCAGCGTCAAGCCACCCGCCAAGGAACGGTATTCCCGCGGGTTTCAGGAGGCCGGTTTGAGGATCAGGAAGTAGAGCTGCCCGGGGTGTTTCATGTGGCCGGCGGCGGCCTGGGCGAAATCCCCACCGCCCCAGTAGAAATCGGCCCGGCCCGGGCCGCGGATGGCCCCTCCCCGGTCCTGGTTGAGCATGAAGCGTTGGAGGGATTCCCACCGGGCAATGCGGCCGCCCGCGTCGGCCAAGGGTTTGGCGGTGGTCACATAGGCCAGGGCGGCGGAAGGGAAGACCTCATGATCCAGGGCCAGGCTGCGGCCGGCGGTCACGGGGACGCCGAGGCTGCCGGTGGGGCTTTTGGAGGAGAGCTGAAAGAATATGTAGCTCGGGTTGCGGTTCATGACCCCGGGGGCCAAGTCGGGGTGGGCCTCGAGCCAGGCGCGGATCCGCTGCATGGACATCTCTTCGGCCGGTACGGCCCCGATTTCGATGAGGTGGCGGCCGATGGCGTAATAAGGATGTCCGTTCTGCCCGGCGTATTGCAGGAACAGCGATTCCCCGTTGCCCAGCTCCAGGCGGCCGGAGCCCTGGATGTGCAGAAAGAAGAGATCCACGGGGTCCCCGGCCCAGGCCAGGGGGGGTTCGCTGTCCCGTAGGGCCTCGCCGGTGTCGATTTCCGCCCGTGTGTAATAGCGCAACAATTTCGACCCCTCCAGGCGGCCGACGATGCGGATGCCTTGCCACTCGTCGCGGAAGGCGCTCAGGTTCACCTCCACCAGGCCCCGGGGGAGGCCGTAGATGGGGTGCGCATACCCCTGGTCGGGGGTCAGGCTCCCGCGGATCACCGGTTCGTAATATCCTGTGAACAATACCTGTCCGTCGCCGGTCTCCCCGCTGGCGCGGAACACGTCGTAGCGCTCCCGGACGAAGGCATTCAGCATGGCCGCGCTGGGGCGGGTGCGGATGAAATCGCGGAAAGCGGTCAGGCTGCGTTGGAGATGCTCCGCCGTTACACGCTGCGGGCCCAGATTGAACGTCCGGTCGGCCGGCTGGCGCGCGAGGAATTCCAGGCTGCGTTGAATGCCCTCCTCCAGGCCTTCGAAGGCGAGGTCGTCCGTGAACAGCGGGAAGTCCGCGGCAGTCGGCGGCACGGCCGCCAGGGGTTCCAGGGGCGGTTTTTCGGGGGGCGGCAGGGCGCAACCGGCCCATAGGAGACACCACACCACCCCCAGGGCGAAGCCGCCGAGCGCCGTGGTCCAGCGACGGTCAGTTTTCATGGGGTCCCTCCGGAGATACGAGGCGGGCCGAACGTTCCACGGGGGGTACGCCGGGCAGCTCATCGAGATGACGCAGTTTGAGTCCCAGGTCGCCGAACTTGCGGGCCGAGGTCAACACCCGACGTTCAAAAGATCCGACGGTCTGGTTGTAGCTGGCGACACTGCGGTCGAGATCCCGTCCCAGGTTGGCCAGATGCTGGGTCAACACCGCCAGGCGCTCGTAGAGCTCCTGGCCAAGATCACTGATGGCCAGGGCGCTCTCGGTCACGCATTGCTGGCGCCAGCCGAAAGCCACGGCCTTCAGCAGGGCGATCAGGGTGGTGGGGGTTGCCGGGATCACGTTGCGGGCCGTGGCGACCTCGATCAGGGCGGGGTTGCGGGATAGGGCCGCGGCCAGAAAGCTTTCTCCGGGAATGAAGAGCACCACGAATTCCGGCGTCGGCTGAAAGCGGGCCCAGTAGGATTTGCGCGCCAATTGCTGAATATGGGTCAGGACCTGGCCGGCGTGGCGGTCCAGAAGGCGTTCACGCGCTTCGGGGGTCTCGGCTTCCACGGCTTCCAGGTAGGCCGCCAGGGGGCATTTGGCGTCCACCACCACCTGACGCCCACCGGGTAGCTGTACGATCATGTCCGGGCGCAGCCCTCCGTCTCCGTCCCCGTCGCCGGAAACGGGCTGCTGGTGGAAATCGCAGTGCTCGGTCATGCCGGCCAGCTCCACCACGCGCTGGAGGGTGACCTCCCCCCAACGGCCCCGCACCTGGGGGGCGCGCAGGGCCTGCACCAGGCGGCCGGTTTCCAGCTGCAGGGTCTGCTGGGTGGCGGCCACCTGGCGGAGCTGCTGGGTCAGCTCCCCGTAGCTCTTCTCGCGCACCCGTTCCATGGACTGGACGCCGCGTTCGTAGCGTTCGAGGGCATCCCGCAGGGGGCGGATCATCTCGTCCACGGCCTGGCTGCGTTGGGTCATGTCTCCCCGGGCGGTTTCCACGAAGCGGCTCAAGGCGGTCTGGGCCAGGTCGAGAAAGGCCTGGTTGTTGGCGCGCAGCGCCTCTGCGGACAGCGCCTGGTAGGTTTCGACCAGACGCCCGCGGGCTTCCGCCACAAAAGCGGCTTTCTCCCGGAAGCCCAGGCGATCCTGGCGGATGATGGTCTCCAGGCGGGCTCCGCGGGCCTGGCTCCGGGCGAGGGCCGCGCGCAGGCTCTCGAGCTGGCCTTCGCGCGCCTGGAGCTCCTCCTCCAGGCGGCCCCTCAGGGCCTCACCGGCCACCTGGGCGCGGGCGAGGTGCTCCACCTCCTGGCGGGCGGCCGCGATGGCCGCGTCACTTTGCCCCCGCTGATGGTCCAGGCGTGGGCGCCAGACGGCCCGGGCGCCCAGCCAGCCCAGCAGCAATCCACCGAGGCCGGCCAGCCAGCCCGGGTGGGCGCCGAGGAATGCGAGCATAGAGGAAATATCCAGGGGAGATTCTCCTTGGCGGCGGGGCCGGCGAGTTATCCCGCCGAGCGGGGCGGCGCGGCTTCCCGCTGATAGGTCCCGCTTTTGCCACCGGTTTTGCGCAGCAGGCAGATATCGGTGATGGTCATGCCCTTGTCCAGCGCCTTGCTCATGTCGTAGATGGTCAGGGCGGCCACGGCGGCCGCCGTGAGGGCTTCCATTTCCACCCCGGTGCGCCCCACCAGGCGCACGGCCGCCTCGATGCGGATGGCCCCCAGCGCCGGGTCGGCCTCGAAATCCACCCGCACATGGGAGATCGCCAGGGGGTGGCACATGGGGATCAAGGCGGCGGTTTGTTTGGCGGCCATGATCCCGGCAATGCGGGCGGTTTCCAGAACATTACCCTTGGCCACGGCATGGTCCAGCACGCGGGCGAGGGTTTCCGGGCGCATGTGGATGACGGCCTGGGCCACAGCCGACCGATCGGTGGCCGCTTTGGCCGTGACATCCACCATGCGCACGCGGCCGCCCTCGTCCAAATGGGTGAATTCGGTCACGCAACCTCCTCGGGCCGTCGGTAACGACCGGCCCCTGCCGCGCGCGACGCCGCATTCCCGGCGCTCAGCGGTAGAATTCCGTTTTGTGGGTCACGGTGGTTTTCACCGCGTTGAGTGTCTGTTCCAGGGCCGCGATCACGTTTTCGCGGAAATCGCCGGCCACCACCAGCAGCATGACATCCTCCCCCACCGTGAGAAGGCGGTTTTCAGCGATCACGATCTGGATGTCGACGATCCCCGGCAGGCGACGGCCCGCGGCCAGTACCGCCTCCAGGCGCGCATGGTCCACATGGACCCGCAGTCCGGACACCGCACGTCCGTCCCGGGAAGTCCCCCGCACGACGCCGTTGTGGCACAGGAGCATGCCGGCATCCTGGAAGCGCGGGTGTTTTCGGATGGTCTGGAGCAGGGTCTCCATCTGCATGTCAGGCGCCCTTTCCGATTCCCCGCCCGGCCGCCTCCAGTTCCAGCGCCGCGGCCAGATCCGCAGGTGAGTTGATGTTGAAAAAGGAGCGCAGCTCCGGGTCCGGCACGCGGAGCTGCTCCGCGGGGACGGTGCGCACCCGCACGCGCTCGAAAATGGCGCGAATCTTGAGGTTGCCGCGCCGCAGGTGGTCTTCCACGGGCCCCAGGCAGCGCCGGGAATAGACCGCGCACAGGGGTTCCAACCCCTTGGCGGTGGTGGGCACCACGATGTCGTCGCCGGGACGCGTGGCGTCCAACAGCAACCGCACCAGGCCGGCCCGCAGGAAGGGGGTGTCGCAGGCCGTGATAAACGCGTGGGGATGACGGGCATAGAACAGCCCGGCATGCACCCCGGTGAGGGAGCTGCGCTGGGGGAAAAGGTCGGACACGATGAGCAGGTCGTGCTCCAGATAGCGGCACGGGTCGTTGGTCACCAGAACGATGTCGTCGAAGAGGCCCTCGAAGACATCCAGGATACGCTCAAGCACGGTGCGACCGCCAATGCGCAGCCGGGCCTTGTCGCGGCCGTCGAAGCGGGTGCCGAGGCCGCCGGCCAGAATGACGCCGGAACAGGAGATGGGCATGGGAATTCCGTTCATCCAACCTTCGCCGGGCGGTGCGCGGGGACGGGACCGAGGGGGCGCCTCGGCCGGAGGTGCGCGGACAGAATCGCGGCCGGCCCGCGGGGCCCAGGCATTCGATGCCACCGGCCGGGACGTGTCCGGCCGGAGACAGCGCATCATAGGCAAAAGCCGCTGGCGAATCAAGGCATATCCGGTAAAGTACGGATATCAAATTGTAATCCGCATGAAGGGCTTTGCATTCGGGCAACGGGGTGGTATAAACGGGGCCGTCGGTCGGCGGGTTGTTCCACAGGCGGGGACCTCTTCGCGCCCCGGTCCGGAAACCGGGGTTGGCCGGGGCGCTTCCACCTTTCGGGGGAGACCACCATGGGCGCAAAAGAAGTGATCATGGACGCGGCCGATATCGACCGCACCCTGACCCGCATGACCCACAAGCTCCTCGAAGTGCACAAAGGGGCCAACGGCCTGACCCTCATCGGCATCCAGACCCGGGGGATCTACCTGGCCCGACGCATACGGGCCAAGATCCGGGACATCGAGGGCACCGAGGTGCTCACCGGGGACATGGACATCACCCTCTATCGGGACGACTGGACGCGCATCAGCCAGCACCCCGTGGTCCAGGCCACGGATATCCTTTTCTCCGTGGACGGCCGTCAGATTGTCCTGGTGGATGACGTGCTGTTCACCGGGCGCA
>DJGG01000118.1:0-5592 GCA_002432195.1 Desulfobacteraceae bacterium UBA5852
AGTTTATCCACAGCCTGATAGGACATGGGGGTGCGCAGGCCACTGATGCGGTATCGCGCGGAAAGGGGCCCACGTCGAAGGCCGGAGGAAGCCGGCAGGGGCTGTCGAAATCGATGGCCGCGGCAAACCGGCCGGCGGGGTCGTCCGGCCGGTCCTGGCCGATGACGATGTTGCTGGGGTGGTAGTCGGCGTGGCCCTGGAGGAAGAGATCGGGCCGAAAGGCTAGACGCGGCGGGCTGCGCAAAGCGCGCGCCCACGCGAGTGGGTCGTGAGCCTTTCCGCGGGTGCCGCAATCCCGCCNNCGGCCCGAGGCGCAGGTTATCCACGGCCTGGCTAGACCGTCGGCCGCCTGCCGAGCAGGCCGAACACGACGGCGAGAATCAATCCGATGACAAACAATATCCAGGCGATGTTGACCGCCGTGCCGGCGATTCCGCTGAACCCTAGCACGCCGGCGATAAGGGCGATGATCAGGAATGTGGCAGCCCATCCTAGCATAACGTCCTCCTTTCACGGGTGTGCGCCCGCCAGGCGGCGGAGTGGCCGCGTCCAGGGCCGACAGGCCCCGGCCGCGCATGCCCTCCGCTGCCTGCCTGACAGGCATGGCTGGATCTTAAGGCCCGGGAGCCTGTCGGTTCAATGGGGTCTTCACTCTATTTGGCGGCCGGCCCGCGGCACGCCCCCCGGGGTTTGGGGGGGGGCGGATTTCGCCATCCCCCAGCGGATGGGCAGGCGGCCAACCCACCGGCGGAGCCATGGGCGGCAATAGGGCCAAAACGGCGTGCAACTACGGGATCCTCCGTATTCCCGGCTCCGCGCGCCGCCCCTATCTTGTAAAGCACCCAAGGGGGTCCACGGGCCGCGGGCCGCTGCCCCGCCCGGGGACTGCCAGGCGGAAATGATGCCTGGCGGATACGCCGCACGAGGTTCCGACGCGCGGGACCGCCGCCGGACGGGCAACGGCCCAGGGAGATATTATGAACCTCACGGATATGGTCAGAATGGGAGGATATGCCATGCTGCTCAAAGAAGCTGCCGACCGACTGTGGACGCTGAAAGACCGGCGCCGGACGGCCCGGAGGCGGGCGACCACCAAGAACCTGCTGCTCGGGGCGACCATCGGCACGGCCGCCGGGGCGGCCGCCGGGCTTTTGCTGGCGCCCCAGTCGGGCAAGCGCACGCGGGAGAAGATTTCCCAGCGCACCAGCCAAACCCTGGACACCATCAAGGCGCGGGTTTCCAGCGCCGGGGAGCAGGTGCACTTCCGGACCTCACGCCTGCGCGAGGCCGCCGAGGCCTGTTCGGAGAACCTGAAGGCCGCGGTAACGGAATCGGTCGAGGAAGAGGCCACCAAGGGCAGGAAGAAAAAATAGCGACAGGGGAACAACCCATGGAGATATCCATAACCCTCAGGGACCTGGGCATGATAATCCTCTTCCTGACGGTCATGGCGGTGGGCGTCTATGCCGTCATCACCTTGCGCAGCGTCAACGGTGCCGTCCGGGAGATCAGCGCTATGCTTCGCCGGCATCGACGCGACCTGGACGAATTGAGCCAGAGCGTGCCCCACATCGCCGAGACCTCCGCGAACGCGGCCGAGGTCAGCCGCGAGGTGCGCAAGCGCGTCTTCGAGGTGGGCAAAGCCCTGGAGCTGATTTCCCGGGACACCACCGACACGGTGCTGCGGGTCAACGCCACGGCGGATCATGTGGCCTCGTACGTGCTGGTCTTCGGGGAGGTCGCCAAGGGCCTGCTGGAGTTGTTCTCCAAGGGCAAACGCGGGTGATCCGCAAACCGCGCCGCGGCGTTGCATGAAAGGAGGTGGGTATGCGTCCCCTCGTCTGGCTGGTGGGGTTGGGCCTGGTGCTTGCCCTGGCCGGGTGTTCCCGGACGGCTGAATTGCCGGTTTCCGCCGGTACCGGGCCCGATCCGGTCCTGCCGCCGCCGGCCGCCGGCTGGATCCCCACGATCAACGTGGCCCCGGCCAAAGGCTGGATCGACGGCGGCCAGCCGACGGCCGCCCCGGGAACCGTGGTGCGCCCCTTTGCCGATCGTCTCGATCACCCGCGCTGGATCCATGTGCTGCCCAACGGGGATGTGCTCGTGGCCGAGTCCAATGCCCCGGCCGATGCCGGCAAGGACGGTGGCATCCGCGGGTGGATGATGAAACGGATGAAGCAAAAGGCCGGTGCCGGGGTTCCCAGCGCCGACCGGATCACCCTGCTGCGCGACGCGGACGGCGACGGTACGGTGGACGAGCGCACCATCTTCCTCCAGGGGCTGCATTCGCCATTCGGGATGGCGCTGGTGGGCGAGGATTTCTACGTGGCCAACACCGATGCCCTGATGCGTTTTCACTACACGCCGGGAGCGACCCGCATCGAGGGGCGGGGTACCCGGGTCGTGGACTTGCCGGCCGGAACGATCAATCGCCACTGGACCCGGAATGTCATTGCGTCCCCGGACGGCGAGGTGCTCTATGTGACGGTGGGGTCGAACAGCAATGTGGCGGAAACCGGCATGGACCAGGAGAGGGGCCGGGCGGCGATATGGCGGGTGGACCCCGCCAGCGGGACGCATCGCATCTTTGCCTCGGGCCTGCGCAACCCCAATGGGCTGGCCTGGGAGCCCGACACCGGGCACCTGTGGACCACGGTCAACGAGCGCGACGAGCTGGGCAGCGACCTGGTCCCGGATTTCATGACCAGGGTGCGCGACGGCGGTTTCTACGGGTGGCCTTACAGCTATTTCGGCGGGCATGTGGATGAACGCGTGCAGCCCCAACGGCCCGAGCTGGTGGCCCGGGCCATCGTGCCGGACTACGCCCTGGGGCCGCACACGGCCAGCCTGGGCTTGGCCGCTTCCAAGGGCGCCGCATTGCCCGCGCCGTTCACCAACGGCATGTTTGTCGGGCAGCACGGTTCCTGGAACCGCAAGCCGCACAGCGGCTACAAGGTGATCTTTGTGCCGTTCAGCGGCGGCCGGCCCTCGGGGGCGCCCATCGATCTGCTGACCGGTTTCCTCAGCGCCGAAGGGCAAGCGCTGGGTCGACCGGTGGGCGTGGCCGTGGACCAGCGGGGCGCGCTGCTCGTGGCCGACGATGTCGGCAACATCATCTGGCGGGTGACCGCCGCGCGCTAAGAGGTTGTGGATAAACTGCGCCTCAGGCCGCCAGGCGGAACTTCCCGCCCGATCCATTCGATCTTGGGGGGTACGCGCCTCGGGAAAGGACGACCGCGGGGTAAGAACCGGGTGCGCACGCGGAGTGCGCGCCGCGGGCCGCGCCGCGCCCATGGGCGGATCACCCGCCGTCGGCGCGGCCGCAGGCCGGCGCAGCCTCCGGGCCTTGGCGCGGATCCCCCAGAATCTCCTCGGTGTAGATGCTCTGGACGGCCACGATGGCACAGGCCACCAGGGGCATCGCCAGAATGACGCCCACCAGACCCACCAGCTGCAGCAGCAGGATCTGCACCGCGATCACCAGCGCGGGGGGCAGCGTGATCATCTTGCGATGGATCAGGGGGGTCAGCACCAGCCCCTCGAGGGACTGCACCAGGATATAAAAGACGGCCACAAGGACCAATTTGGGCGGTTCTTCGGCAAGGGCCACCACGCCGATGGGGAAGAAGGCCAGCATGGGGCCGAGGTTGGGAATGAAGGTCATCAGCGCGGTCAGCAGCGCGAAGAGCAGGGCAAAGGGCATTCCCAGCAGGCGCAGCCCGGCAAAGACAACGCACCCCAACACCGCCATGGAAATGCATTGCCCCAGGAGCCACCAGCAGATGACCTCCCCCATGCGGTGCAGCACCTCGGCGCCTTTCCGGCGATAGGCCGGGGGGAGCAGCCGGATGGTTCCCGTGAAATAGAGCGGCATGTCCGCGGCCATGTAGGCGCCGATGACGAAAACGAAGAGGCCCCCCATGAGCACGCCGGCGGTGATGGAGAAAAAGCCCGCGAGCCCCCGGAGCGTCTTCAGCATGTCCTCGCGCCCGACGCCGAGGAGGAGCTCTTCGGGGTTGTCGGTCTTTTTGAACAGGATCTCGCCCCACTGGTACTTCAGGGCCGCATAGCGGAATTTTTCCACCGCGTCCGGGACCTTTTCCCACAAGGCGGAGGTCTGGGCGACCACGACGGGGAACAGCAGCGTGAGCAGCAGGCCTATGGCCATCACCAGGAGGGCCAGCAGGATGGTCAGCGTGATGCCGGCCGGCAGGCGCGAACGACGCGCCAGCCAGCACGTGCTGCGGTTCAGCAAGACCCCGAGGATGACCCCCGCATAGATCAGCAGCACGATGGTCAGCGATCCCCGAACGGCGTAGACCAAAACCCCGGCGAGGATCACCAGGCCGATGACGATCAGCACTTTTTTTACATAGGAAACGACTTCCTGGTCTTGGTAGGCCGCCATGGGTGGGCACTTTCGTTGAAGTTTGCCGACATGGGGCGGGGCCACCACCGTGCGTCCGGAATGCGCCGGCCGGCGGCGTGCGCTTCCCCCCCGCCTGTTGGATCCTCCCCACGATAACCACCGTTTGAGGGTGCATCGAATACGCGCCACGACCCATTCGGCGGCCTCCCGCAGGGTACGACCCGGCCCCCGGGCACGGTAGCGCCTTCGCGCGGGTGGGCTCCCGGGAGTCCACCCCATCTCAAAAAAAGCCTTTTGGTCTCAGGCGCAGTTTATCCACAGCCGGCCAGGCCTGAACCCCGGCGACACCTCGAGCGGAAGACGGAATCCTTTTTTCAGGTGGGTTCCATTGCCCGCGGCACTCACATGATGATCGGGGCCCGGGGTGGTGCCGGAAGCGCAAGGCCGCCCGCGGCGGCGGGGGCCACGGGCGCCGGCCGGGACATTTCCCGTGAGCGCCGGCCCGCCTGGGACCGACGGGCGGGGAAGGTCTTCCGGACACCATCACCCACAAGAAAGGAACGGAGATCATGAACAAGGATATCATCAAGGGCAAATGGAACCAGATCAAGGGCGAAGTCAAAGTCCAATGGGGCAAGCTCACGGATGACGAGCTGGACGAGATCGACGGCCATTACGACATGATCGTCGGCAAGCTCCAGGAAAAATACGGCTATCAGAAGGAGCGCGCCGAGGAAGAAGCCGAGCGGTTCTTCCGAAAGTACCACTGACCGACGGGCTCCGGCAGGGGGTTGGAAGACAATCTTTCAACCCCCTGCTGGCGGGCCTCAGCGGTCACGGTCGGAACGGGGAGGCGCCGGGATGGCCGGTGCGCCCGGCGCGAACCCTCCCATCCCCCGCCGGGGGCGCGATCGCGATGCACACCCTACCATCAAGGACCGCAAGGCATCCGCCCGGCCCCTGGCCCACTTCACCAATCCCTCCGACAGCGACTGCGCTTGCCGGTAACGATGCGGCGAGATCCGCCTNNACAAACCATTCAGGGCTTTATTCCCGGGACACCACACTAGGGTTCGAAGGAATGCCGATGGCGTTGCCGGGGCCCTGGAAACCGCGTCATGGGAAGGGGGGCCTCCGGCGCTTTGGCTCGCCTTTGCGGCTGGGGCCCGGGGGGAGGCTTGACGGGTCCCAAAACGGCGATATGCTAACAGGCTGTGGATAAA
>DJGG01000118.1:5684-8408 GCA_002432195.1 Desulfobacteraceae bacterium UBA5852
TTTATCCACAGCCTGCTAAACCGCGGGCGCGCCGCCCGTCCGGGGGTCATCGCGCCGGACGGGGAAGGCGCCCCATTCAGCTTGGGCGTGTAGAATAGTTTTCAAAACCTTCCATCGGGTCTCGGGTCAAAGCGGCCGCGAGGTTCCGACCGGAGAAATACGACGGTATTCCGCGGATTGGAACCGGGCGCCCAACGCCGCGATGGGGCCCGAGGGGAGGTTTTGGGATCCCTTATAGGATGAAAACCAATGCAAACCAACACGTTACATCGCCTGCGTGACGGATTGGCGCGGAAGCGGGATATCCTCGCCGAGTGGCTCCACACCACGGCACGGGGCAAAAAGGAAGTCCTCCTGGGGCCCGCCAGCGAAGCGGCGGTGCGTGTCCGCCTGGAGGTTCTCGATGGCGCCCTGGCGAAGGCCGATTCCCAAACCCTGGGCAAGTGCGAGCTGTGCCATGAAGCGGTGGAACCGGAGCTCCTGGAGGTCGACTATACCGCCCGCGTATGCCTCGAGCACCTCTCCGGGGACGAGCGCCGCCAACTGGAGCGCGAGCTGGAGCTGGCCCAGGCCGTCCAGAAGATGCTGCTGCCCCAGGCGGTACCCCGGATACCGGGCTTCGAGATCGCCGCCTTCAGCCGGCCGGCCCAGATCGTGGGGGGCGACTACTTCGATTTCATCGATTTCGGCAGCGGGGCGCACGGTCTCATCATCGCGGACGTGGCGGGGCACGGGGTCGCCGCCAGCCTCCACATGGCCGGCATCCAGGCGTTGCTGCGCACCCTGGTGCCCCTCCACCGGTCCCCCGCCGAGGTCATGCGCCAGGTCCACAAGCTCTTCATCCACAACAGCCGTTTCGATACCTTCGTGACGTTTTTCATCGGCGCCCTGGACGCCTCCTCCCGGACATTCACGTTCTGCAACGCCGGCCACCAGCCGCCCCTGGTGGTGCGCCAAAACGGGGGCGCCGACGATGCCCCGGAGGCCTTGCCGCCCACCGCCGCGGCGGTGGGCCTGGTGGAAGACGCCCTCTTCGCCGAACGCACGATTGCCCTGGAGGGGGAAGATCTCCTGGTGATGTATACGGACGGCGTCACCGAGGCCGTGAACCGCCAGGATCAGGCGTTCGGCCGGGAGCGCCTGGGCCGGCTCGCCCGGCAGGCCCAGCGCAAGCCGGTGCAGGCGGTGGTCCAGGATATCCGGCAGGACCTGGAGGAATTCTGCCAGGGAATGCCCTTGACGGATGACACCACGCTGGTCATCGGGAAAGTCGTCTAGCCGCCTGGGGATAAACAAGTATCGGGCCGCAAGGCAAGGCGCGGGCCGATGGGAAAAGCGGAGCAACCTCAAGGGTTGTGAGCATTTTCCCGAGGGTCGCAACGCCGCCTTGCGGCCCGAGACGCAGTTTATCCGCAGGCGGCCAGCCGGCTGGGGACAACCGGCGCGCATGCGCATACAGAACCGTGAAGACCGCTACGACCAGAGAAGTGCCCGACTTGGTGGAGGCCGTCTACCGCACCGAGTCGCGGCGCATCTTCGCCACCCTGATCCGCCTGCTGGGTGACTTCGACCTCGCCGACGAGGCGCTCCACGAAGCCTTCCGCGCCGCGCTGGAGCAGTGGCCGCAGAAGGGCGTGCCGGCCAACCCGCGGGCCTGGCTCATATCCGCGGGACGCTTCAAGGCCATCGACGGACTGCGGCGGCGGGCGCGTTTCGACGCCTCCCAGGCCGCCATCGCCGAGCGGCTGTATGCCGCCGCCCGCGACCCCGCGGCCCCGGCCGAGGAGGGCATCGCCGACGACCGGCTGCGGCTGATCTTCACCTGCTGTCACCCCGCCCTGGCGCCGGAGGCCCGCGTGGCCTTGACCCTGCGGGAGATCTGCGGCCTGACCACCGAGGAGATCGCCCACGCCTACCTCGTGGCCCCGCCCACCCTGGCCCAGCGCATCGTGCGCGCCAAGGCCAAGATCCGCGATGCCCGCATCCCCTACCAGGTCCCCGGAGCGGCCGAGCTGCCGGAGCGCCTGGACGCCGTGCTGCAGGTCATCTACCTGGTCTTCAACGAAGGCTACTCCGCCTCGACGGGCGATGGGCTCACCCGCCCCAACCTGTCGCGGGAAGCCATCCGCCTGGGGCGGCTCCTGGTGGAGCTGCTTCCCGAGACGGAGGCGGTGGGGCTCCTGGCGTTGATGCTGTTGCAGGAATCGCGGCGCCTGGCGCGGGTCACGCCGTCGGGGGACCTGGTCCTGCTGGAGGAAGGGGATCGGGTCCCGGCCGACCTGGTCCTGCTCTCGGCCCGCCGGCTGCGGGCTGACGAGAGCATGCTGACCGGAGAATCGGTTCCCGTCAGCAAGCGCCCCGGGCCGGTGCCGGCCGAGTCTCCCGTGGATTCTCGGACGTGTTGCGTGTTCGCCGGCAGCACCTTGACGGCAGGGCAAGGCCGGGGTGTGGTCGTGGGCACCGGAAGCGCGACCGAACTGGGCGGCATCGCGACCAGTCTGGCCAGCACCACCCCGCCTCCCACTCCCCTTCAGCAGCGCCTGGAATACCTGGGCCGGCAGATCGGGCTGGGAGTCTTGATCCTGAGCGTCCTGATCGGTTTGACCCTGCTGGCCGTCGAGGGGCGCATGAGCATGGGCGTCCTGCTGCGGGTCCTGATGTTTGCCGTGGCCCTGGCCGTGGCGGCCGTTCCTGAGGGGCTTCCTGCGGTGCTGACCATCTCGC
>DJGG01000033.1 GCA_002432195.1 Desulfobacteraceae bacterium UBA5852
CGGATCACCGCCAGCACCCGGTCCCCGTCGCGCCGGGCGGCTGAGAGGGGTTTGAGGATCACCATGCCGGCGCCCTCGCTGCGCACGTAGCCGTCGGCTGCGGCGTCGAAGCTCTTGCAGCGGCCATCCCGCGCCAGGGCACCCAGGTCGTGGAAATACTGGCTGTTGTCGGGAAGCAGCACAAGGTTGGCCCCACCGGCCAGGGCCATTCGGGATTCACCGGCTCGCAGGCTCATGACGGCCAGGTGGACGGCTACCAGGGAGGACGAGCAGGCGGTGTCCACGGCCAGGGCCGGCCCTTTCAAATTCAGCAGGTAGGCCAGGCGGCCGGCCGCGATGCTCGCGGCGTTGCCGGTGGTGGTGTAGGGGTCGATCTGGGCCGGGGCGCTGAAAAGGTAGCGGAAGTAGTCGCTGTTGTTGAGGGCCACGAAAATGCCCGTGGCGCTCCCGGCAAGCCGGTCGGGTGCCTGTCCGGCATTTTCCAGGGCCTCCCAGCCGACCTCCAGCAACAGGCGCTGCTGGGGGTCCATCTGCTGCGCCTCGCGGGGCGAGATGCCGAAAAAGGCCGCATCGAATTCCGCGATGTGCTCCAGGAAGCCGCCGTGGCGGGCATACATCTTCCCCGGCGCATCGGGGTCCGGATCGTAATAGGCGTCGATGTCCCAGCGTTCCCGCGGGACCTCGCCGATGGCATCCACACCGTTGACCAGCAGCTGCCAGAAGCTCTCGAGGTCACGGCAGCCGCCCGGAAAGCGCAGCCCGACGCCCACAATGGCGATCGGTTCGCGCCGCCGGGACTCGATGGCGTCGAGCTGCGCGCGCATGTCACGCAGCTTGAGCAGGGCCTGCTTGACCGGTGACAACGGCTCCACGCCTGGGGTGATCTCATTCATCCGGTGTCGTCTCCAGATCCTGGAGTTCGGCCAGCAGCATGGCCTCCGCCTCCTGTTCGCTGACGGCCGCCAGGGCGGAGGCCGCCGTGCCGTGCACGACCGGCGCGGCCGGCGGCTCGCCCTGGGCCGCGCCCATGTCCAGGGCCAGGACCTTTTCGGCCAGGTAGTGCGCCAAGGCATCCAGGCTGGGATAGTCGAACAACAGTGTCGCCGGCAGGGGGCAAGCCAGCATAAGGTTCAGGGCGTTGCGCAGTTCCACGGCCATCAGCGAGTCGAGGCCGAGCTCTTTGAGGGGGCGCAACGGTTCGATGCGCCGCCCGGGCGCCAGGTCGAGTACCTGGGCGGCTTTCCGCTCGAGTTGAGCCATGAGCAGGGCGCGGCGGTTGCCGGCCGGCTCCCGCTCCAGGCGCGCGCGCAAGTCGTCGGCCGCGATCGCGGGCGTGTGCCGGGGGGCTTCGCGCTGCGGCTTGCCGAAGGCCTCAAAAAAGGCCTGGTTGATGCCTGGGCGCCAGTTGTGCCGGAAACGCGGCCAGTCCACCGGCAGGGCCACGATCTGGCCGCCGCCGTGCACCATACGCGCCAGGGCCACCATCCCCCGCGTCGGCGAAAGCGCTTCGAATCCCATGGCGGCGAAATTCCGCCGGCGTGCGTCGGCCAGTTCGGCCGCCATTCCCGCTTCGCTCCAGGGCCCCCAGTTGATGCTCAGCCCGGGCAGTCCGGCGTGCCTGCGCTGGTGCGCCAGGGCGTCGAGGAAGGCGTTGGCCGCGGCGTAGGCACCCTGGCCGGGGGAGCTGAGGGTGGCGGCGACCGAGGAGTAGAAGACGAAGTGCTCCAACTCCATCCCGGCGGTCAGCTCGTGCAGGTTCCAGGCACCTTGAACCTTGGCGCTCATGGTCCGGGCCAGCCCCTCGGGATCTTCATTGGCCAGCAGAGCGGGCTCGAAGAGCCCGGCCAGGTGGAAGACCCCGCGCAGGGGGGGATCCTGGCGCCGGATTCCCTCCAGGAGGCGGGCCAGCGCGGCACGGTCGGTCACGTCCAGGCGGGCCACGCGAACTCGGGCTCCCCGGTTCTGGAGGGCCTTGATTGCCTGGCGGTGTTGGGGAGTGTCGGCTCCTCGTCGCGAAACCAGGACCAGGTGACGGACTCCCCGCCCCACCAGCCATCCCGCCAGGGCCAGGCCCAGGCCTCCGGTCCCCCCGGTCACCAGCCAGGTCCCGTCCTGGCCCGGACGGAAGCGTGTCGCTGGAGGAAGCTCGACGGGGACCAGGCGTGAGGCCGCGCGCTGCTCTCCGCGAATCCGGAACTCGTCCTCTCCGGCGGGGTCCAGGAGGGTGGCCAGCAGGCACTCCAGGTCGTCGGTCCCCGTGGGGGCCAGGTCCACCCGTCGGCAGCCGATCTCGGGATGCTCGATGGCCACCGTCCTGGCCAGCCCCCAGAGGGGAGCCTGCCAGGGGCCGTCGTCTCCCGGATCCTGGCCCTGGGCGCCCCGGGTCACCAGCCAGAGCGAGCCGGCCCCCTTCCGGACACAGTCCTGGGCTGCGCTCAGGAAGGCTCGGGCCAGGTCCGTGACCTCGCGGCCGTCGGCCAGGAACACGACGTGGTCGACCTGGACTTCGGGGAAACCGGAGCCGTGAGGCCGGCGTCGGGTGCTTGCACCACGCGACCGGAGGGCCCGCTCGAGTCCGGGGAGGCCTTCGCCCAACAGCAGCCACAGGCCCGCTGCCATCCCTTCGCCCGAGGGGGACTCGACGGGGTCCCAGCGGACCTCGTGAAAGAGGACCCCGTCCGGAAGGGAGGTCGTGAACCAGTGCCGGGAGCGCTGCCAGGGGGTTGTGGGCAGTGGGAGCCGGCGTCCCCGCGGGGTCAGGACCTCCCAGTCCAGCTCTGCGCCGGCCTGATAGAGGGCGCCCAGGGCTTCCAGGACCCGCCGGCGATCGTCCGCGCGGGAAAGTTGCTGTTGCAGGGAAGCCGCGCGCTGCTGAAGGTGGTCGGGCGCGGACCCCGATGTCCCGGATTCCGGCCGGATGGCCGCCAGGTCGGCCAGCAGTTGCGGTCGGTCCCGCACCACGAGGGCCACGCGGTGGGGGTGGTGGTCCCGTCCCCGGGCTGCGGTGTGGCAGAGATCGGCCAGGTCGACTTCGGGATGTCGCTCCAGCCACCCGTGGTAGCGGCCTGCCAGGTCGGCCAGCGCCTGGGGCGAGCGGGCCGAGAGGGGGAGCAGATGGGGCCCCGCCTGCCGGGATTCCTGACCCGGAGGAGATTCGGGAGGCTCCAGGGGCGCCTCCTCCAGGAGGACATGGGCATTGGTTCCGGCCAGGCCGAAGGCGCTGACTCCCGCAACCCGAGGAAGGCGCTGGCAGGGCCAGGGGGTGAGGTCCACGGGGACCTGCAGTCTGTCCCACGGGGCCAAGGGGGTTGGGGCGTGGAGGTTCAGGCTGGCCGGAATCAACCCGTGCTGCAGGATCAGGACGGCCTTGATCAATCCGGCCACGCCGGCGGCAGCCTCGGTGTGCCCCAGGTTGGTCTTGATCGAGCCCACCAGGCACGGTGAGTTGGCCTCGCGCCCCTCGGACAGCACCCCGCCAAGCGCTCCCAACTCCACCGGGTCGCCGGCCAGGGTGCCGGTGCCATGGGCCTCGACATATTGCACGCGGCCCGGCGCGATACCCGCGTGGAAATAGGCCTTGCGCAACACATCCGCCTGGCCGTCGATGCCCGGAGTGGTCAAGTAGCCGCTGGTGCGGCCGTCGTTGTTCACCGCGCTGCCGTGAATCACGGCCCAGATGGGGTCCCCGTCCGACAAGGCCTTGGCAAGCGGTTTGAGCACCACCATGCCGCAACCTTCGCTGCGGACATAGCCGTCGGCCTTGGCGTCGCCGAATTTGCAGCGCCCGTCAGGCGCCATCATCCGCGACTGTGAATAGGCCACCGTGATGTAAGGGGTCAGCAGGACATTGACGCCGCCGGCCAGGGCGATGTCGCACTCGTGTTGCAGCAGGCTGCGGCAGGCCAGGTGGATCGCCACCAGAGACGAGGAACAGGCGGTGTCCACCACCAGGCTGGGCCCCTGGAGGCCCATGAAGTAACTGATGCGCCCCGCCAGGGGGTAGCGGCCGCTGCCGGTGGTCGTGTAGAGATCGATGTTGCGCAGATCGTCGGCAAGGGGATCGCCGATCAGGCGGGTCTCGAAATCCTGAAGCCAGGAGCCGATAAACACGCCCGCCGATGTTCCGGACAGCCGCCCGGCCGGGATGCCGGCTTGTTCGAGTGCTTCCCAGGCGACCTCTAGAAGTATCCGCTGCTGGGGGTCCATACGCTCCGCTTCCAATGGCGCGATTCCAAAAAAGTCGGCATCGAAGCGTTCGATGTCCTTAAGAAACCCACCAAAACGCGACATCATTTTCCCGGGAGTTGCCGGACGCGGATCGAACAGGCGCGCGAGATCGCCGAATCGGTCGCCGGGGATCTCGTCGACGACGCTCCCACCGGCTTCGAGCAGTTTCCATAAATCCTCGGGACCGACCACGCCCGGGAACCGGCATCCGATGCCGATAATGGCGATGGGCTCTTTGCTGCGCCGGCCTCCTGGTTCGGCAATGGCCTTTTGATCGGTGTTATCGCAAAGCATTTTGCCTCCCGCGGATTGTGCTTAGGGTGCCTTGGCAAACACGCGCATAAACTTCCTGCGTCTGGGCCACCGTTCGGGAGATATCGAAGGATTGGCTGCGGAGGGCAGCGGCCCGGCCCAAGCGACCACGTTTCTCCGGGTTTTCCATCAAATCCCGGATGGCATCGGCCAGGGCTTCCGCATTGCGCACGGGGACCAGGATGCCATCCACGTTGTGCGATACGATCTCTTCGGGGCCTCCACAAGCCGTCGAGATGACGGGGCAGCCGCATGCCATGGCTTCGATCAGGCTCATTGAAAGGGACTCGGTCGATGATGCCACCACGAAAATATCCATCATCGGATAGACGTCCTTCATGTCCAACTGCTGCCCCATGAAAATGACATGGTCATTGAGTTTTAGGTCGTTTGTGATTGCCTCAAGGTGGTCCCGCTCCTCACCGTCGCCAACTATCAGGTATCTGGAATCTGGCAGCTTCCCGACGACTTTTGCGGCCGCCTCGAGGAAGTAGCGATGCCCCTTGTTTTCATGGAGCATTCCAACGATGCCGACAACCAGGTGGTGGGGCGCTAGACGCCACTTCGCTCTCTGCGCTGCGGCAGCATGTCTATCGGGACGGAACTGGTTCAATGGTATGCCGTTAGGGATATGAACGATTTTTTGGGGAGCAATGCGCTTTTTATTCTGGAGAAACAAGCTGGTATATTTCGATATGGCGATGATGCGGGTAGCGTGCCAGCTTAACGCCGACTCGGCCAAACATTGGATCGCACTGATTTTTGGATCTACCCACTCCTCCTTGACAACAGCCGGGCGCCGGGTGATCAGGGCCGCAATCTGCCCGAATAGCACGGACCCATATCCTTGGAGGTGAAGAAGGTCGATTCCGTGCCTGTATACCAGTCTGCAGATTATCAGCCAGGTGAACGGGTTGAACCGGCCGAGTCCGAGATACCCGACGCCGACCCCTTCCCTGGAAAAGATTTCTGCGGAACGGCCACGCTTTCTGAGCGCATACAGATGCACTTGGAAGCGGTCGCTGTCGATTCTCTGCAACAGCCAGCAATAATTTCGAACCGGCCCGCTGACGCCGGAGCCATGGTAGTCGAACTTATCGACCAGCATGAGGACGTTGATTTTATCCGGCATGGGCCCTGATCGCCCTGGCAGGGTTTCCGACCGCCACGGTATTCGACGGAATCGCCTTGGTCACGACGCTTCCGGCGCCGATGACGCAATTGTCGCCGATAGACACGCCGGGCAGAATGATCGCCCCGGCGCCGATCCACGATTTATGCCCGATATGGATCGGCAGGAAGACGGCCTCCAGATTATCCTGGTAATCATGCGAGGTGGTCGTCAAAATCGCGGCAGGGCCGATCTGACTGTCGCTGCCGATGAAAACGCCGCCGTGGCCGAACAGTTTGGCGTGGCTGTTGATGGCGCAGCGGTCCCCGATCTGGATACGGCCATCGATACCGCAGCGCATGTACACATGGTCCATGATCAGGCAGTGGTCACCGATGCTGACCCGGGAGGGATTGATGATCGTGGTGCCTTTTCCCACAATGGAGCCTTGACCGGCACGCCGGAGGATATGGCGAAACTTGAACGTCGACCACACCGTGGGCAACAGCGACAGCAGTTCGAAGGGGTTCGAACCGATCAACTTGAGGAAATAGCGGTATTTGTCGATGTGTTT
>DJGG01000214.1:0-4117 GCA_002432195.1 Desulfobacteraceae bacterium UBA5852
GGAGTGGATCGCCTCGGAGATGATCGACACGGCGCCGATCAAAAACCCCACCGCCAGCTTCAGGATGACGAGCAGGCTGTTGGAGACCACCGAGATGCTGGAAAAAGCCATGGCCAGGGCGGCCAGGATGGGGTGGAGCTGGCGCAGCATCATGGGCAGGCTTTCCAGGGGATTGAGCACCCCGGCGGCGATGGGTACCAGCAGGAGGTTGTAGCCGAAGGCCCAGAAGAGGTTCTGGCGGATGGTCCGCATGGTGGCCCGGCTGAGGCCCACGGCCCGGGGGACTCCCGCCAGACTGCCACCGGAGAGCACGACCCCCCCGGCCTCGATGGCCACGTCGGTGCCCGTCCCGATGGCGAAGCCCACGTCGGCCTGGGCCAGGGCCGGGGCGTCGTTGATGCCGTCGCCCACCATCCCCACGGCCCGTCCGCCGGCCTGCAGGGCCTTTACCTGGGCGGCTTTGGCTTCCGGGCGCACCTCGGCGGCCACCTCCCGGATGCCCACGCGGGCCGCGATGGTGCGCGCCGTGGCGGGGTTGTCCCCGGTCACCATGACCACCGCGAGCCCCAGGCGCTGGAGGTCGGCCACGGCCTCCGCCGATTCGGGCTTGAGGGGGTCGGCAACCGCGATCAGGCCTGCGGCCGCGCCGTCCACCGCCGCCACCATCACCGTCTTGCCCTCGGCCTGCAGCGCCTGGATACGCTCCTCCAGGGGACCGGTCTCCACCGTCAGTTCCCGGATCCAGTCGGGCCGCCCCACCGCCACCGGCCGGCCGTCGAGGCGCGCCGTGACCCCTGCCCCGCGCCGGGCCTGGAAATCGGTGGCCTCCCCGGCCGGGGCCATACCCCGCTGGCGGGCGTGGGCCACCACGGCCCGCCCCAGGGGGTGCTCGGAGCCATGCTCCACGGCGGCGCAGAGGGCCAGCAGGCCGTCCGGGTCCTCCCGAAAGGCCCCCACCCCCACCACCTCGGCCACCGCCGGACGCCCCTGGGTGATGGTGCCGGTCTTGTCCAGCACAATGGTCTGGAGCCGGCTGGCGCGCTCCAGGGCCTCGCCGCTCTTGAAGAGGATGCCGCTTTCCGCGGCCCGCCCGGTGCCCGCCATGAGCGCCGTGGGGGTGGCCAGCCCCAGGGCGCAGGGGCAGGCGATCACCAGCACGGCCACCAGCCGGATCATGGCCGGCACGAACTCCCCGGTAAGCCCCCACCAGACCCCGAAGGTCAGCAGGGCCAGGGCGATGATGGCCGGCACGAACACCGCGGCCACCCGGTCGGCCACGGCCTGGATGGGGGCCTTGCTTCCCTGGGCCTCCTCCACCAGCCGGATGATCTGGGCCAGCACGGTGTCCCGGCCCACCCGGGCGGCCTCCAGGCGCAGGACGCCCGCGACGTTGATGGTGCCGCCGGTGGCGGCGTCGCCCACCTGCTTGTCCACCGGGATGGGCTCGCCGGTGAGCATGGACTCGTCCACCGTGGAGCCTCCCCCCCGCACGATACCGTCCACCGGGATCCGCTCCCCGGGCCGCACCAGGAGCAGGTCCCCCACAACCACCCGCTCGATGGGCACCTCGATGTCGCGCGCCCCCTCGATGCGCGTGGCGGTCCGCGGCCGCAGCCCCATGAGCTTGCGGATGGCGCCGCCCGTCTTGCCCTTGGTGCGCACCTCCAGCAGCTTGCCCAGCTTGATGAGGGTGATGATCACCGCCGCGGTTTCGAAATAGACGTGGCCCCCCAGGCCGGGAACCAGGAGCAGCGCCAGGGAGTAGACATAGGCCACCGAGGAGCCCAGGGCCACCAGGACGTCCATGTTGGCGCTGCGGTTGCGCAGGCTGCGCACCCCTCCCACGTAATAGTCCCAACCGGTGTAGAACTGCACGGGGGTGGCCAGGGCCGCCAGCAGCCAGTTCATGCCGGGGGCATGGCTCCAGGCCCCCAGCAGGCCGAAGTCCCGGCCCATGCTCAACAGGAAGAGCGGCAGGGTGAAGGCGGCCCCCACGGCGAATTTGCGCGTCTGGTCGCGGATTTCGGCCCGGCGCGCGGCCGTTTCGGCGTCCGCCGCCTCCCCGGCCGCGGGCGGCAGGGCGCCGTAACCGGCCTTTTCGATGGCCGCCACGAGCCCTTCGGTGTCGATGAGCGACGGCAGGTAGTCCACCTGCGCCCGCTCGCTGGCGAAATTGACCGCGGCCGCAAGAACGCCCGGCGTGCGCTTGACCAGGGCGCGTTCGATGTTGGCGGCGCAGTTGGCGCAGGTCATGCCGGTCACGGGCATCTCCACCCGGGCGGCGGCCACCCCGAAGCCGGATTCCCGGATGCGCGCCACCAGCTCCGGCACCGCGACCTGCTGGGGATCGTAGGCCACTTCCGCCCGTTCGGCGGCGAAGTTGACCGCCGCGCGGTGCACGCCGGGCAGCTTCCCCAGGCGCCGCTCGATGGTGGCCGCACAGTTGGCGCAGCTCATGCCGGTTAGCGGTATGGTCACGGTGGTGTCGGGCATGGATCTCTCGAAGGGGCGCCGCGGGCGCGGGCCGGAATGGCGCCGGCGGCCCTGACGATGCGCCTATTGGGCGGGGTAGGCGATTTCCTGGAGCTTGGCCCGGATGGCGCTTTCCGTGGCCGGGGGCTCCCAGGCGACTTCCACGGTCTTGCGGTCCGGGTCGCCCTCCACCCTGCGCACCCCCGGCACTTCGGCCAGTTCGGTGCGGATGGCGTTCACGCAATGCCCGCAGGAGATGCGGGGAATCGAAAAGGTCTGCTTTTCCATGGGTCCTCCCTCAAAGCCCCGGCGGCGGGTGCCCGCCGCCGGGGAGGATCGCGCGGGGGGTCAGTCCGAGAGGCACTCCCGGGAGCGCTGGCCGCTGGTGCGGGCCGCCTCCCGGTAACAGCGGTGATGCTCCGCATAACTGGTGGAGCAGTGGTCACAGCTGCGGACCTCCTCGGCCAATTGGGCCTTTTCCTCGTTCAGGCACTCGATCTTTTCCGGCGTGTGCTCCGGCATGGTGTCACCTCCTGAGGTTCTTGAGCGCCGACGGCCCGCCGGCCCTTGCGGATTGGGGCCCCCGCCCCAAGCGGCCGGCGGAACACTCCGCCGTGACGGATGCTAAGCGCCTGACCGCCAAAGTCAACGTGGCTTCCCGCGGCGGAAAGGACCGACGGCGCGGGCGGGCCCCACCGGGAGACCGCGGGCCTGCCGGGGCGTGGCCGCCGGTGGCCGGCGTACCACCGCGGGTGCCGCCCGTGGATCACTCCGGAAAGCGGCCCTGGCGGATGAAGGTTTCCAGGTCCTCGTCGCTGAGCAGATCGGCAAAGCGCCGGCCGTTGCGGCTGCGGCGCTTGTAGAACGCGAGACACCGGGCCACGATCTCCACGACCTCGTCCTCGGAGCGGATCCCCGGCAGCTCCCGGGCCAGGCGCGGGTGGCGGCCGAGCTTGCCGCCCAGCTGTACCCGGTAGCCTCGTAGGCCCCGGGTCAGGCTGCCCGTAGGGCAGGCCGCCGGGCAACGCCCGCAGAGGAGGCAGGCCGGCAGGTCGATCACGGGGGCGCCCGCCGCGGCCTCCAGCCGGACGGCCTGCTCCGGGCAGGCTTCCACGCAGGCCCCGCACTGGGTGCAGGCGGCCGCGTCCCCCAAGGCCGGTGCGCAGGCCCCCAGGATTCCGATGTCCTTAATCTGGGGCTGGGAGCAGGCGTTGGGGCAATCGGCCAGGGATACGCGGAACTCGTGGTGGAACTTCAGTTCACCGGCCACGGTCTGCCGCAGAAACCCCAGCAGGTCGGCCCCCTCCAGAAGGTCCCGGAGGCGGGCAAGCAATGGGTCGCCGACAACGGCCCGGTGGGGGCAGCCGCCGGGCCCGAAACACTGGTCCAACTGATAGCCCCGGATTTCCTTGGCCATACCGGACAGAAAGCGGGCCTGGGCGGTCTTGACGATCTCCAGGGTCACCAGGGCCTGCCCGGCTTCGGCGGCCTCCCGCTCCACCCGCTGACGCACGCGCTTGCGCACGAAGAAGGGCACCTTGGTGATGGCCTGCTCGGCTTCAGGGGTCCATTGCATGGTCGCCTCCCCCCCCTCGTGTCCATGCACAAAGGGCATCTTGGGGTCCAGGCCCGCGTTCTCGGTCCT
>DJGG01000214.1:4302-13341 GCA_002432195.1 Desulfobacteraceae bacterium UBA5852
GCCTTGGCCTGAACCCCAATCTGCCCTTTGTGCTCGTACACGGGTTAACGACGGGCATTCTGGGGCATGAAGCCCGCGTTCTCGGTCCTTGGAAATCCTCGACGCAGCTTCCACGACGCCGTCTATCCACCCGTGGCTAAAGCGACGCATCGGCATGCGGGAGGATCCCCCCCGCCAACTGCGCCACCGTGAGGTCCTGGAATTCGTCTTCCACATAGACCCTCACGGGGCTGGGATCCCCGGCCAGGCGCTCCAGATGGGGCCTATAGACCGTCGCCCCCGTGCTCCGGGCAGCCCAGGCCGCCAGGCCGCGGCACACGGGGTCCGCGCCGCGCAGGAAGGGCACCAGGGCTTCGCCCACACCGGCCAGACACTCCCCGCGGGCCTGCCCCAGGCGGGCCAGACCCCAGAGCAGGCCCCGCTGGAGCATGGGGTGCTCCAGAAAATTGCCCTCGGGACGGACATAGGATACCAGGATGCGGGCATACTCCCGGGCCATCGAGGCGCTGCGGGCCATGATGGCCCCCATGGCCTCCGGGGCGCCCCAGCCGATGCCCCCCGACTCGTCGTTGAGGGACCACATCAGCCGCCGCATCACCACCCTGGCCGATTCCGGCTCCCCCTGGGCCAGGTCCGCCACCACATGCCCCAGGAGCGCCACGGCCCTCCAGCGCACCCGCTCGTTGCCGTCGCACAGGAACCCGATCAGGGGGTTCACCGCCTGGCGCGCCGGCACCGCGCGCAGCGCTTCCCGCGCCGCGGCCAAGGGGGCCTCGGCCAGCAAGTCCTGCAGGGTCCGGCGCAGCCGGCGGTGGGAGAACACTGGGTCGCGTTGCATGGCGGACATCCCCGGGCGCCGTCGATCCGCCGCCTAGAAAACGAGGACCTGGTACCCGGCGTCCCGGAAGCGCGCCAGGCCGGGGTGCCCCTGCATGTCATCCAGCAGGGGAAGTTGCTGGTCCACCGAATCGGCCTGCACTCCTAGCTGGTGGGAACAGGCCCGGCAAGTGCCGGCCACCAGGCCCAACCCCTTGACCTTCTCCCAGAGACCGTGGAGCTTGTGGCCGGGCCGGCCCAGCTTGCCCACCAACTTGGTGGCCCCGCCCTCCATGACGATCCGCACCCCTTCCCCCCGGGCGTGCATGTCCAGGGCGTTGAGCAGCACGTGCACGAAGCAGGTGGGCGATCCGTTGAAGACGAACATGGCGGTCTGGTGCATGTCACCTCTTTCGGTTGGTTGAGTTAGTTGGTTAAGTTGGTTGGTTAGTTGAATTGGTTGGCTAGTTGGCTGGGTCACGGATGGATGCGCTTTTGTGCTTTTAACCAATAAAACGAAACAATCAATGCACCAAACAACGGCCCTTGGGGCGAGTTTCGGCGCACCACCCGCCACGCCCCGCCCAGGGCGGTCCGGCGGGGGGTGCCTTTGGGCGGTGGGCCGCTGTTCGAGCCGGTTAGGACGCCTCCCGGGGGGCCGCGAACCCCAGACCCGCTTCGCTCCCCGGCCACCTCCGTCCCCCAGTATTGGGATTTCTGCCCCTCCCGCAGGCCCACCGGGGTAGGCGTCCTTCCGGCGAGTTTCGGCACACCACCCACCACGCCCCACCCAGGGCGGTCCGGAGGGGGGTGTCTTCGGCCGGTGGGCCGTTGTCCGAGCCGGTTAGGACGCCTCCCGGGGGGCCGGGAACCGAAGTCTCCCCATTCCCCCTTACTCTCCGTCCCGCCATGCCGGAATTCCGCCCCTCCCGCAGGCCCACCGGGGTAGGCGTCCTTCCGGCGAGTTTCGGCACACCGCCCGAAGACATCCCCCTCCGGACCGCCCCCCTCACACTTCTTCCCAGTGAATGCAGTCCTGGGGGCAGTACTTGATGGCGTCCTCCACCTCGTGCTCCGGGTAGCAGCTCCGCTCCCGCACCTCCACGAACCCGGCGTCGTTGAGCTTGAAGAGCTCCGGGTACAGGTCGTAGCAGCCCCCGCAGAGGGTGCAGTCGCCGATGTCGAGGACCGGGACCTTCAAGGGTGCCCCTCCATCCGTCAGGCGTTGCCGCCCATGGCCGCCGCCACCTGGCGCCCGAAGGCCTCGCAAGCCGCCAGGCCGTCGGCATCGGGGACGTAGGGCAGCCGCAGACCCGGCTCCACCATGCGGAAATTCATGCCCCCCAGCTCGGCGCCAATGAGCTTCACCGCCTCCCCGCTCCAGCCGTAGGAGCCGAAGGCTGCGCCGACCCGCCCCAGGGGTTTCAAGCCCTTCATGTACGTGAGGAAATCGGCCACGGTGGGAAAAACGTTGTTGTTCAGGGTGGGGGAGCCCACCACCACGGCCCGGGCGTCCAGCACCTCGGTCATCACATCGCTGCGGTGGCAGTGGCGCAGGTCCAGGGGCAGGGCCCGCACGCCTGCGGCGGCGAGGCCTCCGGCGATGGCCTCGGCCATGTGGCGGGTGCTCTGCCACATGGTGTCGTAGACCACCAGGGCCTTGGCGCTGGTCTCCTGGCGGGCCCAGCGCCCGTAGGCCTCCAGGATCTTGTGCATGTCCCGGCGCCAGAGCACCCCGTGATCCGGGCAGATCATCTTGAAGGTCAACCCCATTTTGCCCACCTGGTCCAGGAGCTTGAGGATCAGCGGCGCATAGAGCAGCAGGATGTTGGCAAAATACTTCTTGGCATGGGGCATGACGGCTTCACCCATCTCGTCGTCGAAGTTTTCCGGCCCGGCATAGTGCTGCCCGAAAGCGTCGCTGGAGAAGAGGATCTGGTCCTCCTTGAGATAGGTGAACATGTTGTCGGGCCAGTGGAGCATGCGGGTTTCCAGAAAGGCCAGGGTGCGCCGCCCCAGGGAGAGCTCGTCGCCGGTGGACACGGCCTGGTAGTTGAGGGGCGCGCGGAAATGCTGCTTCAGGCCCTTGAGCCCCATCTTGGAGCAATAGACCGGCTTGTCCTCCCCCACGCGGTGCATGATCCGCGGCAGGGCGCCGCTGTGGTCCATCTCCGTGTGGTTGCTGACCACCAGGTCGATCCGGCGCGGGTCCACGATGGTTGCGATCTGCCGCAGCATCTGGTCGGCGAATTCCTTTTTCACCGTGTCGATGAGGGCGATCTTGTCGTCCACCACCAGAAAGGCGTTGTAGGTGGTCCCCTGGTAAGTGGAGTAGCCGTGGAAATCCCTGATGTTCCAGTCTTTTACGCCCACGTCGTAGATTCCGGGGGCAATTTCGATCGGTCGCATCGTCCATCCTCTGGGAACGGGTTGGGGGTCGGCCGCGCCCGGGCCGGACGCGGGGTGCACGGGGGCCAAGATAAGGCCCGCGGGCACAAATTCAATGCCCTTTTGGCAGGCCGGCGGCCAAAAGGGCATCGGGAAAGCGGAGGCCGCCATGCGGGCCGCGTAGGGCGATCACTCTTCCATTTCGAAGTCGTCCTTGCCGGCGCCGCAGACGGGGCAGACCCAATCCTCCGGCACATCTTCCCAGGCCGTACCGGGGGCCACGCCGTTGTCCGGGTCTCCCTGGGCGGGGTCGTAGACATAGCCGCAGACGCTGCACACATACTTTTTCATGGGCCATCTTCTCCTTTCGTGGTCGTTGGGTAAACGGGCGCCGCCCTGCAAGGCGGCCGCCGGTAGAACTGCGCAGCAGATCGCCGCGATACCTAATCAGGATGCCCTCCCGCCAGTGGCCGTCCCCAGAGGGTAGCTTGGGGCTCAGGCCAAGGCCGCAGGGACTTTGAAACCGGAGGCGTAGCGCAAGCTACGTCGAGGATTTCAAAGGACCGAGAACGCCGGCCTCACGCCCCAAGATGCCCTCTGGGGATGGCCACTACTTAGTGGAAGCGCCTCCGCGATGCAAGCCCTCAAGACGCCTGCCCTCCCGGCGACAGCTCGCCGAGCTGCTTCCGGATGGCTTCCTCGACGGCGGGCCATCCGCCCGCCCCCTCCGGTGACGGCAGCTCCCAGCTCACCTGGGGCATGGCCGCCAGGGCCGCTGGGAGCGCCGCGCCGCCAAGGTTGACCACCAGGCCGGGCTCCCCCTGGGCGAGGGCCTCCTCCAGGGTCATGGGGCGGCGCAAGCCCACATCCAGACCGCGGGCGGCCAGGTGCCCCACCATCCCCGGATCCAGGGAGGCCTCCGGGTGCAGACCCGCCCAACCGGCCTCCCAGGCCTCGCTGGCGGCGGCCTGCAACAGGGCGGCCGCCATGGGGGCCGTACCCGCGCCGCCGCGATCCACAAAAAGCGCCCGTGGCCGTCCCGCCAGGGGGTCCAGCAGGTTCCCCACGGCGGCCTCCACCTCCGCGGCCACCGTCGGGTGGCGGGCCATGTCCTTGGCCCCTTCGATGCCCCGGTAGGTCAACCGCCCGCCGTACCCGGCATCCAGGGCGTCGAAGAAGTACCGCAGGCTGAGATCGATAGCGTCGAAAAGGTTCTGTCCCCGGGTGGCCCCCACCGCCAACAGGAAGCCGCGCTTCACGGCCCGCTTGGGATCCCGCAGCCCCAAGCGGTACTTGCGGGCCCAGAACACCTGGCAGCGGTCCACCAGAGCCTTCAGTTGGGCGCTCATGTTGTAGAAGAAGACCGGGGTGGCGGCCACCAGCACGTCGGCCTCCCGCAGGAGGGGGTAGATCGTGCGGGGCATCTCGTCCTCGATGGGGCAGGTGCCCCGGCGCTCGCAGACCGTGTATTCCTTGCAGGGCACGATCTCCCGCTGGTCCACCTCCACCAATTCCGTGAGCGCCCCCCGGCGGCGGGCGGCCTCCAGGAAGAGGTCCAGCAGATGGCGCGTGTTGCCCTTGCGGCGCGGACTGCCTTGTAAACCGACGACCAGCATGATGGCGCTCCCCGGGGGTTCGCGGAAGGTGCGGCGTGGACGATTCCGTCAACCGGCCTTCGCATGGCAGGTTTTGCAGGTGGTGGGCCCGGATGGCTTTCCCTGGGCCTTGAACTCCTTGTGGCAGCGGGTGCACAGTTTGTTCATGACCTGCTTCTTCTCCAGCGCGCCCTGGGACTTGAGCGCTTCGATGACCCCGGTTTCCTGGGGAAAGAGGCTGTGGCAGACCTGGCAGTCCCCCAGGCTCTGCTGGTGGCGGCGATGGGGGAAGATCACATCCCCGCTTTCGCCGCCTGCCAGCAGCAGGGTCTCGCTGCCGGGATCCTGGGCGGGGGTGGGATTGCCGGTGGAGGAGGCGGCGGCCGCCAGGGCGGCCAGGAAGGCCAGGGAAAACATCAGGACGATCAGGCGTCGGCGTAACGGCAGCATGCGCATCTCCTGGGAATCGTGTAACCGGCAAGGGCTCCGGCGCGCGTCAGTAGGCATCTTCCTGGGCCAGGTCCGCCGGGCGCACCGGCCCCCGGAAGAGGTGGTAGGCCCAGGTCTGATAGGCAATCACAATGGGCACGAAAACCATGGCCACCACCAGCATGATGTTCAGGGTCAGCGGGCTGGAGGAGGCATTGCGCAGGCTCAAGCTCGCCGCCGGGTCCAGGCTCGAGGGCAGCAGGTTGGGGTAGAGCCCGATGATGCCGAAAAAGGTGGCGCCCACAATGGTCAGGGCCGAAGCACCCCAGGCCTGGAGGTAGGCCTGCCGGTGGAGGTACCAGCGGGAGCCCAGCAGGGCCGCCACGGTCAGGGCCACCACGGCGAAGAGCCCGGGGGCCGCCAGGTAGTTGTCGTAAAGGCGCGTGGCGAAATAGGAGGCCAGGAGAAAAATCACCGCCACCGCCAGCAGGACCGGCCACAGGCCGGCGGCCGTGCGCACGGCCCGCCCCTGCAGGTCGCCGCGGGTGCGCACCGCCAGCCACAACGCCCCGTGCTGCAGAAAGAGCAGCAGGAAGAGCAGGCCGCCCAGCAGCCCGTATGGGTTGAGCAGGGTGAAGAGCGTGCCGTGGTAGACCCCCTGGCCATCGATGGGGATGCCCTGGAAGATGTTGGCGAAGGCCACCCCGAAGAGCACCGCCGGGACGGCGCTGCCGATAAAGGTACAGGCCTCCCAGAGGCGGCGCCAGCGGGGGTCCTCCACCTGGTGGCGGAGCTCGAACGAGACCCCCCGCAGGATCAGGGCGAAGAGCACCAGCATGAGGGCGGAGTAAAGAGAGGAGAACATGACCGCGTAGACCAGCGGAAAGGCGGCGAAGGTGACCCCGCCGGCGGTCAGCAGCCAGACCTCGTTGCCGTCCCACAGGGGGCCCATGGCGTGGATCATCAGGCGCCGGTCGGTGTCCGTGCGCCCCAGAAAGGGCAGCAGAAAACCGATGCCCAGGTCGAAGCCATCGGTCATGAAATAAATGGCCCACAGGAGGCCCCAGAGGAAAAACCAGATCGACTGTATGTCCATCGCGCCCCCCCGTTCAGGACCGCGCGCGGCCCGGAGTGGATGTTCGCCGGGTGGTGGCCGCCGTCGGCCACCGGGAATCGTCCCCCGGCCCTGGATCAACGGGCATCAAGCCCCCGACGGCCCCTGGCGCACGTGCCGCAGGGCCGCCCAGAAGCCGGCCAGGCCCAGCAGCCCGTAAACGGCCACGAAGCCCGCCAGGGTGGTGGCCACCTGGCTCGCGGCCACCGGTGACGCGGCCTCGCCGGTGCGCACCAGGCCGTAGACGATCCAGGGCTGCCGGCCCACCTCGGTCACCAGCCACCCCAATTGGATGGCGATATACGGCAGGGGGATGGACAGCACCAGCAGGCGCAGCAACAGCGGGCTTTCCAGGAGCTTGCGGCGTCGGAAAAAGGCGTAGAGCATCAGCGCCAGGAAATAGGCCCCCAGCGCCACCATGCCCTTGAAGGCCAGGGAGGTGAGCAGCACCGGCGGGCGCTCGTCCCGGGGAAAGTCCTTCAACCCCTGCACCGGGGCATTGACATCGTGGTGGGCCAGGAGGCTCAGCAACCCCGGGATGGGCAGCAGCTCCACCCGGTTGCGCTCGTTTTCCTCGTCCGGGAGGGTGAAGAGGTAGACCGGCGCGCGCCGGGTGGTCTCCCAGAGGGATTCCATGGCGGCCATCTTGGCGGGCTGCTGGGCGGCCACGTCCACGGCATGCCGGTCGCCCTCGACGGTCACCACCAGGGTGGCCACCAGCCCGAACACCAGCCCGATGCGCAAGGAGCGGCTGAAGAACTCCACGTGCCGCCGGCGCAGGAGGTGGTAGGCGCTGACCCCCATGACCACGAACCCGGTGAGCACGAAGGCCGCGCCGAGGACGTGGATGATCTGCAACAGGGCGAACTCCTGGGTCACCACGGCGAAGAAGTCGGTGAGCTCCGCCCGGCCGTTGCGCAGGGTGAACCCCACGGGGTGCTGCATCCAGGAGTTGGCGATCAGGATCCAGACGGCCGAGAGGTTGGAGCCGAAGGCCACCAGCCACATGACCGTGGCATGGGCCTTGGCCGAAAGCTTGCGCCAGCCGAAGATCCATACCCCAATGAGGATGGACTCCAGGAAGAAGGCCGCCGTGGCTTCGATGGCCAGGAGCGACCCGAAGATATCCCCCACGTAGGCCGAGTACCGGGACCAGTTGGTGCCAAACTGGAACTCCAGGGTGATGCCGGTGACCACCCCCAGGGCGAAATTGATGAGGAAGAGCTTCCCCCAGAAGCGCGTCATGCGGAGATAGGTTCCATCCCCGGTCCGGACGTAGCGCGTTTCCATGTAGGCCACCAGCCAGCCCAGGCCCAGCGTCAGGGGCACGAACAGGAAGTGGAACATGGTGGCCGCGGCGAACTGCAGGCGCGACAACAGGACGACATCCATCGCCAAAACTCCTTCACCCCTTCCCGCGGACGAAGGCCGGCCCGCGCCTGGCGGGGGCGGGCGCGGTGGGCTGATCGAGGGGCCTCAGGCGGTGGCAGCGCCACCCCGCGCTCAGCGGGGGCTGGGGCTGCGGGCCTCGCCGCTCAAGGTGCACTGGGTGAAATCCACGGGCTTGCCGCAGGACTTGCAGTGGTGCGGCCGGTTGAACTCGTCCGAAAATATTTCGATTTCGGTCTGGCACTCGGGGCACCGGCAGCTGAAAGACTTCAGGTTGCGAAAATCCTCGAATCCCGGGCAATGTTGCGGTGTGGTCATTCTGGCCTCCTTCTGCGGGTGATGGGTTGGCGGGGACCGGGGGTCCTCCACAGCCGGCTAGGTCAGCCGGGCGGCGATCTGACGCCCGTAGTCCTGGGCCATCTGCAGGCCGCCTCCCAGGGCGCTGGACTTCAACAGCAGGGGTCCCCCCACCATGTGCATGCCGAAAATGGTTTTCATGGTTTCGAATATCCGCTCCTGGGCCTCGGTGCTCCAGCCGTGGGCCCCGAAGGCCCCGCCCACCTTCCCCTCCAGCCCGGCCTTTTCCGCCAGGAACAGGAAGGTCTTCATGGCCTGGAGCATGTCGCCGTGGTAGGTGGGCGACCCGAACACATAGGCGTCGTAGCCGGCCAGGTCCTCCACGCGCTTGATTTCCTGAATGTCCGCCACGCGGGCTTCCTGGCCCGCGATGCGGACGCCTTCGCCGATGAGGTCACCGATTTTGCGGGTCTCGCCGGTGCGGGTGGCGCAGACGATCAGAACCCTGGGCATGGCGGGAATCTCCTCGGATACCGGCCGGACCGGCGCCGGTCACCCCACGCGCTTGTCCACCTTTTCGGCGGCGCAGTCCGGGGTGTAGCAGGTGACGTTGAGAAATTCGCAGGCCTTGTCGCAGGACGGGCACTTCGCGGGAGGCGCCGCCTGCTTGACAGTGGTGCCGCAATGGGCGCATTTCCAAATGGTCGCAGTCATGGGCCCTCCCCCTCGCACGCCGGGGGGCGCGAAAACCGCCCCCCGCGCGGCCGTCGAGTGAGACCTCAGGCCTTCCAAAGGCCGTGGAGATTGCAGTATTCCCGGGCGCTCACCTGCCGGGCGTCGATGCTGAAGACGGCTTCCGGCGCCTGGCCGGGCTTGAGGAACTGCCGGTAGGCCTTTCCGTCGGCCAGCAGTTCGATCCACTCGATGTAGTGCTTCTCCTCCATGGGATGGGCCACGCTGCCCACCTTGACCTTGAAGCCTCCGGCCACCTTTTCGATGACCGGCACGTGC
>DJGG01000214.1:13379-14026 GCA_002432195.1 Desulfobacteraceae bacterium UBA5852
CCTTGGCGGCGTCCACCGTGTTTTCGGTCATGCGCTTCATGGGCGCCCCGCAGCAGACCAGTTCCCCCTCGCCCCCGTGGAGCACCTCGACGATGTTGCCGCACAGGTCGCACTTGTAGATCTCGAGTCGCTCGGCCATCTTGCCTCCTTTCGCCCTGGGGCTCGCCATGGGCCGGCCTTCAAGCGCCGCCCACCCACCAGCCCTTTTCAATGTGGTTTTGCCTTTCCGCCTCGGCCGCCTTTCGAATCTTGTAGGCGGCATCCCGCAGGATCCCGTAGAGGATCCCGCAACCAACGTCCTCGCGCTCGCCATCGCCGCGGTCGGCCAGGGCGAGCATGCGCTCGGCCAGTTCAAGGGTTTCCCGGATGTTCTGGTCGCAGGGCTTCACGATGGGTGCCGGTGTCCGCTCGAGGGGCGTCGCGCCCGGCCCTCAGGCAGGCGGGAGCGGCGGCCGCGTCCGCACCGGTTCCTATCAAATAGCGTGCCAGAACGCCTTACGGCGCGCAGCCCCCCATTCCGGGCCTCTCGTGTCCGGCGGACCCGGATATGGCTACCTGGATTTGATACACCCCTGATCTTCATTCACCGGACCGGCGCCGTCGCCCATCCATTCAGCACGGTGAATACATTAAGCATTCATTCCCCG
>DJGG01000287.1 GCA_002432195.1 Desulfobacteraceae bacterium UBA5852
GGGCGTGCAGAACATCCGCACCCTGGCCATCATCCAGCTGCTGCTGGGCAACATGGGCATCGCGGGCGGCGGGGTGAACGCCCTGCGGGGAGAATCCAACGTCCAGGGCTCCACCGACCATGCGCTCCTGTGGCACATCCTGCCCGGCTACCTGCGCACACCGAACGCCGCCGAGCCCACCCTGGAGCAGTATCTCAAGAACTCCACCCCGGTGGACAAGGACCCCCTGAGCGCCAACTGGTGGCAGAACTTCCCCAAGTATTCGGTGAGCCTGCTCAAGGCCTACTTCGGGGAGGCGGCCACCGCGGCCAACGACTTCGGCTACGCCTGGCTGCCCAAGGCGGAGCCCGGCGCCAGCTATACCTGGCTGGACCTCTTCGAGGCCATGTACAAGGGCGAGATCAAGGGCTTTTTCTCCTGGGGCCAGAACCCCGCCTGCAGCAGCGCCAATGCCGGCAAGGTCCGCAAGGCCCTGGCCAAGCTGGAGTGGATGGTCAACGTCAACCTCTTCGACAACGAAACCGGCGCCTTCTGGCAGGGGCCCGGGGTCAATCCCGCGGAGGTCCGGACGGAGGTCTTCATGCTGCCGGCCTGCGTTTCGGTGGAAAAGGAGGGCAGCATCACCAACAGCGGCCGCTGGATGCAGTGGCGCTACCGGGGTCCGGATCCCCTGGGCAACAGCCGGCCGGACGGCGACATCATCCTGGAGTTGGGCCGCAAGCTCAAAGAGCGCTATGCCCGGGGCGGCGTGTTCCCGGAGCCCATCGTTCACCTGAAGTGGGACTACGACACCGGGGGCGCCTTCGACGCGCACAGGACCGCCAAGGCCATCAACGGCTATTTCCTGAAGGACGTCACCATCGGGGACACCCCGTACAAGGCCGGCACCCTGGTGCCGAGCTTCGCCTTCCTCCAGGCCGACGGGTCCACCTCCTCGGGCAACTGGCTCTACTGCAACAGCTACACCGAGAAGGGCAACATGGCCGCCCGCCGCGGTCAGGCCGACGCCCCCAACGGCATCGGCCTCTACCCGGAATTCGCCTGGTGCTGGCCGGTCAACCGGAGGATCATCTACAACCGGGCCTCGGTGGACCTCCAGGGCAAGCCCTGGGACGACAAGCGCTGGGTGGTGCGCTTTGCCGGCGCGGTGCAGGATGGCAAGTACACCAGCAGCAAGTGGGAGGGCGACGTGCCCGACGGCGCCTGGTACCCGCTGCAGAACCCCGACGGCAGCATGCGCGGGGATGGCAAGTACCCCTTCATCATGCGCAAGCACGGGCATGCCCAGATCTATGGCCCCGGGCTGAACGAGGGCCCTTTCCCGGAGCACTATGAACCCCTGGAGTGTCCCGTGGAGAAGAACCTCCTCAATCCCCAGCGCATCAACCCCGTGGCCGCCCTGTTCTCCGGGGAAATGGACGAGTACATGACGTGTGATCCGCGGTATCCCTATGTGGGCACCACCTACCGCGTGTCCGAGCATTGGCAGACAGGCCTGATGACCCGCTACCAGCCCTGGCTGCTGGAACTCCAGCCCCAGATGTTCGTGGAGATGAGCCAAGAGCTGGCCAAGCTCAAGGGGATCGCCAATGGGGATCGGGTGCGGGCCTCCACGGCCCGGGGGGCGGTGAACTGCACGGCGATCGTCACGGCACGCCTCAAACCCATGAAAGTGGCCGGAGCCGTCGTGCACCAGGTGGGCTTCCCCTGGCACTTCGGCTGGAAGTGGCCGGCCAGCGGCAGGGAGGACAGCGCAAACCTCCTGACCCCCTCGGCCGGGGATGCCAACACCCGCATTCCCGAAACCAAGGCTTTCATGTGCAACGTGCAAAAAACCTGATGGGGGAGGAGGTGGTCCGCATGGCCAAGGCCTTTCTGATCGACACGACCCTTTGCACCGCCTGCCGGGGATGCCAGGTGGCCTGCAAGCAATGGCACGACCTGCCGGTGGAGGAAACCGTCAATCGGGGGTCCTTCCAGAACCCCGAGGACCTGTCCTTCAACACCTACAAACTGGTCCGCATGCGGGAGGAGGTAATCGACGGGCGCCTGCGCTGGCTGTTCTTTCCGGACCAGTGCCGCCACTGCCTGGATCCGCCCTGCGCCGCGGTGGCCGATGATCCGGAGGCCATCTACCAGGACGGCCTCACCGGCGCCGTGGTCTACACGGCCAACACGGGGGGGCTCTTCGCCGACGAGATCCGGGAATCCTGCCCCTACGACATCCCGCGCAAGGCCGCGGAGGACGACACCCTGGCCAAGTGCGACATGTGCGTGGACCGGGTGCACAACGGCCTGCCGCCGGCCTGCGTCAAAACCTGCCCCACCGGGGCCATGCAGTTCGGCGAACGGGACGAGATCCTGGCCAACGCGCAGCTGCGCCTGTCCATTGTGCAACGCACCTGCCCGGAGGCCCAGCTGCTCAATCCGGACGAGGTCACGGTGATCTACCTGGTGGCCTTCGACCCCTTGAAGTACCACCGCACGGCCATCGCTTCCCGGCAGGGCCACGGCATGACACGCCACATGGCCCTCCGGCGCTTGACGGGCCCGGTGCGCCGGATGGTGCGGGCCCTTTGAACCCCTACTAACACCGTTGGGTGCCTTCCGGGCGCCCAACGGCCCTCGACAGGCCAGCGTGGTTTCAGGCGCCGGTCATCCGCGGAGTCCGGACAACGCCGGCCGCGGGCTTCGAAGCACAACCGCGGGAGGCGCGGAGGGTCCCGCACCGCTCCGCACCTCCGCGAAAGGCATCCATGACATCCCCCCAGCGGCCGACGCCGGCCGAGCTACGCCGTATCGCCCGGAAGCTAGTTGCCCGCAACCCGGCCTATGAGGCCGTGCTGGGCTTCTACAGCGAAGTGTTTGCCGCCCAGGAGCATTCCCGCCCCAACTTACACCTGGCGCCGAAGCCCATTCCCAGGGAACAGCTTGCCGCCAAGCGCCGGGGGCAGCTGCCCCTGGTCGTCTTAGGGGATTTCGTCCTCGATGAAGTCGAATCCAGGGCCCTGCTCGACACCCTGGTGCGCCTGGCCCAGGACATGGGGGTTGACTTGGGGCGGCCCCTCTCCCGCCTGGTTCGGGCCCTGGCCGACGACGCGGGGTTGGCGCCGCGCCTTTTCGGGACCGTGGTGCAGGAGGACGATCCGGCCCTGCGGCAGATCGCCGCGGCGGTAGAGGTCCCCGTCGAAACCCTGGCCCTGTTGGCCTACCACAGCATCTACCCGTCCCTCAGCAGCGGCGCCGAGCAACTGGCCGCGCACCTCGACCCCGTGCAGCCGTGGGAGCTGGGCTATTGCCCGGTATGCGGCAGCCCGCCCCTTCTGGGGCTGCTGGACGGGGACGGCCGCCGGAGCCTGGCGTGCCGTTTCTGCGGATTCCACTGGGCCGCCCCCCGTCGCCAGTGTCCCTTCTGCGCCACCCGGGAACCGCGCTCCCAGCGGTATTTCAGCGGTGAGGACGCACCGGAGTGGCGCATCGACCTCTGCGACGCCTGCCGAGGCTACCTCAAAACCGTCGATACCCGCCTGGCGGACCGCCTCTGCTACCCGCCCCTGGAGCAGGTGGCCAGCCTGCATCTCGATCTCAGGGCCCGGGAGTTGGGGTTCGCCGGCGGCTGGCCCCACCCCTCCTGAGAGCGGCCGGCCCGCCCCCGAGGGCGGTGGTCGCATCCCGTCCCTCACTCCGGCAGGGGGATCATCCCTTTGTTGCGGATCATCTCCCGCCCCTTCTCCGAGAGCGCATCGTCCACGAAACGCTTGATGTTGCCCTCCGGCGCCCCCTTGGTGACAAAGGAAAAGGTCTGGTAGTAGGGGTAGCCGCTGTCCCGCGGCCCCGCCTGATTCACCCGCAGGGCCTGGACCTGCGGATGGGTGAGGGTGGCGCCGTAGGAAATGAAGGAGATGGCCCCGGGGTGGCGCTGGATCATCTCCAGGATCATGGTGGACTGGTAGGTCATGACGTCGTAGGCGATCTCCTGGTGCTTCATCACCATGCGGTCGAAGTTCTTGTACGCCGCCGTGCCGCTGCCGGGAACCAGCACCACCAGGTCATCGTCCGAACCATCCAGGGCTTTCCAGGTTTTTACCTGGCCGCTGAAAATCTCCCGCAGCAGGCTCTCGGTGAGGCCTTGCACCTTGCGGCTGGCATGGGCCACAATGGCCAGGGGGTCCCGGCAGAAGGGCGTTTCCACGTAGCCGCTTTCCGCGTGGCGCAGGTAGAGACCCTGGGAGGAGCTCGCCACTTCGCTGGCGCCGTTGATCAGCCGCAGCACCGAGGTGTAGGAAGGGCAGACGAAGATATCGATTTCGATGCCGGTCTCTTCGCGGAAGGCATTGATCCGCTCCATTTCGAAGGCTTCGTACACCTGGGCCGAACAGCTGTAGCGCAGCACATCCTTGGCCGCCGCCGGTGCCGCTGCGGCAAGGCCACCGGCCCACGCCAGCCCCGCGATCATCAGGACCGGCAGCCCGCCTCCCAACCACTTCCTGCGGGTCGGATTCGACTTCATGGCAGTCTCCTTTCGCACGTATGGGCGTTCTTAGGCGCAGACGCGCCTGGCCCCTCACCTGCGCAATTCCCATGCCGCACCCGTCAGGCGGACCGGTAACCGCATCCAAGGGATCGATATCACGTCTAATCCAGTCTCCAAGCCCTTCGAAGGCGGGGCCCCGCGGCCCAGCCGCAGCTGTCGGTCTATTTTACAGCCTGTAAAACCTTCCCGGGGCGGTCGCTTGGCCGCAGCGGGGGACAGGGGGGCGCCCCCCGGCGAAACGCCGGGCCTTTGGGCAAGACGGGGGCGCTGCGCCGCAAAGGTGGTTGTCGGCGGAGGGTCCCGGAGGGGATCATCAGGGGCGCGGGAGCTGCTCCAGCGCGTGGGCGATGATTTNNGGCGGGCGGCGGTTGATGTCTTCCACATGCACGTGACGGACGATGCCGGCGGAATCGATGAAGATCAGGGCGCGCTCGGCCGTGCCGTCGCCACGCAGCACCCCGTAGCGCGCGGCCACCTCGCCGTGGGGCCAGAAATCCGAAAGGACGTCGAACCAGAGGTCTCCCATCTGGCGCGTCCAGGCAAAAAGGGTCGGGAGGTTGTCCACCGTGATGCCCAGGAGCACGGCATTATGCCGCTCGAACAAGGGCTTGGCGAGGTTGTATCCGGGCCATTGGTCGGAGCACACCGGCGTCCAGGCCGCCGGCACGAAGGAGAGCACCACGTTACGGCGCCCCTGGAAGTCTTTGAGGGCAACCGTGCGCCCCGAAACCGCGGGCAGAACGAAGTCCGGTGCCGGATCACCAGCCTTGACCTTGAGGGTGCTGTCCACGGGCTTGAGGGGCCCGGGGTCGTAAATGTTGCCCTGGAAGGCTTCCGACAGCCCCCAGGCGGTAACGGCCGACAGGCCCAAAATCCCGACAAGGGCCCATCCCGCGGCCCATGCCCCACGCTTCATGATCCACCTCCGTTGGATGGCGCGGCCAGCACCAGCATCCGCTCCAGGAATGCATCCAGGTCCTCCAGCGCCCCGGCGGCCGAATAGATCAACCGCCAGGCCCCGTCGGATCCCGGCCGGGCCACCAAGAAATAGGGTGTCCGCACCTCTCCGAGCCGCTTGTGGATGTGATAATTGCCATCGGCGAACAGGGGAAAAGGGATGGCGAAGGTCTCGCGAAAAACGCTCACCTCGTAGTCCGAGTTGCCCACGCCGATGCCGATGAGCTTGATGCGGCCCCGGAACCGGTCCTGGGACTCGATCCGGTGATAGAGCGCGTTTACCCGGGGCGCCTCCTTCTGGCAGTGGGGGCAGTACATGCTGAAGATTTCCACGATCAGCACTTCGGCCTTGATCCGGTGCAAGGTGAACTCGCCCTGCCCGGTCAGCCCCAGATAGCTCCGGTGTTCCGGCGCACGGGGTACCGCAAGGCGCAGCTCCGGCAGGCAATCGCCGGTCTGGGGCGGTGCGGCCGCCATGGCACCGACGGCCGCCACCAGGGCCAGGGTCCACGCCGCATGTCGGCATCGGGTGCGTCGACGGTCCATGTGAACCTCCTTGCCGGGCGGAAAAGACGGAGGCCCCCGCCCGGATGCCGGGTGGCCCTTCGGATACGCCCCGTCATTCCGCCGGTTTGGGGGGTGCCCGGAATTCAATCGACCACCCAGACCGCGCATTCCCGGGCGTTCTGCACCACCTTTTGCGAAACACTGCCGAAAAGAAACTGTTTCGCCCGGGTGAGACCCCGGCGGCCGATGACCACCGTGCCATAGCCGCCGCGACGGATTTCTTCCAGGATATCGCGGGCCGTGCCCACCTTGCGGGCCACCTGCCGGTCGGTGATGGCCGTCTCCGGGAGACCGCTGTCGATCAGCTGGCGACGGGCGACAGCGAAGGCCTCCCGGATGACCTCCAGGGGGGCGTCGTTAGCGCGCACATGGAAGAGCGTGATCCTGACATCCTTGCGGCCCGCGAGCATCCGGGCGGCATAACCCACGCCCAACAGGGCATCGCGCGATCCGTCCAGGGCGATCAGAACCTTGAGCGCGGGTTTTTCCGCCTCACGACACATAAGCACCCACTCCGCGTGACGCCCCGGGGGCCAGTGCCGGCACGCCACCGGCTGGGAAAGCAGCACCCGCTGAAAGCATCCGCCGCAGTCCCGGCAGAGCCGTATGCCCTGCCCGCCCCCGCTGAAGGCCTTCGCCGGCCACTGGGGATCGGCCAGCAGCGGCCGGGCCAAACCCACCAGGTCCGCCGCGCCGTCCCGCAGGATCCGCTCCGCGAGTTTCGGGGTCGCGATGCGCCCGGCGACGATGACCGGCACCGCGACCCGCTGTTTCACGAGGTGCGCGGCGGCTGCCAGGAACCCCACGCGGCGGGTCCGCTTCCGGACTTCCACCGACCATGAGGACTCGTAGGTCCCGGCGGTCACCGACAGGTAGGCCACGCCCCGCTGTGCCAGACGCTCGGCCAGCACCAGGGCCTCCGCCAGCTCCACCCCGCCGGGGACCCACTCCTCGAGCATCAAGCGGCAGCCCACCGGAAAACCCCGGCCCACCGCGTCCTGCACGGCGTCGAAGAGCTCCAGGAAGAACCGCATGCGGTTCTCCAGGCTGCCGCCGTAACGGTCGCGCCGGTGGTTGGTGCGGGGCGAGAAAAACTGCACCGGAAGATAGCCGTTGGCCCCGTGGATCTCCACCATGTCGAACCCGGCCTGCCGGACCCGCCGGGCCGCCGCGGCATACCGCCGCTGCACCGCACCGATCTCTTCCGCGCTCAGCGCCCGGGGCAGGCGCGACAGCAACTGCAGCCCTTCGCTCATCAGGGCCAACTGCCGGTCCAGGTCTTGGGACTGGAGGCTGCTGCGCCAGATTCCCAGGAGGTTGATATCGCCCAGGCCCATGGCCGAGGGCGCCACGGGATCCCGGCTGCGGGCGTACCGGCCGCCGTGGTTGATCTGCAGGACGCTGACGGCGCCGTGGGCCCGAATCGCCTGCGCCAGGCGCTTGAGGCCGGGGAGGAAACGGTCGTGGTCCACCCGCAGGGACCGTGGCGACAGGGAGCCCGCCGGATCCACCAGCGCGTTGGCCACCACCACCATGGACGCCCCGCTGTGGGCCAGCTCACCGTAGTGCGCCAGCATGGGGCCGCTGACATGCCCCTCGACCGTGGCCAGGGCGGTGAACAACGGCGCCCGGGTGACCCGGTTGGCCAGACGCAGCGGGGCAATCTCCAGGGGTGCGCACAGACGGGGGAAACGTTGCATGGTCTGGTTCCGGCATCGCTCCGGCAGCGGCCGCCGGAACCCGTCCCCCGGGCAGCCCCGGATGGGGGTGGGATCTCCGGCGAGGGCCGCCGGCGCGGGCCGGCCGACGCCGGCACCGCCCGGAGCTCGGCGCTGCCCTGGAGCACGTGGAATACGTAGCGAAATTCTTTCCAAATTGCAAATCCGGGACCGTGCCCGCGGAGCCCCGCTGCGCTGCCGGATGGAGGCCGGTTCGCGCCGCCGGCAACTTGAGTTCCGTGCGGCCGACCCTTATCTTGATTTGAATTTCCCCGCAGGCCGCCATCCCCCTTGCGGGCCGGCCACGGCTTGCCGGCACGACGTGGAGCCATGGACGCCGCGCGCCCCACGACGTCGGCACCCTGCGGGATCTACCCCGGGAAGGAACCAGGCGGTGAAAATCCTCTTCGACCGCGAGCACCCGCTGGGCCTCCAGGATTTCGGCATCGCCATCCCGGTGCGCGACAGCCGTGCCCTGCGGGCCTTCGAGGCCATCCTGCGGAATGCCTGGCTCGCCTCCCGGCGCGCCGCGTGGCACGTGCCCGCCGTCACGGAAACGCTGTCACCCCAGGACCTGGCACGGGTACATAGCCCGGAATACGTGGCGCGGCTTTTTTCCGACGCCCTCGCCGAAGAGCTGATCCGCACCTATGAGCTCATCGATGAACATGGCGCCTACCACCGCTATGCTCCGTCCCAGGCGCGCCTGCCGCTGGCGCAGCTCTTCGGGCGGATCCTGCACCGGGCCGCGGGGACCGTGCAGTGCGCCCGCCTGGCCCTGGAGACCGGGTTCTGCTTCTACTTCGGCGGCGGCATGCACCACGCCCACCGGGACTTCGGCCATGGCTTCTGCCTGATCAACGACATCGTCATCGCGGCGCGCAAGCTCCAGGCCGAAGGCCGGGTGCGCCGTATCTGGGTCATCGACGTCGACGCCCACAAGGGGGATGGCACCGCGGACCTCACGCAGGCAGACCCCAGCGTGCGCACCCTGAGCATTCACATGGCCAGGGGCTGGCCCCTGGACGGCCCGGCGCGTGACGCCCAGGGGCGGGTCTCGCCCGCCCATGTGCCCAGCGATATCGATATCCCCGTCGCCCCGGGGGAGGAAGCGGAGTACCTGCCGCGCCTGGCTGCAGGCCTGAAGCACCTGGACGCCTTCGAGCACCCGGACCTGGCCGTGGTGGTCTCCGGGGCCGACCCCTACGAACACGACGAGCTGCCCTCGGCCCGGGAACTGCGGCTTTCCCTGGAGCAGATGACCGCCCGGGACCGTCTGGTTCACCGGTTTCTGGCCGAGCGCGCCATCCCTTACGCCGGCCTCATGGCCGGCGGGTACGGCGATCGCGTGTGGCAGGTCTACGCCCGATTTCTGGAGCCCGCGCTGATGGCCGGGCGGGCGGGCGAGGACCGCCCCGTCCAGGCCCCCGGCACCTGAGGACGCGAAACCGGCCCCCGGAGGGCGGCGCGGTTTGACGGCTGCCGCCGTCCTCTGGTACACCCTTGTGCACCCGTGGAAATCCGCGCCCCGCGCACCCGGCCCATCCCCCTGGCGACGGCCGAGGCCCCACGCGGGCGCGGCAGGGACGGCTGCCGGGGCTGCACGGGGCGGCTCCGGGGGCCCTCCGCAACCGCTGACCCGGAGGTGAGGACATGCTGGTCAAAATATTCATCAAGCGGCGGTTCAAAAAAGGGTATGTCAACGAAATCCGCGCCCTGTTGCGGGATTTCCGGTCGGGGGCCATGAACCGGCCGGGGTATATTTCCGGCGAGACCCTGGTTTCCCATGACGACCCCCAGAACGTGCTGGTCATCGGCACCTGGCAGGACATGGAAAGCTGGATGAACTGGAAGAACAAGGACGCCCGGAAGAAATTCGAGTCCCAGCTGGCCTTGTTCCAGGAGGGTGCCACCACCTACGAGGCCTATGTCCTGGGTGCCCCCCTGGAAACCTGAACCCCGCGGCGGCCGAGGAAGTCCGCGCCGACCCGGCGACACGGGGCGGGCCGCCGCGCGGGGGGGGGAGGGGGCTCACCCGGGCCTGGAAACCGGATAAACGGATTGGCGGGAATCCGACATGCGCGTTCACATCATCACCACGGGCGGGACCATCGACAAAATCTACTTTGACGCCCAGAGCGAATTTCAGGTGGGCGCGCCCCAGATCGGCGCCGTCCTGCAGGAAGCCAATGTCACGGTGGATTTCCGGGTGCGCTCCCTGATGCGCAAAGACAGCCTGGACCTCACCGACGAGGACCGCCTGCGGATTCGCCAGGCCATTGCCGAAACCAAGGGACGGGCCTTCGTCGTGACCCACGGCACCGACACCATGACGCAAACCGCCCAGGCGCTCAAAGGCCTGCCGGGGCGTGTGATTGTCTTGACGGGCGCCCTGCAGCCGGCCATATTCCGGCGCAGCGACGCCATCTTCAATATCGCCTGCGCCTTCACGGCAGTGCAGCTTCTGCCGGAAGGCGTCTACATCGCCATGAACGGGCGCATCTTCGACCCCGAACGGGTCCGCAAGAACCGGGAGCAAAACCGTTTCGAACCCTTGCCGGACGGCACCGGCCCAGGCGCCGCGGGCCCACACCATACCACGGACCCCGGCGCCGAATGACGGACGCGGAGGACCCACCATGCCTATTTTCACCCGTGGCGCCATGATCTGGTTGTTGGCCTTGCTGGCCATTGTCGGTTGCTCCAGCGGTCTGCGCCTGGTGTCGCGGGATGCCATCCGCAACCAGGTCGCGGCCGCCTACGGCATCCACTCCTTCGGTGACGTGGACATGCTGCGTTACACGTTCAATGTCCGCGCGGGGGGCAAGGTCACCCAGCGCACCTGGACCTGGTCGCCGGGCTCGGACACCGTGGTCTTCGCGCCCGCAGGCGGCGCTCCTCCCACGATCTACCGCCGGGAATACCTCTCCGAAACCCCTCCGGCGGAACTGAAGCAGATCGACAGCTGGTTCATCAACGATCGCTACTGGTTGCTGTTCCCGCTGCAGCTGGCCTGGGACCGCGACGCCCGGGTAAGCGACACGGGCCCCGCCCTGACGCCCATCCGGGGGGTTCCGGGCCAACGGGTGGTGGTCACCTACCCACCGGACAAGGGGTACACCCCCGGCGACGTCTACGAAATCTTTCTCGACGGCCAGCACCGCCTGGTGGAATGGATCTATCGCCGGGGGGGCGCCCCGGAACCCACCCGGATCACCACCTGGGAGGACCACCGCTGGGTGGGTCCCCTGTTGATCGCCCTGGACCACCACGGCCCCGGGGAGGAATTCCGTGTCTGGTTCAGCGGTGTCGCCGTAAAGATGAAAGACTCCGAGCGTTGGATCGAAGCCGACTGATGATCACCGCTGTGTCCTTCGGCAAAATCGTGATCGCGGAGCAGACCTTCACGTCGGATGTCCTGATTTTTCCGGACGGCCGCGTGGAGGACGGCTGGTGGCGCCAGGAAGGCCATCGGCTGCGCTTCGAGGACCTCGAGCGTCTCGTGGCCAGCGCGCCGCAGGTCATTATCGTCGGGACCGGCATCTATGGGCGCATGCGCCCGGAACCCGACCTGGAGCGGCGCCTCAAGCGCATGGGCATCGAACTGATCACCCGCCCCACGACCGCCGCCGTGGACCTATTCAACCTGAGCACCGGCCGCCAGGCGGTTGCCGCCGGATTCCACCTGACCTGCTGAGCGCGCCGGTATCCGCGGCGGTGGGCCTAGCAGGCTTTGGATAAACTGCGCCTAAGGCCGAAATGTCCCGCCGACGGCGGGATTGCGGACCTCGGGAAACTGCTCACAACCCTATGAGGTTGCTCCGCTTTTCCCATCGGCCCGCGCCTTGCCTTTCGACCTGGTGCTTGTTTATCCACAGCCTGGTAGCCGGTAAAATCGTGTGCGCCGACCCTGCCAACACCACGATCCAGGGGCAAAAAGCCTGACGGTGAACGCGATTTTTTTATTTGACAAGGGCCGATTTTTTAATTAATGGTCCAACCATTTCACTCGGCGCTGCCGCCTTCGGAGCGCCCGCCCCACGCACCAACGCCAACGCACGCAAGCCACACCCAACCCGCTCCAAAGGAGGACTGCATGAAAAAGGTTCTGCTCATTGCGCTGCTCGTCGGCCTCTTGGCCGGATCGGCCTACGCGGCCGATACCATCAAAATCGGCCTCATGGCCCCTCTGACCGGCGCCTGGGCCAGCGAAGGCCAGGACATGCAGCAGATCGTCAACCTGCTGGCGGAAGAGGTCAACGCCGCCGGCGGCATCCTGGGCCAGAAGGTGGAAATCATCACCGAGGACGACGGCGGTGACCCGCGCACCGCGGCCCTGGCGGCCCAACGCCTGTCCACCCAGAAGATCGCGGCGGTCATCGGCACCTACGGCTCCGCGGTGACCGAAGCCTCCCAGGGCATCTACGACGAGGCCGGAATCATCCAGGTGGCCAACGGCTCCACCGCCATCCGCCTCACCGAGAAGGGCCTGGCGCGCTTCCTGCGCACCTGCCCGCGGGATGACGAGCAGGGCCTGGTGGCCTACAAGACCCTCAAAAGCGGCGGTTTCAAGGCCATCGCCATCCTCCACGACAATTCCAGTTATGCCAAGGGCCTGGCGGACGAAGCCAAGGCCCTGCTGGAAAAAGACGGCCTGAAGATCGTCTTCTACGATGCCCTGACGCCCAAGGAGAACGACTACACGGCCATCCTCACCAAGCTCAAGGCCGCCAACCCGGACGTGGTCTTCTTCACCGGCTACTACAGCGAAGCCGGCCTGCTCCTGCGGCAGAAGATGGAAATGAACTGGAAGGTGCCTTTCATCGGCGGGGACGCCACCAACAACCCGGATCTGGTCAAGATCGCCGGCAAAGATGCGGCCCAGGGCTTCATGTTTCTGAGCCCGCCGGTGCCCCAGGACCTGGATACGGCCGAGGCCAAGGCCTTTATGGCCGCCTACCAAAAAAAGTACAACAGCGCCCCCGGTTCGGTGTGGGCCGTGCTGGCCGGTGACGGCTTCCGCGTGGTCGCCAAGGCCATCGAGGCCACGAAGTCCAGCGACCCGGCCAAGATGGCGGCGTACATGAAAAACGACTTGAAGCAGTTCCCGGGCCTTACCGGCGCCATCTCCTTCAACGCCAAGGGTGACCGCGTGGGCGATCTCTACCGGGTTTACAAGGTGGACGCCAGCGGCGGCTTCGTACTGCAGCCCTAACAGGCTGTGGATAAAC